>CAYOAD010000227.1:0-6069 GCA_964401845.1 uncultured Rhodospirillaceae bacterium | reverse complement strand
GTGGAATATTATACAGCGGGGCGGGCAAACCTCTCCGCACACTCCGCAGCCGATGCAGGCGGCGATAAATTGGTCGTCATCCTTCAAAGCGCCGGGGGGTCTCAGGTAGTTGCGCTTGGGCTGGGCCAATCCCGGCGACAGAAGCTGGGACAAACCGTAGGGAAGGGTACTGGCGGCCAGCACGGCACCGACCATCAAAGTACCTCGGGTGAAGCTGCGGCGCTTCATGGCGAACTCACGCTTTCTCTGTGCTTACGTCCCAAATGCCCTGGGCCCTGGGCGGGCAGATCGGTGGGTCTCATTACAAACGTCAGAGCGTCGGTCAGACAAACCGCCATGCAAGCCGTGCAGTTGTTGCACTCCTGGCCGAACCCGTCCCGCAAAGGGTCGAGGCCGAATTCGCAAACCGCGTTGCACTTTGCGCAGTCATTACAAGTCTCCACGATGCGGCGGATCCGTACCAGGCGGTAACGGCCGAGCAGCGAATAAAGTGCCCCGCCGGGGCAGACGTAGCGGCAGAAACCGCGCCGAGCCACCAGAATGTCGAACAGTAGCGTACCGAGGAAAAACGCCGAACCGATTCCGAAGCCGCCCAACGCCACGGCGTAGTATATTTCCCGCCCGATAATGGCCGGTGGATAGACACCGGCCACCAAAACGGTACCGCTGACCGCGGACAGTCCCAGTCCGGCGGCCAGAATGCCGTATTTCCAGCGCTTGTCGAAAACGCGGGCGCCGGGGTTGAGACCGGCCCAGCGCAGCCAGGCCGCAAAGTTGGTGTTGAGTTCGTAAATCAGGGTGGCGGGGCAAATCCAGCCGCAGAATATGCGGCCGAAGACGACGGTCACCAGGACCGGCAACAGTGCGGTCAAAACGAAGGGCCAGTGAAGGCCGAGACCGGCAGCGCTTTGACCCAGGACAGCGAGCGGGTCGGAAATCTTGTAGCTCCAAAACGATCCCGACCAGGTATTGCCTTTCACGGCATCGAGGTCGTTTTCCGGATCGGCGACGAACGGCGCCGTCAGGGCCTCCATCACGTCGTAGAGCCGCTTTTCAGACGGCGCCAAAAGGTCGTAGGCATGAGCCGCCGTGTAGGTCTGATAGACGTGAAGAAACGGGATCAACACCAGCATCGCGAAAACGGTGCACAGTGTCATCCAGCGGAGCTTATTCAGGTGCCGCCACAGGAAGAACGGCTTGGCGGCGTCTTGGGGACTATCGGTCGCCAGCTCAGCCATGGCTGGGGAATACCCGGATGGCCTGCGGCAACTGAATGCACGAGCGTTCACAAAGGCCGCAACCGACGCATTTGTCGGTCACGTGGGGCTGCTCCAGCCGCGCCACGTAGATGGCGACGTCCGGCAGCGGGCAGGCCCGGTAACAGACGCCGCAGGTCTTGCCCTGAAACGACAGGCAGAGACTTTCGTCCACGACGGCGTGTCCCATCTTGACGCCGTCCAGGATGGCTTTTGCCTCGCGTTTGATCGGCTGGATGGCGCCGGTCGGGCATACATCGCCGCATTTCATGCAGAGGATGCAGGCCTTTTCGCGCGGCGTGATATAGGGCGTATCGACGGAACTCAGTCCGTTCTGATAGCCGAAGTATTTAATGCAGCGGTTGGGACAGGCCTCGCCGCACTGGCCGCAATGAATACACCGCGCGAGGAACTCCTCCTCCGCCAGCGCACCCGGCGGGCGCAGATATCTGAGACCCGGCTGATACTTCGCCGAGCGGGCGGACCCGGGCACGATGACGGCAACCGCCCCCGTGCCCAGGACCCGGATAAATGTTCTTCGCTTCATGTGCCGCTCCAACAGGAAACGGAACGGACCGCCTCGTCAGATCTTCTCGATGCGGCAGGCGCTTTTCTTGAAGTCGACCTGCCCGGATACGGGATCCCAGATTCGGCTGGTGATGCCGTTGGCCAGCCATTTGTTCTTCTTGGGATCGGCGCTATCCGCCACCGAAAGGTTCCAAGGACCGAACATGTAGCCACGCGGGACATTATTCCGCGCCGGCTTCACCAGACTGTTCGTACCGACCTGGGCGCGCGCCTCCAGCGAGCCGCGACGCGTGATGACGCGAACCTTGTCACCGTCCTTAATGCCGAGATCCTTGGCGTCCAGCTCGTGCATTTCAACATACATCTCCGGCACTAGACGGCGGGTCGTCGGGCTGCGGTTGGACTTGGCGGTATGGAAGTGCTCGTACACCACACCTAAACCCATCCAGTACGGATACTTGTCGGCGGGCACCTTCTCCCAATGAATGCCGCGGTATTTCTCGTCCGGGATATCGGGCGTCAATCCCTTGTCGCGGGCTTCCACGATCAGGTCCATATGGTCGATGGTGTAAAGCTCGTCCTCGACCCCGAACTTCATCAGTTTTTCGGCCATCGCTTCACGGTCGGAATAATCCTGTTTGCAGAGCTTCATATGGACTTTGCCGTCACTGGTGCGGAAATAGCCGTAGGGCTTTCCGGCCCAATCACCCTCCTGCAACATATAGCGGCGCTTGGTGCCGCCCTCTTGGGCCGTCTCGTAGCTTGGCGCCGGCCATTGGATGCCGCGGAGCTCCTTCAACTGCTCATAGGGTGAGATCTTGTCGAGCTTCTCGACTTCGAGAATGCCCGTGAGATCCGTGTCCGTGCCGGCGGAAGCCCGGATGACATCGCGGAAAACCTCTTCCGCATCGTAAGTCCCATCGTCCAGCTTCTTGTATGGCAGGACCTTCTCCATATCGAGGCCCAGCAGCGTACCGATCTCCTTGGCCTTGTCGATCACCATGTCCATGTCGGGGCGGCAACCCGGAGGCGGATCCGCTGCCTTCTCGCAAAGATTGATGCGCCGTTCCGAGCTGATGTAGACGCCCTGCACCTCACCCCATGTCGCCGCCGGGAAGATGACGTCGGCATAGAGGTTGTTGGGGGCGTGACGGTAGATCTCCTGGACGACATTGAATGTCTTCATCAGGGCGGGCCGTACGAGATTATAGAGGTCGGGCAGATCGATGTGTGTGGCGTAGACCAGGAACATCGCCTTGACCTCGTCTTTCAACGCCCTTTCCATCATGCCGACGGCATACCCCGGATTCTTCGAATTCATCGCGTTGATGAGGTTCTTTTCCGGCACCCGCCAGGCCTTAGCCATGTTGAGACGGTGTTGCACGTCGGAAAGCGGCTTGTTGAACGGCAAACGCCCTGTCAGACCGCCTGTAAAGCGTTCACCCATGGCATTGGGCTGGCCGGTCATCGAGAACGGTCCGCAGCCGGGCTTGGCGAGGTTGCCGGTCAGGGTCAGCAGATTGATGATCGAAATCACGTTGTATTGGCCGTGGATGTGCTGGTTGTAGCCGATGCCCCACATGATGATGACACCGCCGTAACCGCCCTTCTGCGTGCCCTTGGCGCGGGCCAGGCGTTTGCGGGTGGCGTCGGCGAACATGCCCGCCACCTTGCGAATCAATTCGGGCGAGACGTCATGGTTGGGTCCGCCCATGCGGTCCTGAACCTGTTCCGGACTGTAGTCGGCAAGCACACCATCGACATACTCCTGGCCGCCGGTCGTGTGTTCCTTCACGAAGTCCCAATCGATAACGTCCTTGTGGTCTTTCAGAAGAACGTGGGCGATCGAATTGAGGAAGCTGATGTCGCCGTTGAGGATCGGGACATGGACCGTGTTGTCGGCATTGATGTCCTCGTAGCCCATCACCGTGCCGGTGCGGCGCGGATCGACGATAACCGTCGGGATGTTGTTCTTGCGTTTGTGATCGGCGGCCCGCCAAAAAATGATCGGATGCGATTCACGGGCGTTGTGCCCGAAATGCATCATCATGTCGCAAAGCTCGATATCCTCATACGCCAGCGGCGGCGTGTCGGAGCCAAGCGTCGCAAAATAGCCGGTGACGGCGGATGTCATGCACATGCGAGCGTTGGCCTCGATGGTGTTGGAGCCCAGCACGCCCTTGAGAAACAGATTCTCGAGGTACTGGCCTTCCATCGTCAACTGGCCGGAACCGTATAGCGCGATCGAATTACCACCGTGCGCCTTGGCAAAATGGGCCACCTTGTGCGCCACCATTTCGGAGGCGTCGTGGTAGGGGACGCGAACGAAATGTTCCTCGTCAAACGAGCCCTTGGTCTCGGAAATGAACTCCATGTCGCCATGGCCCGGTTTGTTCCATTCGGCCCAAACGTCCTTACGGACGTAAGAATCACCCTCCATGCGGTCGACGTACATCGGTTCTGCGGCTGTCAGACCCTTGATGCATTGCAGACCGTAATTGGTCGGGTGGTCCTTGTCTGGCCGCATGGAGACGATCTTGCCACCTTCGGCCTGGATGATGGTGCCGCAGCCGACGCCACAATAAGGGCATTGCGCGATGGCCGTCGTGCGCTCGTCCTCGTTCTCCTGGGCTTCGGCCGTGGCGATTTCCAGTTCGGGATTGGCACCCACCATGTAGCCGGTGCCGGCAGCGGCCGAGGTTATGAAGGCGCTGCTTTTAAGCATGTCGCGGCGCGACAGAAGTTTCTTTGTGCGTTTCATCTTGCTTACTCCACCTAATTTTTCGCCAGACCGCGCAAATACACGATGATGTCGTCAATCTCCTGATCGTTGAGATTGGCGAGGGCGGCAGGCCCCTGGAAGGCCAGCATGCGCGTATTGGAGCGGCCCTTCTTGATGGTTTCGCGGATGAAGCCGTCGGATACCTTGTCGAGGAAACCCGGCAGTCCGATCGCGGTGCCGGTACCACCGGCTTCGTATCCGTCGCCGGCGACGCCGTGGCATGTGGAGCATATGTAATTGTACCACTGCTTGCCGAGGCGCGGGTCGCCATGAGCGTCGGGTTGGGCGTCAACTTTGGCGGCCAGGTTCGGTCCCTTGGCGTGGGATCTCAAAAAGCCGACGATGGCCCGCACGTTCTTGCGGCCCAGATGAGCGAAAGGCGGCATGCCGGTATCTTCCCGGCCGTCCCTAATGGTCGCCTCAAGGAACTTGTCGGAACTGATCTGCAATAACTCTTGGTTGGTTAGCGACGGCGCCACGCCCGGTTGCCCGATGGCATCCGCCTGGTGGCATACCTCGCAATTCTCCTTGAACAGTTCCTTGCCCAATTTCAGCGTCGATGGGGACGCGGACTGCGCCCACCCCGTTTGACTGAATGCCAACACGGCAAAAGCCACCAAACCGCCGATTACCGGCCTACGTACAAACATACCACCCTCCTGTTCTCACCCCCGCTAAAAACCATTCCCGCCGAAACGGGCGTTGCACCGTCTTTACTAATCCCATCCGTCGTCTTTCCTGGCGCCCGCCATACCCTCGTGGCACAGCTTGCAGTCCACTTTCTCGTCCTCCATCCGGTCGTGAAGTTCGTCCATCTGGAGTTCCTTGTCGTACCCTTTGGGCAGCGTGTGAACGATGCCCTGGTGGCATTCGATACAAGTCATTTTCCACCCAACCGCCAATTCATGCATGGTCCTGGACCGTACCGTCTGTTCCTTCGCATCCATCGAATTGATGTGGTGGCAATTGCGGCATTCCCGTGAGTCCGTTCGCTGCATGCTTGACCAGACGCTCTTGGCCAGGGTGTGCCGTTTCGCCTCGAACTTTTCCGGGGTATTGATCGATCCCCTGATCCAATGGAACAACTCGTTCGTCGCGTTCACCTTTCGGATAACCTTGTGCACCCATTCCCGCGGCACGTGGCAGTCGGGGCAGGACGCCTGTACCCCGGTGCGGTTGGCGAAATGGATGGATGAGCGATACTCCTTGTACAAGAACTCCTTCATGGCGTGGCAGGAGACGCAAAAACTCTCTGTGTTGGTCAGTTCCAGGCTCCAGTTGAAGCCACCCCAGAAAATCATACCGGCAGCGAAGATTCCCGGCAGACCCAGCAAGGGATAACGGGTTACAGCCTGGACCGCAGACCGCCAGATCTCTGACAGCCGGGTCATGCAAACGCAGCCTCATCGAGGTAGTGTCCAGAATCTTTCGCACATTTTTTCAGGCGGCGGCTCCACTGGTTGATATTTGCTCCACGAAGAGCGGTGTCATGTTCATGTATTT
>CAYOAD010000226.1:0-6110 GCA_964401845.1 uncultured Rhodospirillaceae bacterium | reverse complement strand
GAACCACCACTTTGGCACCTAGATGCCGGCGGGTGGGAGCCGTCCACTGCATCAAGAGCGCACCTCACCGATATTGCAGGACTTTACGCCCACGGCATCCGGTATTTAAGTTTTGGTTATGAAAGAAATTCCCAAAACAATGCGAGGCGTATTGCTTACCGGGCATGGTGGTCCCGACAAACTTTCTGTGCGGGGCGACATACCCGTGCCTTCTCCGGGTCCTCGGGAAGTTCTGGTTCGCGTGGCCGCAGCCGGCGTCAACAATACCGATATCAATACGCGAACCGCGTGGTATTCCAAGAGTGATGGTTCAAGCGAAGATGCCAGTTGGTCTGGAGAACCCATTCAATTCCCGCGCATCCAGGGGGCAGACGTTTGCGGTCGTATTGTTGCCGTGGGCGAGGACGTCAGCACGGACCGGATCGATGAACGGATCTTGATCGAACCATGCGTCCAAGAGGCCGAGGGCAAAGAGCTGAACCGACCCTGGTATTTTGGGTCGGAATGCGACGGAGGGTTTGCCGAATACACCGTTGTTGCCGCAAAACATGCTTATGGTGTCGAAAGCTCGCTGTCGGATGTCGAGCTCGCCTCTTTCCCTTGTTCCTATTCCACGGCGGAAAATCTCCTGGCGAGATCGCAAACGAAAGCCGGCGACAAGGTGCTGGTCACGGGTGCGTCCGGAGGTGTCGGTTCTGCGGCGATACAGCTGGCACTGGCGCGCGGTGCAGAAGTCACCGCCGTAACCAGCCCGTCAAAGATCGACGATATCCGTCGTCTCGGTGCGCAACAGACGCTTACACGAGAAGAAAGCATTGTCGAAAGAAAGGGGCGGGACAATATCGATGTCGTGATCGATTTGGTTGGCGGGGCACAATGGCCTGATCTGCTCGAGGTCCTCCGTCCAGGCGGACGCTACGCCGTCGCGGGCGCTATCGGAGGTCCCATCGTTCAACTCGATATCAGGACCCTATACTTAAAAGATTTGAGCCTGTTCGGTTGTACGGTTCTGGAACCTGATGTGTTCGCGAACTTGATAAAACACATCGAGCGCGGACACGTAAGTCCCCTTGTGGCGAAAACCTTTCCGCTTGAGCAAATCGCGGACGCGCAAAACGCCTTTATGTCAAAACAACACATTGGGAAAATCGTACTTTCCCTCAATGAAGGGGGCTAAAGCACCCAATTTCTCATTAAATCATAGTCCGCAATGGGTCATCAACGGACACTTTGGGATCGGTCCGGGATGTCCGAAAATGAGGTTCGACCAGACATTTTTTCGCTTCAGGACCCGGATACGGCATATGCGGGAAAAATTTCGATTTCCTGAAAAAAGCTGCTCGGACCGGTATACGGGTTTGCGGTGCCGGTCCCAAATCGCGCAATTCCGTTACGTATACGGACTGCTGCAAATCGGACCGGAATTCGGCAACCTCTTGCGCACTTGGAAAGTCGTAACGGGATTTAGGGCGAATGGCCGACAGAAAACACATGGATGCCGTAACGGGCGATGGGGTGGATAAACGGGGCGACGCGGGGTGAGGAGGAAAGGCTTCTTATGGAAGCGGCATCCCACCTTCGCCCCTTGATCATCGTTGCGGTCGACACCGGCGGACGCCGGGGCGAACTTCTCGGACTTGATTGGCGCGATGTTGATCTCGCGCCCGACTTCCAGGCGCAAGCCATCGACAAGCTCAATGCCTTTGGCACATTTCGGGCACAGTCACCCGAAACCACCAACTCAACCAGCCCGCCAGAAACGCGAAACCCCAAGGTTTCCCTTGGGGTTTCGATGGTGGGCGCAGCTGGGATTGAACCAGCGACCCCTACGATGTCAACGTAGTGCTCTCCCGCTGAGCTATGCGCCCTTGAGGGGCTGTGTATATAGCCTTAAGGCTGGGGTTTGCAAGCCTTTGGGCGGGAAAATTGACTTCCTTCAACGGTTCCTTTGCTTTTTGGCTGTCTAATTCTGTGCAAACCCTTGCGGCCCTGGCCGCTGAGACTTATGAATCGTTCACATGCACGACGTCAAAAAGCCCAACGGCGCCACATTGGATGACCCGTCCAACGCCCTCGCGGAGGGTGCTTTGGCGCCTTATCGCCTGGACGAACCGGCCCAATTGTCGTCGCCGCTGGTCTTCGTCTCGCCCCACAGCGGCGAGCACTACCCGCCCTCCTTTATCGCCGAATCCCGGCTCGACGCGCTTGCTCTCAGGGGCTCGGAGGATGCCTTCGTCGATCAGCTTTTCGCCGCCGCGCCCCAGTTCGGCGCGCCGCTCTTGTGCGCGCACTATCCCCGCGCCTACCTCGACGTCAACCGCGAACCCTGGGAGCTGGATCCGGAAATGTTCGAGGGCGAACTGCCGTCCTACGTCAACGCCAACTCGTACCGCGTCACGGGCGGCTTGGGGACGCTGGCGCGCGTCGTCTCAAACGGCGCCGAGATCTACGCCGGCAAATTGGACTTCGCGGAAGCCGAACGGCGCGTAAAGTCGATCTACATGCCCTTCCACGAGCGCCTGAAACGCCTGATCGCCGATGCCCGCGAGGCCTTCGGCTGCGCCGTCGTGATCGATTGCCACTCCATGCCGTCGGTGGGCGGTCCGATGGACAAGGATACCGGCCGCCGCCGCGCCGACGTCATTCTGGGCGACCGCTTCGGTTCGAGCTGCGCCGATGCGGTAACCGACGCCGCCGAGCAGACCTTCCGGAGCCTGACGTACTCGGTGGCGCGCAACACGCCCTATGCCGGCGGCTTCACCACCCGCAACTACGGCCGTCCCGGCGCCGGGGTGCACACCATGCAGATCGAGCTCAACCGGGGTCTTTACATGGACGAGCAGGCCATGGAGCGCCTGGCGGAATTTGCTACCGTCGCCGACCACATGACGGCGGTCATCGAGGCGCTGGCGAACCTGGATCAGTCGACGCTGATCCCGCGGAGATGAGCGCCCCGGATATCCTTATCCGGGAGGCCCAGGAGGCCGACCTCGGCGCCATCCTGGAGATCTACGGCCATCACGTTCTGCACGGTTTGGCATCTTTCGAGGAAGCGCCGCCGGATCTGGCCGAGTTTCGCCGCCGCTGGCAGGCCATTCGGGAGCGCGGCCTGCCCTATATCACAGCGGTCGATGGGCGGGAGGCCCATGGCGGGGAAATTCTGGGTTATGCCTATGCCGGCGCCTACCGCCCCCGTCCGGCCTACCGCCATTCGGTGGAGAACTCCGTTTACGTCGCCCCCGACGCCCACGGCCGCGGCATCGGCGCCGCCTTGCTCGCCCGTCTCATCGCCGATTGCGAAGCCCTGGCGTGGGTCCGTCAAATGGTCGCCGTGATCGGCGACAGCGATAATACGGCCTCGATCGCGCTTCATGAAAAACTCGGCTTCCGTCGGGTTGGAACGCTACAATCCGTCGGTTTCAAGCACGGCCGCTGGGTCGATAGCGTGCTGATGCAGCGCGCCCTCGGTGAGAGCGACGAAACGCTTCCTTAAGATGCCAATCGAACAGGCTGCCGCTTCGGCCCCCAGGTGCCGGGCGGGCCGTCGATCACGCCGGCGCAGGCCGCGCCGCAGTTCCGGCAGTGGCCGTCATCCGTCAGGTTCCAATCGCTGAGCTGATACCAGTCCCGGCCGATCAGTTTGCCGCCGCAGCCGTGGCAGTAGGTGCTGCTTGCCGCCTTGTCATGGACGTTGCCGACGAAGACGTACCTCAACCCGTTACGCAAGGCGATGTCGCGGGCATCCAGCAGCGTCTTGTGCGGCGTCGCGGGGATGTCGGTCATGCGGTAATCGGGATGGAAGGCGGAAAAATGCAGCGGTACATCGGGACCCAACGCCTTCGCGAACCATTTGGTCAGGGCGTCGATTTCCTCCGGGCTGTCGTTCTGACGGGGGATCAGCAGCGTCGTGACCTCCACCCACACGTCCGTTTCATGGACCAGGTAAACCAGGGTTTCCAGCACGTCGTTCAGGTGTCCGGTGCAGAGATCGTGATAGAAGCTTTCGGTAAATCCCTTGAGGTCGATGTTGGCGGCATCGATGTGGCTGAAGAACTCGGCCCTGGGTTCCGGGCAGATGTAGCCCGCCGTCACCGCCACCGTTTTGATGTCGAGCGCGTGACAGGCCTTTGCCGTGTCGACGGCGTATTCGAGAAAGATGGTCGGATCGTTGTAGGTGAAGGCGACGGAGCGGCAACCGAGCTGCCGCGCGGCGCGGGCCAGCATTTCCGGCGTCGCGGCGTCGGCCAGGGTATCCATCTCGCGGGACTTGGACATGTCCCAGTTCTGGCAGAACTTGCAGGTCAGATTGCAGCCCGCCGTTCCGAACGAAAGCACCGGCGTGCCGGGCAGGAAATGGTTGAGCGGTTTCTTCTCTATGGGATCGACGCAGAAGCCGGACGAGCGGCCATAGGTCGTCAGCACCATTTTGCCGCCTTCGTTGGCCCGCACGAAGCAAAGTCCGCGCTGGCCCTCCTGGAGCTTGCAGAAGCGGGGACAGACGTCGCACTGGATGCGCCCATTCTCGAGGGCGTGCCAATACCGTCCCGGGTGGTAGGCGGCGTTGTCTGCCGCCGTCAGAATTGTCGGCGTGCCGTTCATTCGCTTGCATCCCATCCAGATGGATCATCTGGCACTTTGCCCGAATCTAACCTAAATATAGGGTTGAGCAGCGCCAAATTCAGCATTTGGGGGTGAATTGCCCGATATGGCAGCCGTAGCGCAAATCCGCCCATCCGCCGTCGCCGGCTATTTCTACCCCGACGATGCCAGGGAACTGCGCCAGGCGGTTGATGGCTATCTCGCCGCTGCCGCCACGCCCGCCACCACATCCTGGCCCAAGGCGATCATCGCGCCCCACGCCGGCTACGTCTATTCGGGACCGGTTGCGGCCACCGCCTATGCCAGGCTGGTGCCCGCGCGCGGCACGGTCCGCCGGGTCGTCCTGCTGGGCCCTTCCCACCGGGTCGCCTTTCAGGGCATCGCCGCCCCGAGCTCCCGGGCTTTCGCCACGCCGCTGGGCGATATCGAGATCGACCAGGAGGCCCTGACGGCGATCGCGGCGCTGCCCGGGGTCGGCGTCCTCGACGAAGCCCACGCCATGGAGCACAGCCTTGAGGTCCACCTGCCCTTCCTGCAGGCCGTGCTCGGTGATTTCAAATTGGTTCCCCTGGTGGTGGGCGATGCGGGCCCGGATGCGGTTTCCGGCGTTCTCGACGCCCTGTGGGGCGGTCCGGAAACCGTTGTCGTCATCAGTTCCGACCTCAGTCATTACCATGACTACGCCACGGCGCAGGCCAAGGACCAGGCCACCACCGAGGCCATCGAGGCCGGCAACATCGATTTGATCACCTCGGACCGCGCCTGCGGCGGCCGCCCCATAAAGGGTCTGATGGCGTTTGGAAAAAAGCGGAATTTGACGTTTTCACTTGTCGACCTGCGCAATTCCGGCGACACCGCCGGATCCCGCGACAAGGTCGTCGGCTACGCCTCTTTCCTGGTCAGGGAGCCGGGCGACGAGGCATCTCAAGCTCAATCCGACGAATTCGACGAAGGCTTGCGCCGCATCATGATTTCCGTGGCCGACAGCGCCATCCGCCACGGCCTCGAAACCGGCAAGCAAATCAGTATTTCCGTCGATGATTGGCCGGCGGCTCTGGCCAGCCAGCGGGCCACCTTCGTTACCGTCGAGCTAGACGGACGCCTCAGGGGCTGCATTGGCTCGCTCGCCGCCCACCAACCCTTGATCGCTGATCTTGCAGCCAATGCCTACGCCGCGGCCTTCAAGGATCCCCGCTTCAAGCCGTTGCAGCGGGAAGAATACGACCGCATCAGCCTGAAGATATCGATTCTCAGCGAACCCCGGGAAATTTCATTTACGTCGGAAGCCGATCTGGTCGCCCAGTTCAGACCGGGCGTGGATGGCCTGATTTTGTCGGACCAGGGCCGCCGGGGCACATTCCTGCCCCAGGTCTGGGAGCAAATCCCCGATGTCCAGGACTTTTGGCGCCACCTCAAGGGCAAAGCGGGCTTTAAACCCGACCACTGGTCGGATAGTGTGCGCGTCTGGCGCTACACGACGGAAACCTTCACTCAACCCGACGATTAATCTC
>CAYOAD010000225.1:0-6188 GCA_964401845.1 uncultured Rhodospirillaceae bacterium | reverse complement strand
CGGGCGACGCGCGCCCTCGAACGAGTCCTGGATCTCGATCGCCCCGTCCCGAACCGCGAAGGCGCGCCGGTGCAGGGTGTCCGGGGTCGACCAGCTCCTGCAGCTGGCCACGAAACGCACACCCGGCTCGACGCGCTCGAGCACGACGTCGGGCCGGCCGCCGACCCGATGCGCTTCCCACACCTCTGCCTGCTCGGCACCGTCGACTTCGATGGTCGCGTGCGAAGACGTGGCCCGCGCGATCCGTCTTCGCTCGCCGGGTACGTACTCGTACACACCGGTGTCGGTGACGATTCGCGAGTCGCCGCACGACAGCTCGAAGGCAAGCGCGTCGCAGTGGGCGTGTCCGGGCTGGTGGGGCGGCGCCGGCCCGGCCACCGACGCGATCAACGTGAAGGGACCGGCCACCAGCCGAGCGTATCCGGCGTCCCTCAGGACGCCCGGGGTGGCGGGCCGCGCAGCCGTCACACCGAGCGCCTCGGCGTACGCGTAGAGGTGATCCGGCTCCTGCGCGATGCCGAACGCCGAGTCGGAGAAGAGCGCGATCTCGCCATCCGGGTGGCACACCACGGACAGCGCGCCGAGCATGCGCGAGGTGGTCGTCACCAGCATGTCGACCAGCGATGCGGGCGCCCCCGTCGCCGGCACGCGCGCGAGATCGAGCAGGTCGAGCAGGCTCTCGAGCAGCAGCGCGTGGTACATCGGGCTGCGCTCCTCGTGCAGCCCGTCGGCGCCGATCTGTCGCCCGATCTCCTGCTCGAGACGTCCCGCGAAGCTGCGCCAGCGCTCGGCGCGCGATCCCCGCAGCAGGAATCCCCCGAAGACGACGCCGATCAGGTTCGAGAGCAGGTGGTTGGCCTGGAGTCGGACCTCGAGGTGCTGCGAGAGCGTCCGGATCTGGCGCGCGAGCGAGCGGCGGATCTCGGCCCGGGCCGGCTCGTCGTCGGGCAGCGCCCCCGGCGTGAGCAGCAGCTTGCCCCACGACAGCACGCGCAGACAGGTCGGGTGCGGATCCCAGCCGACGCCGCGGGGATGCCGACGGATCCAGTCGAGCATCAGCTCGAGGCGGAGCGCAGGCGGGACCACTGCGCCGCGCAGGAAGTCGAACTGGTGCAGGTGGTAGGTGAAGAGCGGGCCACCGGGCGGATGGTCCCAGTCGATCCCGTCGCCCCCGTCGAGTTCGCGCCCGATCAGCTCGACGACCGGGCCCGGGCGCAGCTGCGCGTGGTCGGGCGCCGCCAGGAACGGAACGCTCACCGACGTTGCAGCCGTCGCTGGCACCGGTCCGGCCCAGGACGACGGCGCCCCTATGCCACGCGCGAGGTGGACGAGCTGGGCGCCGAGCTGAGCCGGCCGAAGGTGGCGCGCGGTACGAACGACGCGGCCGAGGCGGTCGAGTCGACTCAGCGGCACGCGGCCTCCGGATCATCGGCCGCCGCCGCCCGTTCGAGGGCGGCGACCGCGCGCGCGTAGAGGTCGCGCCTGGGCAGGCCGGGGCACCGCGCCAAACGCGCAGCCATCCTCGGCGACGCCGAGGCCGCGGAGACCGCCCGCGAGGTCGCGCTGGAGCTGCTAAAAAACGCCAACGTTTCGGCCGGCATGGTGCTGCCGAGCTGCCAGGACACCGGCACCGCCATCGTCATGGGCAAGAAGGGCCAGTACGTCTGGACTGACGGCACGGATGAGGCCGCCTTGTCGCAAGGCATCTCCGCCACGTATACCCAGACCAATCTGCGCTATTCCCAGATGGCGCCGCTGGACATGTACGAAGAAGTCAATACCGGCACCAACCTGCCGGCGCAGATCGATCTCTACGCTGCGGCGGGCGACGAGTACAAGTTCCTGTTCATCGCCAAGGGCGGCGGCTCGGCCAACAAGACCTTTCTCTACCAGCAGACCAAGGCGGTGCTGAACCCGGAAAGTCTGGCCGCCTTCCTCGATGAAAAACTCAAGACGCTGGGCACCGCGGCATGCCCGCCCTACCACCTGGCGGTGGTGATCGGCGGCACATCAGCGGAGCAGAACCTCAAGACCGTGAAGCTGGCCAGCACCAAATACCTCGATGAGCTGCCGACCAAGGGCAATGAGCTTGGCCACGCCTTCCGTGATCTCGAAATGGAGGAAACGGTCCATAAACTCTCCCAACAGAGCGGCATCGGCGCCCAGTTCGGCGGCAAGTACTTCTGCCACGACGTCCGCGTCGTGCGCCTGCCCCGCCATGGCGCCTCGGTGCCGATCGGCATTGGCGTCTCGTGCTCGGCCGACCGGCAGATCCACGGCAAGATCACGGCTGACGGCGTCTTCATCGAGCAGCTCGAAACCAATCCCGCCAAATACCTGCCCGAGGTCGAGGAAGAGGGCCTGGGCGGCGAGGTCGTCAATATCGACCTTGGCCTACCGATGGCCGATATCCTGGCCGAATTGACCAAACACCCGGTCAAGACGCGTCTTTGTCTCACCGGCACCCTGATCGTCGGCCGCGACATCGCACACGCCAAGCTGAAGGAACGCCTGGACGCCGGCGAAGGATTGCCGCAGTACATGCTGGACCACCCCGTCTACTACGCCGGGCCGGCCAAAACGCCCGACGGCATGGCGTCCGGTTCGTTCGGACCGACCACGGCGGGGCGCATGGACAGTTACGTCGACCAGTTCCAGGCCGCCGGCGGCTCCATGGTGATGTTGGCCAAGGGTAACCGCAGCGCCCAGGTGCGCGAGGCCTGCCAGAAGTACGGTGGATTCTATCTGGGTTCCATCGGCGGCGAGGCGGCCATTCTGGCCCAGGATTGCATCCGCAAGGTCGAGGTATTGGAATACCCCGAGCTCGGCATGGAAGCTGTCTGGCGCATCGAGGTGGAAAACTTCCCCGCCTTTATCATCATCGACGACAAGGGCAACGACTTCTTCAAGGACCTCTAGGACCGGCCGCCGTGGCGGGCTTGCGCAAGCACTCCATCGTTATCGCCGGCCACCGCACCAGCGTGACGCTGGAGGACGCCTTTTGGCGGGCCCTGCAGGCGTTCGCGGCCCAAGACGGCATGTCGGTCAACGACCTGGCCGCTCAAATCGACGAGGCGCGGGAGGGAAATCTCTCCAGCGCACTCCGGGTGTATGTCCTGGAGCGGACACAAGACGCCGAAAAATAATCGGGGCTAGTTCCCCAGGTTTTTCAGCAATCCCTTGAGAATATCCTCGGGTTTCAGTTTGCGCTGACGCGGCTGCGGTTGCTGCTCTTGTTGCTCCTGCTGCTGAGGCTGCTGCTGCGGCTGTTCCTCGGGTTGTTGCTGTTGCGGTTGGGCAAGGCCTGGAAGCAACGCCTCCAGGCCCTTCGCTTTTTTGCCGATCAGCTTGCGCACAACGGTGCCGCCCACCCGCTGGGCGATATAGTTCTCCAGATCGCGGCTCTTGATGTCGCGCTGCGGATTGTCGAGCGGGCCGCGCAAGGTCAGGCCAATTGGGGGGGCTTTGGGGTGCTCCGTCAGCCGGAAGCTGCCGGTCATGTCCATGTGCCAGCGCGGCAGGTCGATGACGGCCCGGCCGGCGCCCGCCCCGGCCTCCATTTCAGCCGCAATGTCGTCGCTGCGCGCCACGCCGTTCTCGACCGTGAAATTACCGCCCAGGCGCGCGTACCGGGTCTGCCCGCCGCTCATGGTCGACTGGATGAGGCTGAGGAAATCGGCGGTGCGGTCGAGCGTCTTCAATCTGTCGCTCAACGTCTTGAGATCGACGCCCTTGGCGACGCCGTTTTCCGCCGCGAACGACAGCCCGCCGGAAAGCTGCGAGATCATGTCGCGCTGACTGTGCCCGGCCGAGGCAAACTTCCCGTTCAGACCGACCAGGCCGGTGACGGCGTCGATGCCCGCGGCATCCATCAGCGTCCGCTGCAGGTCGGCGCCTGTCAGGCCGATGGCCATGTTCATGGCCGGTATCTGGTCGTCCCTGAGTTCGGCGGTCAGCTTGACGTCACCGTCAAACAGCTTGCCCGTCAGCGGTTCGATGCGCAGCACGCCGTCGCGCACCGAGGCGACGACTTTCGGATCGGCGAAGCGGTAGGCGCCGTAGATGATGCCCCTGGCCTGCACGTCCAGTTCCATGTCGGCCGCACGCAGGACGGAGAGATCGATGGGATCTGACGACCAGCGTTCCGCCGCCGCCGGACTTGAAGCGCCGCCCGATCCGGCGCCCCCGCCTGCCCCGTTGCCGCCGCGCGGCACGAACAGGTCGACCAGGATTTCGCTGGTCGCCAGTCCGGCCGTGATAGCCGGGCGCGGCCCGCCGAAGTTTGCGCTGGCGGCGCCCGCCAGCGCCACCGGGCCGAAGTTGCCGTCGAAATTGCCGAGCTTGGCAAGTTCGCCGTTGCCGGCGATGTCGGCGCTCAGCTTCAGACTGCCGAGGTTGGGAGCCGCCGGCCGATAGTCGACGCCCAGGCCGTTGAGGAAGGCGACCGCGTCGGGGTGCCCGGCGCTGAACGCCAGGTTGTACTCAGGCCCCGCCAGCGGCGACAGTTTACCGGCGGCCTTCAGATTGGCCTGGCCCAGCCCGATACCGAGATCGAGGCTCAGCGCCGTCAGGTCGCCGGCGACCGTGCCGTCAATGCGCAACGGCCCGTCCTTGCCGCCTTGGGCCATCTTGAATTCCGGATCGAAGACGCGCCAGAGCCGGACGTAGCTCTTGTTCGCCGCCGCCATTGTCAGGTTGAGACGCGTCGCGGCGCCCAGCAGGTTCACTTCGCCCTTCAGGGCCGTCGTCGTGCGCGCCGCCGTCACGTTGAGGTCAAGACCGAGCCGTTCGGCGTTGCCGTCGACCCTGCCCCGGGCGCTGACCTTGCCCAGGCGCTCGGCCGGCACCGGCAGCGCCACGCCCGCCAGGCGCGCCAGACCCGACGCGTTGTCCGAGCGGATATCGACGGTGCCGCTGAGCGCTGGCTTGCCGGCCAGGTCGCGGGCCTTGCCGGCGAAGGTCACCTGGGCCCCGCCGAGGTCGTCGGCCTTGATCCGGCGCACGGTGATTTCACCGGCCAACAGGCCGACGTCCACTAAGGCACCGCGGATGGGCACGCCGTTCACGGCCAATTTGCCGACGCCGAGTTTGATGTTGGTGTCGAAGGAATTGAGCAGGTCGACGATGTCCTTGGGCAAAACGGTCAAATCGGCCGGCTTGTCCGGCGCCGCCTTCTGGTCCGCCGGCTTGGTCGTTTCCACGCCCGCTTTCATGTAGGCG
Organism: uncultured Rhodospirillaceae bacterium; assembly: GCA_964401845.1. Classification (GTDB taxonomy): domain Bacteria; phylum Pseudomonadota; class Alphaproteobacteria; order UBA2966; family UBA2966; genus CAYFKJ01. Next base: position 968 of record CAYOAD010000225.1, on the reverse strand, counting down.
TCGACGCTGAACTGATCGATTTCGAAATCCAGGCTGAAGGCGGGCCGATCGCGGAAGGCGTAGGCCGCGCCGCCGGTCAGCTTGGACGAATCGAGGCGAAAATCGATGCCGTAGATCTCCAGCAGCTGCGGCGTCGCCCGCACGGTTGCCGCCAGCGCCGTCTTGCGCAGACGGTCAGCGGGAACCATCGAGACGTCGGTGCCGATCCAGTCGAGCACGCCGCGCAGATTGTCGGCGGCGGCGCTGACGTTGCCCTCGAACCTCGGCACGCCCTCGAAAGGCTGGATCGTACCGGCGGCATCGAGGCGCGCGCCGCCGGGCAACTGTGCGCCGAACTTCTCAATGGTGACGACACCGCCGGCAATCCCGGCCGAGGCCTCGACCTGGCGGATGGCACGGCCATTGTAGGTCACGGCGTCCACCGTAATCGCCGCGGTACCGGTCAGGTCGGCGGGCAGGACGAACGGTTCGGCCGGGTCGGCTTCGCCCTCCTCTTTCTTCTTGGTCGGTGTGGCGCCGGCGCCGTCGCTCGCGGCCAGCCAGGCGTCGAGGTCCACCCGGTTGACGTCGAGCGCCAAATCGACGCTGGGTTTGTCCCCGAGTTTGGCGTTGACCGCGCCCGCCGCCGTGGTGTCGCCGAGCTTGAGTTCCAAATTGTTCAGCCCGGCTTCCGAGGTATTGGCGGTGACGTCGCCGCGCAGGGCGATCGCCTGGGACAGGCCGGGCAGCGCCGGGACCTCACCGCCGACCGCCGCCATGACGGCCTCGATGAATTTCTGGGCGTCCTTGGCCTCCACGGCGACGCTGCCGGTCAGCGTGCCGTCCGCCGAGGGCGTCGACATCGACCCCTGAAGCGAGACTTTGCCCGCTCCCTTGGCCACGTCGAGCGCGGCATTGAAGGTCAGTGGTTTGGCGGCCGCGAACCGGCCCGCAGAGACGTCGAACACCAGCGGCAGGTCGCGGGCGAT
>CAYOAD010000224.1:0-6191 GCA_964401845.1 uncultured Rhodospirillaceae bacterium | reverse complement strand
GTGCTCAGGATGGCTAACGACACGCACTACGGCTTGGCGGCCTATGTCTATACCCGCGACATCGCCCGAGCCATGCGGATGTTCGAGGGCCTGGAGTTCGGCATCATCGGCGTCAACGACATCAACCCGAGTTCCGCCGCGGCGCCCTTCGGCGGTATGAAGGATTCGGGCCTCGGCCGCGAAGGCAGCCGCGAGGGCATCATGGAATACCTCGAAACGAAGCTCGGCGGCTTTTCGATCTAGAGGGCGTCGATTTCCGTTTTCAGCCTGCCGAGGGCCAGTTCCAGCACGGCGCGGGGGCAGGCGAGGTTGATGCGTTCGAACCCTTCCCCCTCGTCGCCGAAGATGTAGCCTTCGTCGAACAGGACCTTGGCCTTCAGTTGCGTCAAGTTCTCCAGCGCCGCCCGGTTGAGGCCGAGCTTGCGGAAATCCAGCCAGCACAAGTACGTGCCCTGCAACTCGGTGACCTCGATTTGCGGAATGTTTTCGGCAAAGTAGCCCGTCATAAACTGGTAGTTGCCCCAGATGTAATCCAGCACCTGGGCCAGCCAGTCCTCGCCCTCGCGGTAGGCGGCTTCGACGGCCGATGTGACCAGCGGATTGAGGTGGCCGGAAATGCCGGTGCGTAGCATGTAACCGTCATAGGCCTGCTTCAGGTCGGGATTGGGCGTGATGACGTTTGAGAGGTGCATGCCGGCCAGATTGAAGGTCTTGGACGGCGCCGTACAAAAGAGCGCGTTCTGGGCGAATTCCTCGCCCAATAGGGCGTAGGGCTCGAATTTGATGCCCGGCATCATCAGGTCGAAATGGATTTCATCGGCCACGACGATGACGTTGTGACGATTGCAGATCTCACCGTAACGGCGCAGTTCGTCCGCCGTCCAGACGCGCCCCACCGGATTGTGCGGGCTGCACAGGACTGAAATCTTGACCTTGGGATCGGCGGCCTTGGTCTCGAGGTCGTCGAAATCCATCGTGTAGTGACCATCCTCCTCGATCAGCGGGTTGGAGACGATCTCGCAACCGCCGTTGGTGATGGCGCGGAAGAACGGGTAGTAGACCGGACGCTGGATGAGAACGCCGTCGCCGGGCTCGCAGTATGTTTTCACCGCGAAGTGGACGGCGGGGACGATGCCGGGCGTGGTCGAGATCCACTCGCGCTCCACGGTCCAGTTGTGACGCCGCTGCATCCAGTCTATGACGGCCTCGAAATAGCCGTCGGTGCCCATGGTGTAGCCGAAGATGCCGTGTTCGGTGCGCTTAGCCAGAGCGTCGAGGATGGGTTGGGCGCAGCGGAAATCCATGTCGGCGACCCACATGGGGATCGGTCCGTCGCCTGTAAGGTCGGCGTTGACGGCGTCGATTGGGCCGGCATTGCTGCCGCCATGATAATTGCCCCATTTGGCGGAACCGGTTCCGCCGCGTTCGATCACGCGGTCCAAATCGTACTTCATCAAATGCTCTCTGAATGATTGTTGGGTCGTCGGATGGCGTAAGGGTTAATCGAATACCGCCGAGCGCCGCCGTTGACTAGCTCTTTTTAACCTTCAGCCCCGGGATTTCAGAATGGAGGCTGCGCCCTCGGCCAGAACCCGGCAACCCAGAACGATGTCGTCGATGTGGCTGTCCTCAGCGAAATCGTGGCTGATGCCGCCGATCGAGGGAATGAACACCATGGCGCAGGGCATGACGGAGCTGACGATGCCGGCATCATGAAAGGCACCCGATTGCATGGCTTGCCACTTGCCGGGCGCGTGAACTTCGGCGGCCCTTTGCAGGTGCTCCTGGAAGCCCGCATCCATGTCGGCTGGCGAAATTTGCACGCGCGAGGGGCGGGCCTCCACCGTGGCCCCGCCGCGCCCATTGATCTCGGAGACCAGACGGTCGACCACTGCGTCAAAGGCATCGAGCACGTCCGTCGATTTGTCACGGTACTGAAGTTCCAGTTCCGCGTACCCCGGCACGATGGACGGCGCGCCGGGATGGACAGCCGCCCGGCCCATGGTCCAGACCGATTTCTCCCCGGCCACCTTGGGGAATTCCTGGTTGATGGCGTTGGCCAGTGCGTAAAGCGCCGTCGCGGCGTCCTTACGGCCCGCCATCATGGTGGTGCCGGCGTGGTTCTGCTGGCCCGTGAAAGTGAACTCTGTGCCGCGCAGGCCGACGATGGTGGTGACGACGCCGATCTGCAGGCCATCCTCCTCGAGGTGCGGGCCCTGCTCGATATGGGCCTCGAGGAACCCGAGATGACGTCCTTCCTCGAACCTGAACCGTTCGACGCCGCCCAGACCCGCCGACGCGATGGCGTCCGCCAGGGCGACACCGTCCTTGTCCGTGAGGCCCGCTTCCATCTCGGCCGTGAAGCCGCCGCAGAAGGACTGGCTGCCCATACAGCCGAAAAAACGCGATTCCTCGTCCTGCCAGGAGATGGCGTCGACAGGCAAGCCGGCGGTTTCCGGATCCTCCGCCAGGGCGCGCACGACCTCCAGGCCGTAGATCACGCCAAGCGCGCCGTCGAGCCAGCCGCCCGTCGGCTGGGTGTCGGAGTGCGAGCCGATCAGCAACGCCTGTCCCTGGTTAGCCGACCGGCCCCAGACATTGCCGACGCCGTCGATGGCGGTGTTGAGGCCGGCGTCCTCGTATTTGGATTTGAGCCAACGCCGGGCTTCCATGTCGATGTCGGAAAGCGCAGGGCGGACGACGCCGTTTTCATAGGCCCCGAAACTGCGCAGCGTCTTAAGGTCGTCCACCAGTCGGTCGGCATTGATTTCAGGCATGGGTAAGGTTCTTTCTCAAGCCAAATGGGCGAAGAGGCTGTAGCGTGTGCGGCCGTCGACGGCCCGGGTTTTGTGGCCCTGGCCGGTCGTGTCCTCGCCCAGGAAAATGTCGCCGGGCGCAAACCGGCGTGTCGCGCCATCGCCGTTTTCAACCTCCATTGCGCCCACCAGATTGATGACGAACTGCTTCTGCGGGGCATTGTGGAAATCGTGATCTAGGGCCGCCGGTTTTTCCACGATCTGGTAACCCCGGAGCGGCTGGAGCGCCGTGCAGAGGCCCAGCGGCGCACGGATGGTGAAGGGGAGTTCGTCATCGACGAAGTGCGAGGCGCCATCGTCACCGGTCACATTGCGCGTGCAGGGGTATGACGGCGGTTCCGGGTTGTCGGCGACTTGCCAGGGTGTATCGGGCGGATCGCCGATCTCGATCAGGACCGATTTCAACGGCTTGTCGGCGGAGCCCCAGCTCTTGTGGCCCGTGCCGTGGCGGTCCGTGGGGTTGAGGATGTGACCGGGACCGAAGGTGCGCCTTTCGCCGTTCGTGACCTCAACCTCCAATTCCCCGTCCAGCACCAGGATCAGCCGTTCGCGCGAGGCGTTGTGCCAGTCGAGGTCGAGACCCGGCGCGGTCCAGACAAAGGCGATGGCCTGGGCCGGCAGCACCGCCGTTTCGCGCCCATGCTCGTGGGCCATCGCGAAGTCGAAGACCATGTCCTCGAAGGCGGAACTGCCGTCTTCCAGGCACAGTATGCGGGAGGCCCGCAAGTCGGTCATGTCGGCGGCCGGGCGGCTTATTCGATGGTCCAGGTGCCTTCGCCGTGCAGCCGCGCGGCCAGGTCGGCGCGGCTCAGCGGCTGGTAGGGCGTGTGTGATTCCACGGCTGCGCCATAGTCTTCGGCGGGGACGCAGTAATAGACGCCCAAGGCCGTCGGACGGTCGTCGCCTTCCATGCGGGCCAGCGCGTTGGCCATGATCCAGCTCGTTTCGTCATGCACCGTGGCCCGTTCGGCCACGGGGCCGTCGGCATCGGTAATCAGCGACATCGTGCCGTCGTGCTCGTTCAGGACAAGACCCTTGTCCTTCTCCTTGCCGTAGACCAAGGGCTGGCCGTGCTCGACGCGGATCGACAGATCATCGGTCGTCGTCTTGTCGGCCAGTCCGCCCCAAACCGCATCGTTATAAACGATGCAGTTCTGGTAAATCTCCAGGAACGACGCACCCTTGTGCGCGTGGGCACGTTCCAGCATTTCCGGCAGGTGGGTCGGCAGGGTATCGGCGGAGCGGGCGACGAACCGGGCGCCGGCGCCCAGTGCGAACAGGGCGGCATTGACGGGATTGTCGACCGAACCGGTTGGCGTCGACGGCGAGCGTGTGCCGGGGAACGAGGTCGGCGAATACTGGCCCTTGGTCAGCCCGTAGATCGCATTGTTCAACAGCAGCAGATTGAGATCGACATTGCGGCGCAGGGCGTGGAACACGTGATTGCCGCCGATCGAGAGGAAATCACCGTCACCGCCCACGACCCAGACATCGATGTCGGCGTTGGCCAACTTCAGACCCGTCGCCACCGCGGGCGCCCGGCCATGGATGGTGTGGAAACCATAGCTTTCGATGTAGTAGGGGAAACGGGCGGCGCAGCCGATACCCGAGACGAACGCCACGTCCTTGGGGTCCGTGCCGATCTTGGCGAGCGTCTTGCGCATGGCGTTGACGATGGCGTAATCGCCGCAGCCCGGGCACCAGCGGACTTCCTGATCGGTGGTGAAATCCTTGGCCGTCAGTTGCTCGTTCATCTCAATTCTCCAACAGCGCCGTGACGGCGGCTTTGATGGTGCCGATCTTGAACGGCTTGCCCGTGACCTGGTTGAGCCCCTTGGCGTCGACCAGGAATTCGTCGCGCAGCAGGCGGTTGAGCTGGCCGGCGTTCATCTCCGGCACCAGGACGTGGTCGAAGCTCCGCAGCATTTCTTCCAAACCGCGCGGCAACGGCGACATGCTGCGGATCTGGACGTGGGAAACCTCAAGCCCGTCATGAATGAGTTCGTTGACCGCGCCATGAATGGCGCCGTAGGTGGACCCCCAGCCGACCACCAGGACCTTCCCCGTGTCCCTGCCGAGAGCCATTTCGACCGGCGGCAGATGGTCCGCGATGCGGGCGATCTTTTCGGCCCTGAGATCGGTCATGTGCTGGTGGTTGTCCGGGTCATAGGAGATATGGCCGGTTTCGGACGACCGTTCGATGCCGCCGATGCGGTGCTCGAGACCGGGCGTGCCGGGCTTGGCCCACGGCCGCGCCAGGGTATCCGCGTCGCGCAGGAAAGGCTGAAAGCCCTCGGGATCATCACGGAACGTCGGCGTAATGTCCGGCAGGTCATCCATATCCGGGATCAACCAGGGTTCGGCGGCGTTGGCGATGTAGCCGTCCGTCAGCATGATGACCGGGGTCATGAACTTGGTGGCGATCGTAGCCGCCGTCAGCATGGCCTGGAAGCATTCCGAGGGCGTCGCCGGGGCCAGGACGGCGCACGGCGATTCACCGTGCCGGCCGTAGAGCGACATCATCAGGTCGGCCTGTTCGGCCTTGGTCGGCATGCCGGTCGAGGGGCCCGCGCGCTGGACGTTGACGACGATCAGCGGCAGTTCGGCGCCGACCGCCAGGCCCATGGCCTCGGCTTTCAGGGCGACGCCAGGTCCCGATGAACCGGTGACGCCGAGATTGCCGGCATACGAAGCGCCGATGGCGGCGGCGGCGGCGGCGATCTCATCCTCCGCCTGGAAGGTGATGACGCCCTTGCCCTTGAACTGTGCCAGGCCATGCAACAGGCCCGACGCCGGCGTGATGGGATAGGAACAATACGTCAGTTTGAGGCCGGAGCAGGCCGCCGTGGCCGCCAGACCGAGCGCCATGGCGTCGATGCCGGTGACCACGCGGTAGGTACCGGGCGCCAGTTCCGCCGGCGCCGCGCGGCCGGCGATGTCGGCGCCGATTTCCATGGTCTCGCCGTAAGCATGCCCGGCGTCCAGTGCCGCCGAGTTGGCCGCCGCCACTTCCGGGATCTTGGCGAATTTTTCGTTGATCCATTGCTGCACGCCGGCCCGTTTGCGCCCGAACATCCAAAACGTCAGGCCAAGCGACCAGAAGTTCTTGGAGCGGTCGGCCTGGGCCTTGTTGGCGCCGGTGTCGGCCACGGCGTCGCGCGTGCGCTGGGTGATGTCGATCTCGAGAACCTGGTACTTGGCGACCTCGTCGCCGCCCATGGGGTTGTCCTCGTAGCCGGCTTTCTTCAGGTTTCGCTTGGTGAAGGCGCCTTCGTCGACAATCAACAGGCCGCCCTCGCGCAGGCTCTGCAGATTTGTTTTTAGCGCCGCCGGATTGAAGGCGATCAGCACGTCGACGTCGTCGCCGTGGGTCGA
>CAYOAD010000223.1:0-6204 GCA_964401845.1 uncultured Rhodospirillaceae bacterium | reverse complement strand
CAGACCGGCCATTTCCTCCCGGTTCAGCACTTTGTGCGGCCGGCCCAGCAGATCGGCGATGTCGATCGGGCGCAGCGTGCCGTTGACGCCGGCGTCGGGTGCGTCGGCCTCGCCCGACTGGAAGTCCGTCAGCCGCGGCAGGCGGGCCAGGGTCATGCCGAGGCCTTCCGCTTCGTCCAGCAAGGAGCGGACAGCCGCGCCGTCGAGCGATTCCGTGGCGATGATCAGGCGTTGGGGACGCTGTCCCCGTTTGGCCAGGGCCTCCACTGCCCCCGTCATCTCGCTCAATGCACCCATCACGCGTACGCCCCGGATGTCGCGACCGATGCGGTTCGGTTTGTCGTCAAGGATGCCGACGGCGCGGTAGCCCGCCGTGCGCGAACGGGACTGGTCGCGGATAAACATCTCCGCGGCGTCGCCGGCACCGACCAGCAGGACGGGCACGCGGTCCTCGGCGTTGCGCTCAAATGCCGCGCGCCAATTGCCGTCCTTGAGCGCGCGGTAAAGGAAGCGCGGTCCTGCCAGCATGATGATTAAAAGCGGCCAGTTGATCAGCAGGGCCGTGCGGGGAAAGTTCTCCAGCCGCGTGGCGACAAACATAATGGCGAGGAATACCAGGATGGAGATCGTCACGGCCTTGACGATGGCGGCCAGGTCGTTGAACGAGGAATAGTACCAGATGCCGCGATAGAGGCCGGTGCGCCAAAACGCCACGAAACAGACCGCGGTGAAGACCAGCGTCGCCGGCCAGAGAAAGCCGATTCCCTGGGGTGCGCCGTAGGTGTAGTAACGCAGCATCACGGAAGCCTCGAACGAAACCGCCGCCATGACGATGTCGTGGATTGCAACGGTGGCTATGCGTCGGTTGAGATGCAAGCGTCAGGGCTCCTCGTGCTCCGGTTCCGCCGAGCGGGACCGTGAGGCGAAATACCACAACAAAGCGCCGACCGCCAGAACGCCGAACACGATGCAGGCGATTTGCAGATCGGAGCGGGCCGCACCCAGGGTCGCGGCGGCAATCAGCGCCAGGTTCGTCAGGGCGATGGCGCTGCCGATTGCGGTATGGGCTGCGGTGCGGTTTTGGCCGCCCTCACCTTCAAGCGCCCGGACCGCTTGCTGGTAAAAATGGCTGCGGTGGGCCTGCCAAACCGCCTCGCGCCGGGCCATGCGCTTGAACAGCGTAATCGTCGCATCGGCCGAATAATAGAGCGACAGCAACAGGGCCTCGCCGAGATAACCCTCCGCCGCAAGCACGATCAGCAACCAGCCCAAGACGTAGCCGACGGGAACGCTGCCGACATCGCCCAGGAAGACCCGGGCGGGCGGGCGGTTCCAATAATAAAACCCAGCGGCGGCGCCCAGCATGGCGGCGCCCATGGGGGCCAGCAATGCCGTCAGGGCCACTCCGCTGACGATGCAGACGGCGATCAGGCCCCCGCCGATGGCGGCCGTCTCGATACTGGTGATACCGTCAATGCCGTCCATGAAATTATAAAGATTGACGAACCACAGCCAGAAAACCGCGGTAACGGCGTAGTCGGCCCAGATCGGCAGCACGCCCTGGAAGATCAGTCCGTCGGAGGGCACCAGGGCGAGACCCAGGACGACGGCGGCGGCCTGGCCGATCAGGCGGGGGAAAGCCGAAATGGTCCGCAGGTCGTCGATCCAGGAAACTGCCGCCAGGATTGCCCCAAGCAGCAAAACGCCGACCAGCCCGGACGCCGGAATACTGGCCGCCGGCAGGGTATAGGCCACGCCACCGCCCACCGCCAACAAGGCGATCATGACGGCGATGCCGCCGCCGCGGGGCGTCGGCACGGCGTGACTGGAGCGGTCGTTGGGCTGGTCGAGAATGGCCCGGCGGCGCAATCCACGAATGACGAAAGCCGTGGCGATCAGCGTCAGGGCGAAGGCTGAAAATCCGGCGATGAGCAGACTGGACCAGGGCATGCCTGCTTATACTCTGATCGGGCCACGCCGTTAAGCGCCGGCCTCGTCCTCCCGGTCGTCCGACAACGCCGAGGCGGCGACGGCTAGCAGGCCCAGCGCGGCCAGCCACCAATTTTGCCAGATGCCGAACGACAGGCCGGCGACGGTCAGAGCGGCAACGAAGGCCGCCGCTTGGGCCGCCCGCAGTTCGCGCTTGCGAGGGCGCATATGCCGGGCGATCACGGCGAGCAGACCAGCGGCCAGCAAGGCGCCCGGGATCCCAAGCTCCAGCCAGACCTGAAGGGCAGCATTGTGCGGGTGTAATGTCATCTTTATGGCGTCTTCGTCGTCCAGCGCTTCGATACGCTCCGTCCCGCCCGGAATGGCGCGGGCGGCGTCCAGGCCCCACCCCGTCCAGGGCTTGTCCGCGATCCGCTCTGCCGTGAACTCCCAGACGTAGATCCGGTGCAGCGCAGAATCCTTGATGCCCGGCGCAAGTTCCGTGACGCGGGCGGGCGTAAAGACGTGGCTGGCGATCAACGGCGCCGTCACCACGGTCACCACGGCAATGGCCGCGACGGCATCAACCGCCCGCCGCCCGCCGGCCAGGACGATGATGAAGATCAGGCAGGACAAGATGGCTGCCAGCTTCGCCGAGGCTCCTTCGCCCGAGAAAGTGACGGAGACGGCGGCGATCAGCACCGCGACGGCCAGCGCTTTGCGCTCGCGTCGCCACAACGCCGCCGCCAGGGGCCAGGCCAGGCAGAGGATGACCGACAGGCCGGCGTTCAGCATCGTCGGCTCGAGGTTTGAGAGACCGCTGCGGTCGGGCCTGATGGCGTTGGCGATGGGCAGGCCGGCCGCCAACTCGATCACCGCCAGGCCGATGGCAAGCCAAAAGCCCAACAGGGCCCAGATCAAGACCCGGTTCCTGCCTAAATCGTCCAGATCGCGGGCAGCGGACAGACCGAAGACGATACCCAAAAGGATCACCGCCATCGATACCCACAGTTCGACTGCTTCGCCGGGCGAAATCGTCCAGGCGAGGCTGGCCAGCGCCCAAACCAGAAAGAGGGCCAGTAATTTTGTCTCGGTAAGGCGCAGTGCCCGCCGCCAGCGGCCGGCGCGCACAGCCTGGTAAAGAAGCGGCAAGGCGACCAGCGCCAGCAGAACGACCGTACCCTTGGGCGCCAGCACGGACACGGGCGTCAGCAGGAAAGCGCCAAGCGCCAACATACCGGCCGTCATGGCGAAACCTCGCGGTAGACGTCCAGCGAATCGTCGACAAACCTGCCGACGGAAAATTCGGCCTCGGCGTAGGCCCGGCCACGCCGCGCCATCTCGCGTCGCAGCTTATCGTCGTCGATCAAGCGCTTTAGAGCTTGCGCCGTGGCGGCGCCGTCGCGGGCCGGCACCAGCAGGCCGTTTTCACCGTCGCGCACGATTTCGCGGCAGCCGGGCACATCCGTCGTTACGATGGCGCGGCCGCAGGCCGCCGCCTCGATCAGCGTGCGCGGCAGGCCTTCGCGGTAGGACGGCAGACAGACGATGTGGCAATCGCGGAAGACGCCGGGCATATCGTCGGCAAAGCCCCGCCAGGTTACCAGACCTTCGCTTTCCCACTGTCGGATATTTTCCTCGCCGACGTCGGTCGGATTGTCCGGATCGGTGCGGCCGACCAGGACGAACCGGGCGGTCGTGCCTTGAGCCTTCAGGCTTCTCACGGCGACGATAAATTCGTGAATGCCCTTGTCGGCAATAATTCGTGCCGGGAACACCACGATGGGCGGCCCTTCCGGTTCCGGTGACGGGGCAAACGTTTCCAGGTCGACGCCGCAGCCCCGAATCATGTGCACGGGCGTCTTGCCCAACACCTTCGCGGCCTGGAACAAGGCCAGGTCATCGGGGTTTTGGAAGATCACCCGGCAATTGCGGTGCGCGAAGGCAAAACCGTACAGCGTCAGAACGACGTGGCGGAGAAGGTGCGTCTTCGCGGTATCGCGCAGGAAGAGGAAGCCCAGGCCGGTCACCGCGACGACAAGCGCCGGTACGCGCAACATCCGGGCCACGGTGCCCCCATAGGCGCCCGGTTTCATGGCGACGCCGTGAACCAGATCCGGCCGCAGCCGGCGCATCAGCCTCCAGTAGGCGGCGATCAACTTAAATTCGGCCACGGGATTGATGCCGCCCCGGCTCAAGGGGACGGCATGGAAACGCACGCCGGCCTGCTCGATCGCCGCCGCGGCGGCTTCGTCCTCGGTCACGTTGACCGGCGCCGCCACATGAACCTCCCAGCCGGCCCGCTGCGCCGCTAGGCCGATGGGGAGCCGATGGCTGATGAAGAAAGGCGCGTCGTTGAGCAGGAACAGCAGGCGTTTCATGGCCTTCAACCCTTCCTGCCGGTCCAATTGTAGTGCGTCAGCAAGGGCGCCAGCCAGGGCCGGGTCAAAGCGCGCTCGACACCGCCGAGGACGTCGAAGGCGGGGCTGCTGGGAAACATGCGGAAATATCGAAGTCCCGTGCGCCTGATGCCGGCGCCGGCAAACGCCCGCGTCAGGCTTCCCGCCGTGGTGATGCGTTCGATGCCGTATTCGATCTCTTTGCCCGCCGGTCCCGCCATGGTTTCCACGCGCGGCCGCCCACGGCGGTGAAGGAGCTCGGCCTGAACCAGCGGATTGAGGGCGTTGGCTTCCGAGATGGCCAGATACCCACCCGGCCTGAGCAATTTGGCCGTTTTGCCGATGACGTCGCGGCGCGGCTCGAGGTGGTGGAACGCCTGTTCCATCCAAATCGCGTCGAAAGTTTCGGTCTCTTCGAGATCCAAGATCGACCGGTTCTGAAAATCGACGTCGAGCTTCCTGCCGTAGCGCTCTTGCATCACGGTTTGGTGCGCCCGTGCGACATCAATGCGGTCCCGGCGGACGTCCACCGCCGTTACCCGGGCGCCCTTGCTGGCCAGCCAAAGGGATTCCGTGCCCAATCCGCAACCCACTTCCAAAAGCCGCAATCCGGGCGATGACAGGGTGATCGATTCGATCTCCCGGATTTGATCCGCGTAGTAGTGACGCATGCGCGGCGAAAAATTCCGGTGATAATTTCTGTAGTAATTGTCGAAGGTGGCCTTGGCTCCGTCCACGAGCAAATTCGTGGACAGGCAGGCGGCCAGGAATTCCGAAATATCCGCCACCCCGGCGAACGGATCCGTTTGCCCGGTCACGTCAGTTCGCCTCCAGCCAGGCCTGAAACATCAACACGTCCCAAATGTGGTGCTGCCAGTTGCGATGACCCGACAGGTGCTGGCGCCATTTTTCGCGTATCGGCCCGGCGTCGAGAAAACCCTCGTCGTTCAGGCGGCTTTCGTCCAACAGCGCCTCGGCCCAATCGCGCAAGGGCCCGCGCAGCCAATCGTGGATGGGCAGCGCAAAACCCATCTTGGGCCGCTCGATCAGCGACTTGGGCACATGGCGGTAGAGCACGTTGCGCAAGATGCGCTTGCCGATTCCGCCGCCGGTTTTCATCTCCAGCGGCAGGGTCCAGGCGAATTCGACGACGCGGTGGTCCAGCAGCGGCACGCGCGCTTCCAGACTGACGGCCATGCTGGCGCGGTCGACCTTGGTGAGAATGTCGTCCGGCAGATAGCTCACGCCGTCGATATGCATCATCTGTTCCGTGAAGGTGCCCACCGCCGGCCAGTCACCCTGCCGGTCGAGTACGGTTTCAGGCGCCGTGGCGCCCAGGACAATGCCATGGCCGGGCTCCCAATGTTCGACCAGGCCCCGGTAGATCCCCGCCGGCGTTTTGGAGCCGAGGATTCCCGCCATCTTGTGCAGTTTGTCGCCGGGATTGCGTTGGCGCAGTTTGGTTGGCAGCACGGGCCCGAGGACTGAAAACAGCCGGTCCCAGGACTGTGGCGACAAAGCCGTAATCCCTGCCACCGCGCCCCAGCGCAGCGGCGCCGGCAGCGTCCCGGTACGCCGGGCAATGGCGTCGACCCAAAGGTAGCGGTTGTAGCCGCCGAACAGTTCGTCGCCGCCGTCGCCGGAAAGACAAACCACGACGTCCCGCCGCGCCATTTCGGAGACGAGATAGGTGGGAAGCTGCGAAGAATCGGCAAAGGGCTCGTCATAGATCCTGGGTAAATCCGGCACGATTTCCAAGGCCTTTGCCGGGTCGACATAAAGCTCGGTGTGATCCGTTCCCAGGTGTTGGGCCACGAGGGCGGCGTCCTCGGCCTCGTTGTAGTCACCTTCATGAAAGCCGATGGAGAAGGTCTTT
>CAYOAD010000222.1:0-6215 GCA_964401845.1 uncultured Rhodospirillaceae bacterium | reverse complement strand
GGAGCGGTGTTCCCTTCGCCCTGGCAATGTCCAATAAACGTATTCATGCGACGATAGATTTCAAAGACCGCCGACCGAAGGATATTGAGGGGATATCGTGACTAGCGGACTTCAACGATTTCTTATGCTCGTCATCGGATCCGTCCGGGATCTGGCGCCCATTCTGATCGTCGTCGGTTTCTTCCAACTCGTGGTCCTGCAGCAGCCGATCCCCAACATTTGGTCGCTGGCGGGCGGCATCGTCCTGGTCCTGCTCGGCCTGACGCTGTTCATCCAAGGACTGGAGATAGCGCTCTTTCCCATCGGCGGCGGCATGGCAGACGCCTTTGCCAAGAAGGGCAGCCTGTTCTGGCTGTTGTTGTTCGCCTTCGCGCTGGGGTTCGGGACGACGGCGGCAGAACCTGCCCTTACAGCCGTGGCGGCGGAAGCGGCCAGCATCGCCTCGGCCGCGGGCGCCGTCGCCGACAATGACGAAGCGCGTGCCACCTACGCCTTTAGCCTGCGCCTGACGGTGGCGATTTCCGTCGGCGTCGCCCTGTTGGTCGGCGTGTTCCGCATCCTCAAGGGCTGGCCCGTCCATTACCTCATCATCGGCGGCTATGTCGCCGTCGTCGTCATGACCTTTTTCGCGCCGACCGACATCATCGGCATTGCGTACGATTCGGGCGGCGTCACCACCTCGACCATCACGGTGCCGCTGGTCACGGCGCTGGGCGTCGGCCTGGCCCAGGTCATCCGGGGGCGCAACCCGATGATCGACGGTTTCGGCCTGATCGCCTTCGCCAGTTTGACCCCGATGATCTTCGTCATGGCCTTCGGCATGATCTGGGCGGCATTGTAGGGAGGGGCGGCGGACATGGAATTCATCTCACACCTCTTGGGCACCATCCTGTCGACCTGCATCGACGTGATTCCCATCGTCGCTATCCTGTTCGGCTTCCAGTTCCTGGTTATTCGCCAACCCCTGCCGCACATGAAACGGATCTTCATCGGTCTGTTCTATGTGCTGATCGGTCTGGCGCTGTTCCTGGTCGGCCTTGAACAGGCGCTGTTCCCGCTGGGCGAACTGATGGCGCAGCAGCTGACCGATCCCGCCTTCATATACGAGGGCGGCAAAGCGGCAGTACAGGCCCATTGGGCCGATTACGCCTGGGTCTATGTCTTCGCCGCCGCTATCGGGTTTGCGACGACGATCGCCGAACCTTCCCTGATCGCCGTCGCCATCAAGGCCAGCGAAGTCTCCGCCGGCGCCATCGGCGTCTGGGGCCTGCGCATCGCCGTCGCCCTGGGCGTCGCCATCGGCGTCAGTCTGGGCGCCTTCCGGATCGTCACCGGCACGCCGCTGCCTTACTACATCGTGGTCGGCTATGTGATCGTAATCATCCAGACCTTCTTCGCCTCGCGAACCATCATTCCGCTGGCCTACGATTCCGGTGGCGTCACGACCTCCACCGTGACCGTGCCGCTGGTGGCCGCGCTGGGACTGGGCCTGGCCTCGACCATTCCGGGCCGCAGCCCGCTTATCGACGGCTTCGGCCTGATCGCCTTCGCCAGCCTGTTCCCCATTATCACGGTCCTGGGCTATGCCCAGGCGAGTGAATTGTGGCAGAAGTTCAGATCCGCCAAAGGCGCGGAAGAAACGAGGAGTACTTCATGAAATTCAAGCTCATCATGGCTCTGGTCGACGACGACCATACCGACGCCGTAATTGACGCCGCCAGGGAAGCGGGCTGCACGGGCAGCACCGTCATTACCTCGGCGCGGGGCGAGGGCATGAAACGTGAATCCACGTTCCTCGGCCTGTCACTTTCCGGCCAGCGGGATCTCTGCATGTTCCTTGTCGCCGACCAATTGGCCCGAGACATCCTTGAGGCCATCGCAGTGGCCGGCGAGTTTGACGTCAAACCCGGCACGGGCATCGCCTTCCAGGTCAACATCGAGGATGCCCTCGGCCTGACCTCACAACTTGAAACCATCTCTCACGAAATCGAGGATCAGATATGACCCACACACCCAAGTACATTCGGGTTTCCGAAGTCATGAAGACGGAAGTCCGCACCGTCGATCCCATGAAGACAGTCGCCGAGGCGATGACGATCATGCACCGCGCCGGCGTCAGTTCCCTGATCATCGACCGGCGCAACGAACAGGACGAATATGGCCTTATCGTGATCTCCGACATCGCCAAGGAAATCATCTCGCAGAACCGGGCGCCGGAGCGCGTCAACATCTACGAGATCATGTCGAAGCCGACGCTGACCCTTGATAAGGACATGGACATCAAGTACGGCGTTCGCCTGCTGTCCACCTTTGGCGTCTCTCGCGGCCTGGTGCTTGACCATGAACGCAATCTGGTCGGCATCGTCACCCTGCGCGACATGGTATTGGCCTACGCCGAACAGGTCGAAGGCGTGCCGGAATAGACTTCTGACCCAGGCGGAAAAATCCTATTTCTCTTGGTGGATAGGAGGTTAAGCCCCATATAGCATGGATTGAGCGCGTCGGCGCGTTCAACGACGGTCTTTGGCGACGGGTCTCGACGTTTCGGCCGGTTTCTGTCCTAATATGCGCCGCTGAATGCTCGATACTGAACCCAGCCTGGACCGAAGGCCTCCGTTTAATGCGCCAAATGCTCTGAAGCCCCGCCCGCCATGATGTACGTCGAAATCATCGCCGGCTTCATAATCCTGCTGTTGGGCGGTGATTTTATGGTGCGCGGCGCCGTGGCGGTGGCCGAGAAGCTCTGTATCTCTCCCCTCATTATCGGTCTGACGATCGTCGCCCTGGGAACCTCGGCGCCCGAGTTCATGGTCAGTATCAAGGCCGTCATGAACGAGGCCCCGGGCATCGCCATCGGCAACGTCGTCGGCAGCAATATCGCCAACGTCTTTCTGGTTTTGGGCGTACCCGCCTTGATATTCCCGATCGTCGCCAGCGGCGCTTCGCTCAACCGAGACAACCTGATCATGGTCGGCGCCAGCCTGCTGTTCATTACTTTTTGCTGGAGCGGCAATCTCGTGACCTGGCAAGGCCTCATCTTCCTCGGCCTGCTGGCCGCGTTCCTCTACCACGCCTACCGGGCGGCACGGCGCGAGGGCGACACCGGCGAGGATTTCGAGGAGGATTTCGACGGCGTCGGCGCCTTTCCCCATAATCTGCCCTTGGCCTTCGGCATGATCGTGCTCGGCCTTGCCGGACTGTTCGCCGGATCGAGCCTGTTGGTATCCGGCTCCGTATCGGTGGCCCGCGAGGCGGGAATTTCCGAGGCCGTCATCGGTTTGACCATGGTGGCGCTGGGCACATCCCTGCCGGAACTCACGACCTCGATCGTCGCCGCCATTCGGCGACATGGCGATGTGGCCATCGGTAACGTCGTCGGCAGCAACCTCTTCAATATCCTTGGCGTCATGGGGGCAACCTCCGTTTTGATGCCGGTTCCGATCCCGGCGGAGGTTCTTCGCTTCGATCTTTGGGTAATGCTAGGCGCGTCTCTCATTCTGGTACCCTTCGCCGTCCGGCGCTGGCCCATCGGCCGGGTTCCCGGAATTGCCTTCACGGCAGCCTACATCGCCTACATCGCTTCGCAGTTCAATGACCACGGCATCGAAATCGCGTCGAAAACGCCGGGTATCGGTCAATGACGCTGCCCTCGGACGCGGCCCTGGTAACCGGCGCGGCCAAGCGCATCGGCCGCGCCATCGCCCTCGATCTGGCCCAAGCGGGCTGTGCGGTTGCGGTGCATTATCATGCGTCGGAAAACGAAGCCCTGGAGCTGGTTGAGGAAATCAGGTCGTCGGGCGCCGAAGCCGTGGCCGTCCGCGCCGATCTCGGCCTGGAAGCGGAATCGCAGCAGCTTGTCCATCAAGCCGCCGAAGGTCTAGGCCGACCGCTGGGCATTCTGGTCAACAATGCCTCGACCTTCGAGCACGATTCGGTCCGGACCGCGACGCGGGAAACCTGGGACCTCCACCTCGAGGCCAATCTGCGCGCGCCCTTTGTGCTCACCCAAGCCTTCGCGAAGCAGGTGGAGGGCAACGGCAACGTCATCAACCTAATCGACCAGCGCGTCTGGAACCTGACGCCGGAGTTCATATCCTACACCGTGAGCAAAGCCGGTCTCTGGGCCCTGACCCAATCCCTAGCTCTGGCCTTGGCGCCGGCTATCCGCGTCAACGCCATCGGACCCGGCCCGACGCTGGCCAGCGCCAGGCAAACCCAAGCCCAATTCGAAGCGCAATGCGCCGCCATGCCGCTCGGCCATGGCGCCACGCCGGATGACATTTGCGCCGCCGTGCGCTACATCCTGTCGGCGCCCGCCATGACGGGCCAGATGATCGCCCTGGACGGCGGACAGCATTTGGCCTGGACCGGTTACGGCTCGGACGGCCGCGACGAATAGTTTTTGTACATGAGGACCCCATGAACGCCCCCCGCAGTATCCAGGCGACCAACATCAGATCCGTCTTTGTCAGAGATCTCGAACTGCCCGCCAAGATCGGCGTGCACTCCCATGAAAAACTGGATTCGCAACTTATCCGAATTAACGTCGACATGGCGACGTCCGCCGAAGGCGGTCCGATCGACGACGAACTTGCCAACGTCGTCTGTTATGAAGACGTCGTGAACGGCATTACCGATATCGTCGCGGGCGAACACATCAATCTGGTCGAGACGCTGGCCGAAAAAATCGCGGATTTTTGTCTCTCCGACGACCGCGTATTGGCGGTAAAGGTCAGGGTTGAAAAGCCACATATTATTGCCGAAGCGGCCTCCGTGGGCGTGGAAATCGAGCGATATCAGGTGCTTCCCGGCAATACCGCAGACGACAAGGGAGCGCAATAAAATTTCACAAAATGCGAAGAGTTGTGCACAGGGGCGTCAATGCGAAGAGTTGTGCACAGGGGCGTCTAAGCCGACCTTAATGACCGTAAAAAGTTTGAATTTTCACCTACCCCCAGACTAAAAAGCTCTTGACTTTATATTTTTGTTTATTATCAAGCACTTAAGTAAAATGCACAAATTTTGTGCAATTCTTAGAAATGTAGGGAAATCGGCGCTCGAATGATCCGAGGGGGCGGTTGCCCACAACCTTATCCACACGAATCGTGGATAGCTTCACATGACTGTTACCGACCAGTTACAATCGGGAAACAATTCATCCGACGATACCGATAAGCTGTCAGGCAATCGCCGATCAGTCGCAACCCCGGGACCAAGGTCAACGATGGCCGCCAGCGAAACAGCCGCCGCCGAAGAAAAAACGGCAGGAGATCAGCCGGAAGGTAACGGCCCGCCGTCGGGCGTTGAGGTTATTAAGCGCCATCTGAAAACCCTGCCCGGCACACCCGGCGTCTACCGCATGGTCGACGCCAAGGGGCACGTCCTGTACGTCGGCAAAGCCAAGAACCTGAAGAAACGCGTCGTCGCCTACACCAAGCCGCGCGGCATAAGTGTGCGCATCGCGCGCATGGTATCGGCTACCGCCGACATGGAATTCATCACCACCCACACCGAAGCCGAAGCGCTGCTGCTCGAATCCAACCTGATCAAGAAGCTGAAGCCGCGCTACAATATTCTGCTGCGCGACGACAAATCGTTTCCCTACATCTTGATCCGGGGCGACACGGAGTGGGCGCAAATCACCAAGCATCGCGGCGCACGCAACAAACCGGGCGAATACTTCGGTCCGTTTGCCTCCGCCTCCGCCGTCAACGCGACCATCAACGCGCTGGCCAAGGTCTTTCCCTTGCGCACCTGTTCGGACAGCATCTTCGACAGCCGCACGCGGCCCTGCCTGCAATACCAGATCAAACGCTGCACCGCGCCCTGCGTCGACCGCATCACGCCCGAGGATTACGACGCCGTGGTGGCGGACGCCCGGACCTTCCTCAAGGGTAAAAGCCACGACATCCAGGGCCGCTTGTCGGCGGCCATGCAGGCGGCGGCGGCCGAGCAGGATTACGAGACGGCGGCCGTTTACCGCGACCGCATCCGGGCTCTCACCGCCATCCAGGCGCGCCAGGGCATCAACGTGGCCGGGGTCGGCGAGGCCGACGTCATCGCCGCCCATCAGGAGGGCGGCCAGACCGGCATCCAGGTGTTCTTCTTTCGGGCCGGCCAAAACTACGGCAATCGCGCCTATTTTCCCACCCAGGCGCGCGACGCCGACGTCGCAGAGGTGCTCGGCGCCTTCATCGGCCAGTTCTATGCCGACC
>CAYOAD010000221.1:0-6290 GCA_964401845.1 uncultured Rhodospirillaceae bacterium | reverse complement strand
AGTTTAAGAAGAAGCCGTCATTCCTGAAAGTGCGAAAGATATTTTACGTTATCGGGAATATTAACCAATTTAATGGTGTTTATAGGTCTGTCGTCGTCGATTCTGCGGGACCTCACCGCAGGATAGGCAATCGGGGGGCCAGAATGGCATGGCCCGGGGCGGATGCCTCGACTCAAAGGGTCGGTTGGGACTAAAGCATGTCGATAGCAACGCTACTTGGATTTTTGGCCGGTATCGGATTGTTTCTTGGCGCCATTATCACAAGTACGGACAATTATCTGAGCTTCCTCAGCGGTTCCAGCATCATCATGGTGCTGGGCGGCACGCTGTCGGCCACGTTTATCGGTTACCAGGGGCGCTACGTCATGCTGGCGCTCAAGGATATCGGCTTCCTGTTCATCAAGGGCAAGGTCGACCGCAAGATGCTGACGCTGGAGACCGGCAAGATCATCCGCTGGGGCTACCTCGTCAAAAAGCAGGGCCTGCTGGCCCTGGAAAAGGAAATCAAGGGCGCCAAAAACCAGGATCATTTCCTCAATTACGGCATCGAACTCGTTATTTCCGGCTATTCCGGCGACGAAGTGCGCGCCATGCTGACCGCCGCCTCCACCGGCGCCTTTCAGCGCGCCATGGTGCAGGCCGATATTCTCAAGAACATGGCCGCCGCGGCGCCGGCATTCGGCATGATCGGCACGCTGGTCGGCCTGATCATCATGTTGCAGTCGTTGGGGTCGGATCCCGGCGGACTGGGCGCGGGCCTGGCGGTTGCCATGCTGACCACGCTTTACGGCGTGTTGCTGGCGCGCCTGGTGTTCATTCCAGCCTCGTCCAAGGTGGTGCAAAAGGAAAGCATCACGCGCTTCCGCAATTTCCTGGTGACCGAGGGTTTCGCCATGCTGGCCGACCACAAGAGCCCGCGCTTCATCCAGGACAAGATGAACAGCTACCTCGACCCGGCGATCCACTACACCATCGATCAAAAGGGCGGCCGCAAGAAGAAAGCCGCTTAAGCCATGAGCGATCCGCTCGGCGCACCTGGCGACGAACAAGTCAGTGAAGACTGGCTGGTCACCTACGCCGACGCCATCACTATCCTGATGGCGTTTTTCGTCATGATGTTCTCGATTTCCGAGCCCAGCCCCGACAAATTCGACGAGGTCGCGGGCGGCATTCTCGAGGAAATGGAAGGCAAGAACGCGGCCAAAGCCCAGGACATGATGGTGCTGGCCCAGCAGATGCAGGAAACAGCCCAGTCTTTTGACGAATCCGGCGACGCGTCGGTCGACACCTCGAACCGCGGCATGACTTTCAATTTCCAGAATTCGTCGATGTTCGCCGCCGGCTCCTCCACCGTTCTGGAGGAGGCTGAACCGTTGCTCGACCGCGTCGCCCAACTGGTCAGCCTGATGGGGGTCACCAACTACATGGTCGAAGTCGAAGGCCACACCGACGACGTGCCCATCGAAACCAAGCAGTTTCCTTCCAATTGGGAGCTGTCCGCGGCCCGCGCCGCCGCCGTGGTGCGCTGGCTGATCAGCCGCGGCATCGAACCCGACCGCCTGCGCGCCGTCGGTTACGGCGATACCCGGCCCGTCGTGCCCAACCTTGAGGAAGACGGCACGCCGATCCCCGAAAACCGCGAAGAAAACCGCCGCATCGTCATCAAGATCGAACGCTAGCCCGACAATCGTTAATGCGCGGCACCCCAGTCGTCGCCGACGCCGCAGTCGACGACCAGCGGCACCGAGAGATGCGCCGACCCTTCCATCACGCCACGCACGACATCGATGGTCTTGTCGAGTTCCTTTTCCGGGACCTCGAACAACAGTTCATCGTGCACCTGCAGCATCATCGCGGCCTTGAGCTTGGCTTTCTTCAGGGCGCCCGGCATGCGGATCATGGCGCGCTTGATGATGTCGGCGGCCGCCCCCTGAAGCGGCGCGTTGATGGCGGCGCGTTCACTGAAGCCTCGCTTTTGCTGGTTTTTGTCGTTGATGCCCGGCAGGTGGCAGCGCCGCCCGAATACCGTCTCCACGTAACCGTGTTTGCGGCAGAACTCCTTGGTGTCTTCCATATAGTCCTGGATGCCGGGGTACTGCTTGAAGTAGGCGACGATATACTCGGCTGCTTCGGCGCGGCCGATACCGAGCTGGTTGGCCAATCCGAAGGCACTGATGCCATAGACGATGCCGAAATTGATGGCCTTGGCGCGGCGGCGGGTTTCGCCGTCCATGCCTTCGATGGGCACGCCGAAGACCTGCGAGGCCGTCAGAGCGTGGATGTCGACGCCGTCGTGGAAGGCCTGGCGCAGGCTGTCCATGTTGGCGACGTGGGCCAATAGCCGGAGCTCGATCTGAGAATAGTCCGCCGACAGGAGCTTGCAGCCTTTCTCGGCGACGAAGGCGGCGCGGATCTTGCGGCCCTCCTCGGTGCGAATGGGGATGTTCTGCAGGTTGGGATCGGTCGAGGCCAGCCGCCCGGTCGCCGCCCCGGCCATGGCATAGGATGTATGCACACGCTTTGTTTCCGGGTTGATCTGGGTCTGCAAGGCATCGGTGTAGGTGCTCTTGAGTTTTGAAAAGTGCCGCCAGTCCAGCACCTTGACCGGTAATTCGTGACCTTCGCCGGCGAGTTTGTCGAGCACGTCGGCATCGGTGCTCCAGGCACCCGTCTTGGCTGATTTCTTGCCGCCTTCGAGACCCATGTCGTCAAACAGGATCTCGCCCAGTTGCTTGGGCGAGGCGATGTTGAACTCGCGGCCCGCCAGCTTGTGGATCTCACCTTCCAGTTCGGCCATGCGGCCGGCAAATTCGTCCGACAGGTCGGCCAGCGCCTTGGCTTCCACCTTGATGCCGGCGCGTTCCATGCCGACCAACACCGACGCCAGGGGGCGCTCCATTGTTTCGTACACCGTCACCATGCGTTCCTGCACGAGCCGCGGTTTGAGCGCCTGGTGGAGCCGGAGCGTGATGTCGGCGTCTTCCGCCGCATAGCGCACGGCATCGTCCAGCGGTACCCGGTCGAACGTCACCTGGGACTTGCCGCTGCCCGCCACCTCCTTGAAGGGCACCGGTGTGATATCGAGATGGAGCTTGCTGAGCGCATCCATGCCGTGGCCGTGCGATCCGGCATCGAGCACGAACGACAACAGCATGGTGTCGTCCATCGGTGCGATATCGACACCGTAGCGGGACAGCACCAGGGCATCGTACTTGAGGTTCTGGCCGATCTTCAGAACGCCGGGGTCTTCCAACAAGGGTTTGAGTGCCGCCAGGGCCTTCTTCAGCGGAATTTGATCGGGTGCGTCCTCGGCCCCCTCGGCTTCCTGCTCGCCGCCGTCGCCCAGGTCGAATGCGCCCTGGGCAGGTTCCGCCGCCGTGCCGCGGTGGGCCAGCGGAATGTAGCAGGCCTTGCCCGCCTCCACCGCCAGGGAGACGCCGACCAGTTCGGCCTGCATGCCGTCGAGCGACGTCGTCTCGGTATCCACCGCGACGAGCCCGGCGGCGCGGGCGGCGTCGATCCAGGTCTTGAGATCGGCCAGCGTCTGGACGGCGACGTAATCCGCCGTATCCGGCGCCGGCGCTTCCTTGGGCGCCGCCGCAGGCGTCGCCTGCAGGGCGGCTTCGGCCTCGGGCGCGTCGCCGAACAGGGCGGCCAGCCGCTTGGTCAGGGTGGTGAATTCCATCTCGCCCATGAACTGAAAGAGCGGTCCGGGCTCGAGATCGCGCATCTCCAGGTCCTCGATGCCGTCCTCGAGCGGTACGTCGTCGCGCAGGGTCACAAGATCACGGCTGATCCGCGCGAGATCGGCGTTTTCAATCAGCTTCTCGCGCCGCTTCGGCTGTTTGATCTCGCCGGCGTGCTCCAGCAAGCCGTCGAGGTCGCCGTATTCCTCGATCAGCTGCGCCGCTGTTTTGACGCCGATGCCCGGCACGCCGGGCACGTTGTCAGACGAATCGCCGGCCAGCGCCTGGACGTCGATCACGCGGTCCGGCCCGACGCCGAACTTCTCGCGCACCTCGTCAGGGCCGATGCGGCGCTGCTTCATGGGATCGAGCATGGTGATGTTCTCGTCCACCAGCTGCATCAAATCCTTGTCCGAGGAGACGATGACAACATCGTAACCCTCGGCCTTGGCGCGCCGGGCATAGGTGGCAATGATGTCGTCGGCCTCGAACCCCTGCATTTCGTACATCGGCACGTTGAAGGCGCGCACGGCGTCGCGGATCATCGAGAACTGCGGCACCAGGTCTTCCGGCGGCGGCGGCCGGTGGGCTTTGTATTCGGGGTAGATATCGCTGCGGAAAGTCTTGCGCGCGGTATCGAATATCACGGCGAGGTGGCCGGCGCCGTCCTCGGCGCGCACATCCTCCAACAATTTGTGCAACATGTTGCAAAAGCCCGAGACAGCACCGACCGGTGCGCCGTCGCTTTTGCGCGTCAGCGGCGGCAGGGCGTGGTAGGCCCGGAAGATGTATCCCGAGCCGTCAACCAGATAGATCCGCTTGTTGGCTGCTTGCGATCCCCCCATGCCGCGCGCCCGTTCAGTGACCGCCGCCGCCGGCGCCTTCGGCCATTTCGAAGCGGCAACCGCAATAGGGACAGTCGGTATGTCCGTCCTTTTCCATCGTCAGGTACACCCGGGGGTGGCCGAGCGGTCCGTCACCGCCGTCGCAGGCGACGGAGGACTGATCGACAATTACGGTTTCGCCTTGTGCGCTGGCGTCGGATTCTGAGGACATGATGGAAATCTCTTGGCTTGTGACGTTGACCTTGGGCTTGGCCGAATGATACCCATTGCGGCCCCCCTTTGAAACAACAGGTTCGAGGATCGAGCGTTTGACCTCATCCACCGACTACCCGGCAAACGCGATCTCGGTACGCGGTTTGACCAAGGTCTACGGCCCGGCCGACGACGGCAGCGACAAGCCGACCCGCACGCCGGCCCTGGATGCCTTCGACCTCGACATCCCGAGGGGCTCGTTCTTCGGGCTGCTGGGCCCCAACGGCGCCGGCAAGTCGACCTTCATTAACATATTGGCGGGCCTGGTGATCAAGACCGCGGGGCAGGCCAGCATCTGGGACCGCGACATCGACCGGCGGCCGCGCCAGGCCCGCGCCGCCATCGGCGTGGTGCCGCAGGAACTGAACATGGATCCGTTCTTCACGCCGCGCGAGGCGCTGGATTTCCAGGCCGGCCTGTTTGGCGTGCCCAAGGCGGAGCGGCGCACCGACGAGATCCTCGCCGCGGTACATCTGAGCGACAAGGCCGACGCCTACGCCCGTAGCCTGTCGGGGGGCATGCGGCGGCGCTTGCTGGTGGCCAAGGCGCTGGTTCATTCGCCGCCGGTGCTGGTGCTGGACGAACCGACGGCGGGCGTCGACGTCGAACTCAGGCATCAGCTTTGGACCTACGTGCGGGAGCTCAATGCCTCCGGCGTCACCGTCGTGCTGACGACACATTACCTGGAGGAAGCCGAACAGCTTTGCGACCGCGTCGCCATCATCAACCACGGCAAGCTGGTGGCCTGCGACACGACGGCGGCGCTGATCGCCCGGCTCGATCACAAGGCGCTGACCATCACGCTGGACGACGACCTCGACGACGTGCCGGAAGGTTTGAAGCGCTTCGATACCGAACTGCAGCCCTTTCGCCGCCTGATCATCCGCTACCGGCCGAGCGAGGCCCAGGTGGCGGAAGTGCTGGCCGCGGTGCAGCAGGCGGGCCTCACCATCCACGACCTGACGACGGAGGAAAGCGATCTCGAGGACTTGTTCCTCCATCTCACCGGTAGCGGAAACGGGGCTGAAAACTAGGCTTTGTTGGCGGCCACCAGATCAATGGCGCCCTCCGGACAAACCGTAATGCAGTCCTGGCAGGCATGGCAGTCCTGTGGTTTCACGACATACGCCTGGCGGTTGCCGTGGGCCATGGCCTTGAGCTTGGCCATGAAAGAGAGGGCATGGCGGTCGGCGGCATCCAGCTTGCGGACCTCGAAGACGTCGAAGGGACACACGGCGGCGCACTCGGCCTTGCCCTCGCAGCGCTCGCGGTCGATGACCGGCACGACCACGCCGGCCTTGCGCTCCCCGGATCCGCATTGGGCCGCTTTACCCGTCGACGGCGTAAGTTCCATCCATTTGACATGGGGAGGGCGCCCGCCGGTATCAACCATCTGGCGGCACTTACCCGGCGTTTGCAGTCGCCCCCGCATTCCGCTATGTTCCGCGCCACGCACCCGTAGCTCAGCTGGATAGAGCGCTGCCCTCCGAAGGCAGAGGTCGCACGT
>CAYOAD010000220.1:4208-6325 GCA_964401845.1 uncultured Rhodospirillaceae bacterium | reverse complement strand
CGGCCCTCGCCCTCCGGCGGGACACTGGGCGGTGTGGCCCGGCGCACGCGGGAAGCCATGATGATTGTCGAGGCGGCGGGCTTCGACGTCGTCATCATCGAGACCGTCGGCGTCGGTCAATCGGAGACAACGGTGGCGGCCATGGTCGATATGTTCCTGCTGTTGCTGGCGCCGGGCGGCGGGGACGAATTGCAGGGCATCAAGCGCGGCATCATGGAACTGGCCGACCTCGTCATCGTCAACAAGGCGGACGGCGATCTGCAGCAAGCGGCCGGGCGGATTGCCGCCGAATACAAGGGTGCGCTGGGATTGCTGCGCCCCGTCGCGCCCCATTGGTCGCCGGAGGTGGTGACCTGCTCGGCCATCGAAAAAACCGGCATGGACGGCGTCTGGGACGCCGTCGGCCGTCATCACGCCGCCTTCGAGGCTGCGGATGCCCTGAGCCCGCGGCGTTCCGGCCAGTCCCGGGAGTGGCTCTGGAGTGAAATCGAAGCCAGTCTGAGTCAGGCCTTCGCCGCCGATCCGGCCGTACGCGCCCGCCTTGGCGAAATCGAACACCAGGTTGCGGCCGGGGAAATGACGCCGACGGCGGCGGCGATGAAACTTCTTGGTGCGTTCCGCCGGAAAGACGATCCGTCATAAGCCCTTGACGCTGCGGCGGGCCTGGCTTAAAAAACGCCGTCGCCGGGTTCAAACGCCCGGCTTATTCCTTTTTTGTACGAAATCGCATCGCGAATGAGGCGGTGCAAACTTGGATGTTCGAACCATGGCACGACGCTGCGAATTGTCCGGCAAAGGCGTATTGACCGGCAACAACGTGAGCCACGCTCACAACAAATCCCGCCGCCGCTATCTGCCCAATGTGCAGAATACGGCGCTTTACAGCGAATCCCTGGAGCGCACCGTCCGTTTCAAGGTTTCGGCGCACGCCATCCGTTCGGTCGAACATGTCGGCGGTCTGGACGCCTATCTACTCAAGGCCAAGGACGCCCAGCTTTCAGAGGGCGCCCGGCGCGTCAAACGTCAGGTGGCGAAGAAGCTGGAAGCGGCGAACTCAGCCGCCTGAAGCTGAAGCGCAACCCAGTCCGCGGAGCCGGACCGGGACAAGACGTAACTGATAATTGGACCTGACGGAGGCCCGGCCATGACCCGCTCGGTATCCCTTGTGCGTGAATTGTGGCTGCCGATATCGGCGATGGTCGCCGTTATCGTCGTCTCGAATGTCGCCGTCCAGATTCCAATCAACGACTGGCTGACCTGGGGCGCCTTTACCTATCCCGTTTCCTTTCTGGTCACCGACCTTACGAACCGCCGCTTCGGACCCGAACGGGCCCGCCGCGTCGTTTATGCCGGTTTTGCCATTGCCGTGGTGGCCTCGATCTATTTCGCCGGCGCGCGCATCGCCGTGGCGTCGGGCAGCGCGTTCTTGTTTGCCCAGCTGCTGGACGTCACCGTCTTCGACCGTTTGCGTAATACCAGCTGGTGGCGCGCGCCGCTGATTTCGTCGGCGCTGGCTTCGGTGCTGGATACGGCGCTTTTCTTCTCGCTTGCCTTTGCCTTAACGGGCTTACCCTGGATCACCTGGGCGCTGGGCGACCTGGCGGTGAAATGGGCGATGGCGGGCACGATGCTAATCCCGTTCCTGGCCCTGATGCGGCTGATCGCGCCGGCCCCGGCCCGTACCTAACTTCTCTATATTGTTAAGGCGGCCCTGACGGCGGCAGCGACTTCCTCGGTCGCGGTCTGGGCTTCGTCGATCACCTTGCCCATGGTGACGAAGCCGTGGATCTGGCCATCGTAACAGCTGTAGGCGGCGTCGACGCCGGCGGCCTTGAGCAGGTCGGCGTAGGCCCTGCCCTCGTCGCGCAGCGGATCGTAGCCGGCGGTCAGGATCAGAGCGGGGGGCAGGCCGGACAAATCATCATGCAAGGCCGGTGAGACGCGCCAGTCCGTGCGCTGCTGCGGGCTTTCCAAATATTGCGCCTGGAACCAGCGCTGACCTTTAGCCGTCAGCATATGGCCCTCGCCGAATTCCTCGTGTGAGAGCGTGGCGCAATGCAAATCGGTGGCGGGATAGATCAGGGCCTGGAAGGCGATTTCCGGCCCGTCCCCGTCGC
>CAYOAD010000220.1:0-4108 GCA_964401845.1 uncultured Rhodospirillaceae bacterium | reverse complement strand
TCGGTGGCGGGATAGATCAGGGCCTGGAAGGCGATTTCCGGCCCGTCCCCGTCGCCGCCGGCGGAATCGCCGCAAACGGCAAGGCGCGAGGCATCGACGGCGCGTCCGCCCGCGCCGCCCGCGACCCAGCGCGTCACGGCCATGCAGTCTTCGACGGCGGCCGGGAACTTGTGTTCCGGCCCCATGCGGTAATCCACCGAAAAGACGGCGAAACCGCCGGCATTGGTCAGCCAGCGGCAAACGATGTCGTGGGTGTCGGGGTCGCCGATGACCCAGCCGCCACCGTGGAAGAACACCAGGGCGGGCAGGTTGTCCGTATCCGCGGAGCCTTGGGGCCGGTAATAGCGCACCGGCACATCGCCGGCCTCGGTTTCGACGGAGAAATCCTGCGACAGCGCCACCTTCGGCGGGTCCGGCGACAGGGCGCCCCGGCTGTCGCGGTAAAACGCCCGGGCTTCCGGCGGCGACATGTCCTCCAGGGGCGGGCGGCCTTCGGCCTCCGCCTGTTCGATCAGTTCAAGCACCAGCTTGGCGCCGGGATGCAGGGTCATGGAGGCCTCTCCCGGGTCAGTGCATGCCGCGCCGGCTGGTGGGCAGGCGGCTCAAGGGGTCGTCATCGAACAGTTCGGCCAGCTTCTCAAGCATCACCCCGCCCAACTGCTCGGCATCGACGATGGTCACGGCGCGCCGGTAGTAACGCGTCACGTCGTGGCCGATGCCGATGGCGACGAGGTCGACGGGCGAGCGCGCCTCGACCCACTGGATGACCTGCCTGAGATGACGGTCGAGATAGTTGCCGGGATTGACCGACAAGGTCGAATCGTCGACCGGCGCGCCGTCGGAGATGACCATCAGGATGCGGCGTTCCTCCTGGCGTGCCAGCAGCCGGGCGTGGGCCCAGAGCAGCGCTTCGCCGTCGATGTTTTCCTTCAACAGTCCCTCGCGCAGCATCAGGCCGAGGTTCTTGCGCGCCCGTCGCCAGGGCTCGTCCGCCGATTTGTAAATGATGTGCCGAAGATCGTTGAGGCGGCCGGGGTTGGGCGGCTTGCCGTCGGCCAGCCATTTCTCGCGCGACTGACCGCCTTTCCAGGCGCGTGTGGTGAAGCCGAGGATTTCGACGCGCACCGAGCAACGCTCCAGCGTGCGCGCCAGAATATCGGCGCACATGGCGGCGACGCTGATCGGCCGGCCGCGCATGGAGCCCGAATTGTCCAGCAGCAACGTCACCACGGTGTCGCGGAAGTCGGTTTCGCTCTCGCGCTTGAAACTCAGGGGATTTTCCGGATTGGTCACGACGCGCGACAGGCGTCCGGCGTCGAGGATGCCCTCTTCGAGATCGAACTCCCAGGACCGTGTTTGCTTGGCCAGCAGGCGGCGTTGCAGCCGGTTGGCCAGCTTGCCCACCATGCCCTGCAAGTGATGAAGCTGCTGGTCGAGGTGGGCCCTGAGGCGCGTCAGTTCCTCATCGTCGCAAAGTTCGGCAGCCTTGATGATTTCGTCGAAAGCCGCGGTGTAGGGCCGGTAGGGCTTCTCGCTGGGATCGTTGAGCGGCAGGTCGTCGGGCCACCACGGCTGCTCGCTGCGGCCCGGTTCGTCGTCGCCGGCCGCTTCGGCCTGGTCCTGGCCGATTTCGCCGTCGGCTTCGATGCCGGCCTCGCTTTCGCCCTCGGCGGTTTCCTGGGTGTCGGATTCGGATTGTTCGGGACCTTCAGCGGCGTCGCCCTCGTCCGAGGCTTCCTGTTCGGTGGCGCCGTCGTCCTCGCCGGCAGATTCGTCGTCCATCTCCTCGCCGTCCCATTCGTCGGCGAGATCCAAATCGGCGATCAATTGCCGGGCGCAGCGGGCAAAGGCCGTCTGGTCGTGGATGTTTTCGGCCAGATCGGCCAGATCGCCGGCCGCCTTGTCGAGCACCATGGGCTTCCACATTTCGACCACGGCTTTGGCCGAGGCCGGGGGCGGGCGGCCCGTCAGGCGTTCCCGCACGATCATGCGCAGGGCGTCGGCCAGGGGCGCGTCGGCCTTGTCCTTGACGGCGTCGAAACCATGGCTGACGCAGTGGTCTTCAAGCGCGGCATCGAGGTTTTGGGCAATGCCCTTCATGCGCTTGGTGCCGATCGCCTCGACCCGGGCCAGTTCGACCGCGTCGAACACCGCCCGCGCGTCGGCGCCCGGCGGCATGGCGTGGGCGTGCGTCGCGGTGTCGTGATAGCGCAGCTTCAGGGCGATGCTGTCGGCGGTCCCGCGGATGTTGGCCACCTCGCCGGGTCTGAGATCGCGCGAGGGCAACGGCAAGCGTGCCGTGTCGCCCGCCGTCCCCGGCGGGTCGGAGGAATAACTGACCTCCAGCTCACGCCGGCCCGAGATGGCGCGCACGGTTGCGGCGACCGCCTGCTTGAACGGATCGGTGGGGTTGTCGTTGCTGGCCACGAGTTGCCGCTTTCCGCCGCGGTCTAGTTCAGCGTGACCGTCGCGGAACTCTCCGGCAGTTCCTCGCCGATGGCGCGCTGATAATACTCCGCCACCGTGGCCCGTTCGATCTCATCGCACTTGTTGAGGAAGGTCAGGCGGAAGGCAAAGGCGATATCGTCGAAAATCTTGGCGTTTTCGGCCCAGGTAATGACCGTCCGGGGCGACATGACGGTGGAGATGTCGCCGTTGACGAAACCCTGCCGGGTCAGTTCGGCGACGTTGACCATGTTGGAGATCAGCTTCTGTCCCTCGGGGTTGTCGTAGGTCGGCGATTTGGCCAGCACGATGTTGGCTTCCTCGTCGTGCGGCAGGTAATTGAGCGTCGAAACGATCGACCAGCGGTCCATCTGGCCCTGGTTGATCTGCTGCGTGCCATGGTAAAGGCCGGTGGTGTCGCCCAGGCCCACCGTGTTGGTGGTGGAGAACAGCCGGAACGCCGAATGGGGCCGGATGACCTTGTTCTGGTCCAACAGCGTCAGACGCCCTTCGGCCTCCAGGACGCGCTGAATGACGAACATCACATCGGCCCGGCCGGCGTCATACTCGTCGAAGCAAAGCGCCGTCGGAGACTGCAGCGCCCACGGCAGGATGCCCTCGCGGAATTCGGTGACCTGCTTGCCGTCGCGCAACACGATGGCGTCCTTGCCGATCAGATCGATGCGGCTGATGTGGCTGTCCAGGTTGACGCGGACGCAGGGCCAGTTGAGCCTTGCCGCCACCTGTTCGATGTGGGTCGACTTGCCGGTGCCGTGATAGCCCTGGATCATCACCCGCCGGTTATGGGCGAAGCCGGCCAGGATCGCCAATGTCGTGTCGTGGTCGAAGCGGTAGCTGTCGTCGACATCCGGGACATGGCCTGAGGGCTGCGAAAATGCCGGAACTTCAAAATCCGTGTCGATGCCGAACGCCTGGCGAACGGATACCGTTATGTCGGGCGTGCCGGTGGGGTGATCCATTGCGTCCACGGCGGTCGATTGCTCAGTCATTTTTTCTCAATTCCTGGAATTGCGGTGGGTGGCGGCAACATAAGCGCGCTGAGGCGATAGCTCAAGAACTAGAATGTCTCGCAAGCCTCAACTGTAGCCGCAGTTCATGAGGTAGGTATAGGCGCTGTTGACGGCCTTGAAGCGGTCGCCCGCCTTGTCGTCGCCATCGTTTAAGTCGGGATGGTACTTTTTTGCAAGCTCTTTATAGCGCGTCTTGATTTCATCGAGGCTGGCGCGCGGGCTGAGATTGAGCTCGGCCAGCGATTCGCGTTCCTGCGGCGGCAGCTGGCGCACAGCCGTTTCGGCGTCGGCCTCGCCGTTGATTTTGAAACCGGCGGCGTCGAACACCCCGAGATCGTCGCGGATCGTCTCGCCGTCGGCGGCCGCGCCGTTCAGACCGAGACGCCAGGTTGGACGATGTCCCGTGACGTCCGATCTCTGAAAATGCTCGACCTCATCGTCGGTCATCTGTTCAAAGAAATTCCAAGCCTTGTTGTAGTCGCGCACGTGGTCGAGGCAAAACCAGTAGTATTCCGTCAGGTTCGACGGTGATATCGGCGCCCGATAAGCGCCGTCATCCCGGCAGTCGGGGTGATCGCAGCGGCGAACGGCGGCCTCTTCCGCGGCCCTTTGGAACTGGTTTCGAGTCATAT
>CAYOAD010000219.1:0-6334 GCA_964401845.1 uncultured Rhodospirillaceae bacterium | reverse complement strand
TTGGCGCTCCCAACGGGGTTCGAACCCGTGTTTCCGGCGTGAAAGGCCAGCGTCCTAGTCCACTAGACGATGGGAGCGTCGGCGGGGTTTGTAGACTGAACGGGTCGCGCGATCAAGACCCCATTGCATCTTTTATCTCGCAGGCGTCGTCGATGAACAATTGAGCGTCCCGGCGGCCCTGCCAATTGTCGGCGCGAAGCTTTCCGGCGACGTGAATTTCCCGCCCCACGGCGTCCAGCAGGCACTTGCCGAGCGGCAGGTCCGCCGTTCTGAAGGCGATGCCCTTGAGACGCCCGCCATCGCGACCGGAGAAAATGCAGCTGACATGGTTCTGGCCGACGATGCTTGCCTTGACGACCTTGACGGCGGCGATGGCGAAGCGCGGCTCGGCGTTGCCTGAACCGAAGGGGCCGACGCGCTCCAGCAGATCGACGAAATCCGCCGTGGCGCCCTGCAGCGACAGCGCGCCGTCAAGGCGCAGGCTGCGCGCCGTGCCCAACTCCCGCATCTGGGGCGACAGGCGATCCCGGAGGAATTCCGAAAAAGCCTCGAATTTGTCCTGCGCCAAGGTGACACCCGCCGCCATTGGGTGACCGCCGCCGTTGATCAGCAGACCGGCCTGGCGGGCGGCGATGACGGCGCTGCCGAGGTCGACGCCGCGTACCGAGCGCCCCGAGCCTTTGCCGACGCCCAACTCATCGAAAGCGATGACCATGGCGGGACGGCCGAAACGGTCCTTGAGGCGGCTGGCGACAATACCGATGACGCCGGGATGCCAACCGCCGGCCGAGGCGATCACCAGGGGCGGCGGTTCGTCCCCCGACGCCTCGGCGGCCTCGACCTGCTCAATGGCCTCCTCCAACACCATGGCTTCGATGGCGCGGCGCTCGGCATTGAATTTTTCGAGCTCCCCGGCGATCGATGCCGCCTCGGTGGCGTCGTCGGAGGCCAACAGGATCGAGCCCAGATCGGCTTGCCCCACCCGGCCGCCGGCGTTGATGCGCGGGCCCAGGACGAAGCCCAGATGATAGGCCTCGGGCTTGCGGTCGATGCCCGCGACGTCGGCCAAGGCCTTCAAGCCGGTATTGCGCCGGACCGCCAGCATCTTCAGACCCTGGATCACCAGGGCCCGGTTCAGGCCCACCAGCGGAACGACGTCGCAGACCGTGCCGAGGGCGACGATGTCGAGCCACTGCATGAGGTCCGGTTCGGGGCGTTCGGCGTACCAGCCGCGCGTGCGCAGGGCGCGGTTGACGGCGATGACCAGAAGGTAAACCACGCCGACCGCCGCCAGATGGCCCAACGACCTGTCCTCGTCGAGGCGGTTGGGATTGATCACGGCGTGCGCCCGGGGTAGTCCGGCCTCCGCCTCGTGGTGGTCGACGATGACGACGTCGAGACCGGCGCCGGCGGCCCATTCCAAGGGCTCGAAAGCCGAGATGCCGCAGTCGACCGTGATGACGACGCCGGCGCCCTCCTCCGCCAGCGTTTTCATGGCCGCCGTCGTGGGGCCGTAGCCTTCCTTGATGCGGTCGGGGATGTAAACGCGCAACTTGCCGCCCACCGCGCCGAAAAACCGCTTAAGCAGAGCCGACGAGGTCGCGCCGTCCACGTCGTAATCTCCGAACACGGCGATTTTCTCACCGGCGGCGACAGCATCCGCCAAACGGTCGGCGGCCTTGTCCATGTCCCGGAGGACGCTGGGGTCGGGCAGCAGGCTTTTCAGGGTCGGGTTGAGATAGGCTTCGCCCTCTTCCGGCGCAATTCCCCGGCTGGACAGAATGTGCCCGACGATGTCCGGTACACCCAGTGCCTGAACGTGGGCCTGGGCCAGGCGTTCGTCGCTGGCCTCAAGGCGCCAGCGCCGCGCCGTCGCCGAGTTTTCGACGCCAAGGTAGGCGGCGTCGCCGCTGTCGTTGTCGGGGGTTGGAGCGCCGGCCTCGACCATCCCGCCCGGGGCTAGCCTGAGACCTTGCCGGCAGCGTGGCGCGCCTTGATCCAGCGCACCGTGCCGGTGCGGGAACGCATCACGACGGTATCGGTGATCATGGCGTCGCCGTCGCGTTTGACGCCGTCCAGCATGGTGCCGTCGGTGACCCCGGCGGCTGCGAAAATGACGTCGCCGCTGGCCAAGCTGTCGAGGTCGTACTTGGCGTGCAGGTCGGTTATACCGATGCGGTGCGCGCGGTCGCGTTCATCTTCGTTGCGGAAGACAAGACGCCCTTGCATCTGCCCGCCAGTCGAACGCAATGCCGCCGCCGCCAGAACGCCCTCGGGCGCACCGCCGGTGCCCATGTAGATGTCGATGCCGGTGCTGGGCGTCGCCGTGGCGATCACGCCCGCCACGTCACCGTCGGGAATAAGCCGAATGCTGGCCCCGGTTTCCCGGACCTTGGCGATCATCTGATCGTGGCGTGGGCGGCTCAGGATACAGGCGACGATGTCGGCGGGCTCGCACGACTTGGCCTTGGCAAGCTCCCGGATATTTTCGGCCGGGTCGGCGTCGAGGTCGACCACGTTGGGCGGCAGGCCGCCGCCGACGGCGATCTTGTCCATGTAGGTATCGGGCGCATTTAGTAATCCGCCCTCGGTGGCGAAAGCGATCACGGCCAGGGCGTTGGGCCCGCCGGTCGCGGTCAGCGTGGTGCCTTCCAGGGGATCGAGGGCGATGTCAATTTTCTGGCCTTCTCCGGTACCGACCTTTTCCCCGATGAACAACATCGGCGCCTCGTCGCGTTCACCCTCGCCGATCACGACCGTTCCATCCATGTCCAGCAGATTGAGCGCCGTGCGCATGGCGTCGACGGCAACCTGGTCGGCGGCTTTTTCGTCGCCGAGACCGATCTGGCGATAGGCGGCAATGGCCGCGGCTTCGGCTACGCGCGCCGCTTCAATCGAAAGGTTCCGGTTGAGTATCTTTTTTTCTGTCATTTGTTCGGAGGGTCCCTGAAAGGTCTTTTTATTGGAGATGTATCTATAGCAGTTCGATACGGATCATGCGCGGAGTCTCGACCACCGGATCGAGATTTTCGAACGCCGCAAGCACGCGTTTCATGGCGGATTCCTGACCGTCATGCAGGATCAGCACGACAGGGACGGTTTCGCCGGGAGCGCGGCCGCGCTGCAAGACCGATTCGATGGAAACGCCTTCATCGCGCAGAATGGCTGCAATGTCCGCCATGACACCGGGTTGGTCGATCACCATCAGGCGCACGTAAACCGGACCGACGTGGTCGTCCATGGGCAGGGTGGGACGTTCGTGCATGGCATCGGCCGGTACGGCGAAGGCCGGCATGCTCAAGCCCCGCGCGATATCGACAAGGTCGGCGGCGACCGCCGAAGCGGTCGGACCGGCGCCGGCGCCGCGGCCTTCGAACACCGTGCGGTCGACGAAATCGCCGTCCGCCACGACGGCGTTGAAAACGCTTTCAACGTGAGCAATGGGTGTGTGCAGCGGCACCATGCAGGGATGCACGCGCTGTTCGATGCCGCCGTCGACGCCGCGCGAGATGGCCAGCAATTTGATGCGATAGCCCAGTTCCGCCGCGTAAGCGATGTCCATGGCGCTGACATGGCGGATGCCCTCGACGTGAACCGCATCGAAATCAACCGGACAGCCGAAGGCGACGCTGGCCAGGATGGCTATCTTGTGGGCGGCATCAACACCGTCGATATCGAAGCTGGGGTCGGCCTCGGCGTACCCCAGTTGCTGCGCCTCGTCCAGCACCTCCTCGAAATCGCGGCCCGATTCCTCCATCTGCGTCAGGATATAATTGCAGGTGCCGTTGAGAATGCCGTACACGCGGCTGATTTCGTTGCCGGCAAGGCCTTCGCGCAAGGCCTTGACGATGGGAATGCCGCCCGCCACGGCAGCTTCGAAAGCGAGCGAGACGCCGGCCCCCTCGGCGGCAGCGGCCAGCGCCGTGCCGTGGTGGGCGATCAGCGCCTTGTTGGCCGTGACGACCGACTTGCCCTTGGCGATGGCGGTTTCGACGGCGGCCCGCGCTATGCCGTCCGAGCCGCCGATCAGCTCAACCACGACGTCGATATTCTCATCCGCCGCCATTTCGCAAGCATCGTCATACCAGGTGAATTCCGAGAGGTCGACGCCCCGATTGCGGCCGCGGTCGCGGGCCGAAACAGCTGTAACCTCGATAGGCCGGCCACCGCGGCGGGCCAGCAGATCTCCGTGCGTTTCGATCAGCTGCAACAGGCCCGCGCCAACGGTCCCGAGACCGGCGACGCCGATTTTCAGCGGCGCGCTCAAGACGCGATCGCCCGCGATGAGGCTGTCGCTCCGGCGGGATCAGCCGAGGCAAGAAATTTTTTGATATTGCGCACCGCCTGGCGGATGCGCTGTTCGTTCTCGACCAGTGCAATGCGGACGTAGCCCTCACCGTACTCGCCAAAACCAATACCCGGCGATACTGCCACCTGGGCCTCCTCCAACAACAACTTTGAAAATTCCAGCGAGCCCATTTCGGCGAACGCTTCCGGCAACGGCGCCCAGGCGAACATCGTGGCCGGCGGACTGGGAATTTCCCAGCCGGCCGCCTTAAGGCTCGTAACCAGTACGTCACGGCGCGATTGGTAAATTTCGCGAGCCTCGGCAACGCAATCCTGCGGACCGTTAAGCGCTGCCGTCGCCGCCACCTGGATCGGCGTGAACGCACCGTAATCGAGATAGGATTTAATCCGGGCCAAGGCTTGGATCAGCTTGGCGTTGCCCGTCGCAAACCCGATGCGCCAACCCGGCATCGAATAGGTCTTGCTGAGCGAGGTAAATTCGACCGCCACGTCCTTTGCGCCCGGCACCTGCAGAATGGATGGCGGCGGTTGGCCGTCGAAGTAGATCTCGGAATAGGCCAGGTCGGACAGAATAAAGATGTCGCGGGAGCGGCAGTAATCGACGACCTCCCGGTAAAAATCGAGGTCGACCACCTGGGCCGTCGGATTTGACGGATAGTTGAGCACGATGGCCGACGGCGCCGGGACGCTATGGCGCACTGCGCGCTCAAGGTTGTCGAAGAACTCGTCTCCCGATCCGATGGGCAGATGGCGGATCACCGCGCCGGCGATGATAAATCCGTAGGCGTGGATGGGATAACTGGGGTTGGGCGCCAAAATGACATCACCCGGGGCGGTAATCGCCTGCGCCAGGTTGGCGAAGCCTTCCTTCGATCCCAGCGTGACGATGATTTCCCTGTCAGGATCCAGATCGACGCCGAATCGGCGGTCGTAATAGGCGGCGTAGGCGCGTCTCAGTCCCGGAATGCCACGCGACGTCGAGTAGCGGTGGGTTCGCGGGTCTTGCACCGTTTCCACCAGTTTCTCAACGATATGGGTGGGCGTCGGCATGTCCGGATTGCCCATGCCGAAATCGATGATGTCCTCGCCAGCCGCGCGGGCGACCGCCTTCATCTCGTTGACTTCGGCAAATACGTAAGGCGGCAGCCGCTTGATGCGATGAAAGTCCATCTTCTTCACCAGAACCGGCGACCGGAATGGTCCGCCGGGTTGTCGAAATGCGGCCGGGTTTGGACGGTCGCGAATGTCAGGCGTTTAATCGCCCGTCACGGATCTGAATTCAAGCGCGAATTCAGACTAGAACTCGAGAAAAATCTCCGTCCTTCGGTTTTCTGCTTCGCCCTCGGGCATGTATTCGTAATAGATGGGCTCGGCGTCGCTTCTGGCTTCGATGCGCAGCACGCTGGCATCCACGCCATGGCGCATCAGTTCCCGCGCAACGGCATTGGCGCGGTCCAGCGAAACATTGAAATTGATCATGCGGTGCCTGGCGACATTCATGTCCCGCGTGCGATGCGAGGCGTGTCCGACCACCCGGATCACTCCCCGGCCTCCGGCGGCGTATGCCTTGGCCGCTTTCCTGATGCTGGCCTTGTCCTTGCGGTTGAGCCTTGACGAGCCGTTGCCGAAGTGGACGACCACTTTTTCATGTTTGGGCGCTTCCGAGGCCAGGGAGACTCCCGGCGTGACTGTTGAACTTGCCGGCGTCCTGCCCGTCAAGGGATCGTTGTAGGCCTCCAACACGTTGCTGGCGATATTGGACTGAACCGACGTCAACGGAGCGGCCACGGGCGCGGCGAACGTCGAGTTGGCCGGCGCTGTCGTCACCGTCGAGGCGGACTGGGCGAGGCTGGCAGCGAATATTTTGGCCAGTTCGTTTTGTCCCGCATTGGGGAAGTTCAGAGCGGCAACCTGACGTGGCGCCACGGCCTGAACGAGTTGCGGCGCAACCGGCTGAACTGCTGCCGGTGACGCCAGTGGAGGCAAGGGCGCAGGTGGCGGCGGCGCGGCGGCGGCGGGTTGCGAC
>CAYOAD010000218.1:0-6370 GCA_964401845.1 uncultured Rhodospirillaceae bacterium | reverse complement strand
GTTGCGGTCGGGAATAGATGACCCGCTGTCCGGACGAAGGCGTGAAAAATTGAAGCGGCTGTTGAATGGCGCCCGCGTTCTCACTCCCCGATGTCGCGCCGGCGGAGGTATTTTGCGTTACCGGAGCGGTGGAAGGCCCGGCCATGGCCACTTGGGCCGGGGCCGGAGTCGCGGCCGGTGAGGTGCTCTGGGCCGGCGGTACGCCAGCCGCGGCAATGGCTGTCGGCGCCGCCACGCTCTCTTCCGCGGCGCCCCCGGTGAAAGCGGCAAGTATGGTGCTGCCGATATCGCTGCCAGTGGTCTCCTCGACAACGGTATTGATGGCCGCCATGGCGAGGCCGGGAAGGCCGCCGAGCAGGCTGCCGCCCAAAAGGCGTGCCGCCGGGGCGATCTCGTCGCCGGTGATGGCGCGGTACACCGTCGAGACGCCGGGGATTTGCTGCAAGGGATTGATCATGTCCAGCACATCGCCGAAGGTGAAGCCGTCCTCGCCCCAGGGATTTGCTTCGTCTTCCCCGTCGAGAACCTTGATATCGGGCGTGCCGGAACCGACCGACATTGTTTCGGCAATATAGTGTTGGGGCGCTTGTGCTAGTCCCAGACCCATGACGACTCCTTATTCGCTCCAAACAAAGCAAACGGGAGGCCAAGAATTATTGTTTAATTTCAAATAGTTAATTTACCGCGTTTGGGGCAGGATTGGTGCCACAAGGCAAGAATTACCCAGGAATGGGCAATTTAGAGCAGGTGACCACTGCGCCGGCGTTTGGTCGACAGGTAGTATTCGTTATGGGCATTTGAAGGGAAGCTGTGTTCGACGCGTTCGATCACGTCGATGCCGCTGGCCGCCAGACCGTCGATTTTTTCCGGATTGTTGGTCATCAGCCGGACCTTGCCGAAGCCCAAAAGCCTCAGCATCTCCGCCGCCGGCCGGAAGATGCGCTCGTCGGCCTCGAAACCGAGGCGTTCGTTGGCGTCGATGGTGTCGAAGCCCTGATCCTGCAACTGGTAGGCCCGGAGCTTGTTGATAAGCCCGATGCCGCGGCCCTCCTGCGCCAGGTAGAGCAGCACGCCGCCGCCCTGATCGCCCATCTGCTTGATGGCGCCGCGCAACTGTTCGCCGCAGTCGCACTTCAGCGAGCCCAACAGGTCGCCGGTGAAGCACTCGGAATGAATACGGGTCAGGACCGGATCTTGGGTCGCCGGATCACCGACAACGATGGCCAAGTGCTCGACTCCGCCGTCGGGGGGACGGAAAGCGACAATGCGGGAGTTCTCCGCACCCTCCAGCGGCACTCGGGCAGAAGTGACCACCCTCAAGGCCCTTGCCTGGGTTGCCGTGAAGATCTCGACGTCGTCGGCGGCGACCGACAGAACGTCGTGCTCCTCGGTCCATAGCCTGAGCGCTGCACCAACTTCTTTTGCCCCCGAAACAACGACGGAGGCGGGCAATAATCGTGCATG
Organism: uncultured Rhodospirillaceae bacterium; assembly: GCA_964401845.1. Taxonomy (GTDB): domain Bacteria; phylum Pseudomonadota; class Alphaproteobacteria; order UBA2966; family UBA2966; genus CAYFKJ01. Next base: position 4,906 of record CAYOAD010000218.1, on the reverse strand, counting down.
TTTACAAAGGCTTATCGACGCCAATGCAGCCGGCGCCGGGGCCGCCTTGTCGGCCGAAAACGGTCCCCGCATGGGATTGGCGAGATCCGAGGTGGGATCGGCGAGGTTGTTCAGAGACGCCGCGTCGTAGCGCTCTTCCAAAGGTAAAGCCGCGGCCTCGTGGCGGTGAACGATGTGAAGAACTTCCGCGCGCTGCGCCGTCAGCAGGATCTGCGCAACCGCACCCTCGACCTCGGCCCCCAATCCGCGCAGCTCTTCAAGGCCCGCGTTGCTCAGGTTTTCCGCTGCGCGCATGACGGCAAAACCGCCCGTGCCGTCGCTTATGGCGACCGTCAGGCCGCGGCGCAGGTCCGCCGCGGCTCGCCCCACGGAACGCAATTGCTTGGAAACGGCTAAGGATGGTTCAGTCATCGGTCCGGGTCAGGCGCGGCAGGTTGCCGGGTTGCTCGAGAGGCGTCACAATTACCCGCTAACGCCACGGGGCACAAGCCGCACGGCCAATTTTGGATCGGATTGACATGAACGACACGGTTTTTCTCGACTACGATCAGGAGGCCCTGGATGCGCAGTACTTTCTGCGCCCGCTGGTGCCAGATTTCCAGAACTACTTCGACGGCTATGCCGCCCGCAGCGCCGCAACGCGCGCCGAATTCGGCGGCCGGCTTGATATCGCTTATGGCGCCAGCGCGGGCGAAAAGCTCGACATCTTCAGCCCTGCCGCGACCGGGGCGTTACCGCCGATCCACGTGTTTATCCATGGCGGCTACTGGCAGTCCATGGATAAGTCCGATTTCGATTACGTGGCAATGGGCCTGGTGCCGCGCGGCGCTGTCGCCATTGTCGTCAACTACGACCTGGCGCCCAACGTCAGCGTCAGCGAGATCGTGCGGCAGAACCGCGCCGCCCTGGCCTGGACCTGGCGCAACGCCGCCTCCGTCGGCGGCGATCCAGACCGTATCCACGTCTCCGGTCATTCCGCCGGCGGGCATCTGACGGCCATGATGGCGTCGACCGATTGGCGGGCGTTCGGCGACGATCTGCCGGCCGATTTGGTGAAGAGCGGCCTTTGCATCAGCGGTTTGTTCGATCTCGACCCGATTCAGAGGTGTTACCTCAACGAGGTTCTGGGCATGGATGCGGATGAAGCGCAGCGCAATAGCCCGGTCAAGCTTGAACCGCCCGTGGCGGTGCGCCAGGTGCTGGCGGTAGGGGGCGAGGAAACCGACGAGTATCACCGTCAGACCAAAGCCTACGCCGACCGGCTCGATGCGAGAGGCGGTTCGGTCGAAGTCGCCTTTCCGGCGGGCCTTCATCATTTTTCCATCGTCGATGAAATGGGCCAACCCGACAGCCAATTGATCGCGACGGCTTGCGCTCTGATGGAAATCGCTTAAGTATGCATCAAGCGTCGCGCCTCAGGTTGTCGTAACTACCGTTCTGTAGCATCCTGTGGGTGAATTCTGGTTTTTTGGGGCATTAGCGGAGAGTGCGGGGGCGATGACAACGGGCAAATCAATCTTGCTTGTCGATGATGACGATTCCCTGCGCCAAACGCTGCTGGAACAGCTTGGCCTGCACGAGGAATTCACGGTTTCCGAATCCGTATCGGGTGCCGAGGCGCTGGAGAAAACCAAAACCGACGTCTTCGATCTCATCCTCCTGGACGTCGGCTTGCCCGACCTCGACGGACGGGAAGTCTGCAAACTGATGCGCAAGGCCGGCGTCAAAACGCCGATCATCATGCTGACGGGCGCGGATTCCGACGCCGATACCATCCTGGGCCTGGAATCCGGCGCCAACGATTACGTCACCAAACCGTTCCGTCTGGGCGTCCTGGTCGCCCGCATGCGCTCGCAACTGCGCCAGCACGAACAGAGCGAAGATGCCGTCTTCACCATCGGGCCCTACAGCTTCCGGCCGGCCAACAAACTGCTGGTCGAGGCCGAAACCGAGCAGAAAGTCCGCCTCACCGAAAAGGAGACGGCCATCCTCAAATACCTCTACCGGGCCGGGGCCAAGGTGGTCGGCCGCGATGTGCTGTTGACCGAGGTCTGGGGCTACAATGCCGGGGTGACGACCCACACGCTGGAGACCCATATCTACCGGCTGCGGCAGAAAATCGAGGAGAATCCGTCGGAGGCGATGATTCTCGTGACGGAACCGGGAGGTTACCGTCTGGTGCCCTGAGGTTATTAATTTCCAAAAACGGCGGTTTTTTAGGCTTTCGTCCTTATCCCGAGTGATGCACTATGCGCGTTGAGTGTGTCATTTTTGTGCCGTTGCCGGGGGGTGCGGTTGACTGAGTCTGATGATTTCTTTGTACGATTTTGGGGCGTGCGCGGCAGTATTGCTTGCTCCGGACCGGCAACTGAGCGCTATGGCGGCAACACGTCTTCCCTGGAAGTCCGCTGCGGCGACAAGACCATATTGCTCGATGCCGGAACCGGCATGCGCTACCTCGGTTCATCGCTTCTGGCCGAAGGCGCGATCGACGTCGACATCTTCCTGACCCACACCCATTTCGACCACATTTGCGGCCTGCCGTTCTTCACGCCGTTCTTCAACCCCAACAGCGTTTTCCGTATTTGGGCCGGCCATCTGATGCCGGAACATACCGTGCGCTATGCCCTGAGCGAGATGATGATGGCGCCGCTTTTTCCGGTGCCGCTGGAGATATTCGGCGCGGAACTGGTCTTCAACGATTTCATGTCGGGCGACGAGCTTGACATGGGCGACGGTGTCGTGATCAAGACCACGCCACTCAATCATCCCAACCGGGCGACCGGCTACCGGGTGGAGTACAAGGGCAAATCGATCTGCTACGTCACCGACACCGAACACACGCCGGGCACGATGGACGAGAACGTACTCAATCTGGTGCGCGACGCCGACCTGGTGATCTACGACGGCATGTATACGGACGACGAATTTCCGGCCCGCGTCACCTGGGGTCATTCGACCTGGCAGGAGGGCCTGCGCGTTTGCGAGGCGGCTAATGCAAAGCGCTACGTACTGTTCCATCACGAGCCCGACCGCGATGACGACACCCTGGACGCCGTGGCGGCGGAGCTGGAGAAAATGCGGCCGGGAACCGTGGTGGCGCGTGAAGGTCTCGTTCTGACGCCTTAAAGCCCATGACGATACGGCGCCTCCTGATGGGTTTGCAAACCGTGCTCGGCTTCCGCCGGCGCGGCTTTTTTATTCCCTACCGCTACGCCGACAGCCTGCCGCCGGCCGGCAAGGTTCCGCTTTATGCCGAAATCGGCAAGGCGATGAAGGCGCGCGAGGCCGCGTTCAGCGAGCTCGTTACCGCCATCGACGGCCACGCCGACGCCCTCAAGGCTATCGAGGGCGACGCCCCGCCCGCACCGCGCTGGGCGCAGGACTGGTTTCCCAGGCTGGATGCCGCGGCTGCCTACACGCTGGTGCGAACGCGCAGGCCGCGCCGCATCATTGAAGTCGGGTCCGGACATTCGACGCGCTTCATGGCCCGCGCCGTAAAGGATGAGGGCTGCGGTACCGAAATCACGGCCATCGACCCGGCGCCCCGGGCGCTGATCGAAGGCCTCGAAGTCGACATAGTCAAGGCCACCCTGGCCCAGGCCGGACTTTCGGCATTCGACCAAATCGAGGCCGGCGATGTCGTGTTTATCGATTCGAGCCACATCCTGATGCCCGGCAGCGACGTCGACGATCTCCTCAACCGCGTGCTGCCGCGGCTGCCGGCCGGGACGCTGGTTCATGTCCACGACATGTACCTGCCGGACGACTATCCGGCGGCCTGGGGCTGGCGCGGCTACAACGAGCAATCCGCCGTTGCCGCCCTGGTGCTCACGGGCGCTTACGAGATCGTGTTCGCAAGTCATTACGCCGTAACCCGCCTGGCGACTAAATTGGAGAACACGGTGCTGGGGCGATTGCCGTTGGTTGACGGGGCGTTGGAGACAAGTTTGTGGTTGCGGAAGAATTAGTCGTGGAGGCGCGGGACAGCATGACCGTGCGATTTGGCCGCTTCCTGTTCGGCGAAACACCGACCGAACACCCGCCCGAAAGGGTCCGGCTGGCTATCGAACGCCAGCAGTACGAAAGCGAAATCCTGATCGGCTGGGTGCAGCTGGCGGTGGTCGCCACCTTCGGCACCCTCTACGCCTTGGCGCCCAAAACCTTCAGCGAGGAAATGTTCGCGCCGGTGCCCTGGGCGCTGATGTTCTACGGCGCCTTCACCGTCATCCGCATCGGCCTGGGCTACGCCGACCGCCTGCCGCGCTGGTTCCTGGCGCTGTCGGTGGTGCTCGACATGACGCTGCTGATGGGCCTGATCTGGAGCTTCCACCTGCAATACGAACAGCCGCCCTCCTTCTTCCTCAAGGCGCCCACATTGCTTTACGTCTTCATCTTCGTGGCCTTGAGGGCGCTGCGCTTCGAGGCGGCCTTCGTCTTGCTGGCGGGCGTTGTGGCGGCGGTCGGCTGGATGCTCATGGTGGGCTATGTTATCCGCAACGATGGCATGGACGTGATTACGCGCAACTACGTCGAATACATCACCTCGTCGAGTTTGCTGCTGGGCGCGGAGTTCGACAAGGTCATTTCGATCCTGGTGGTGACGGGGATCTTGGCCGTTGCCATCGTGCGGGCGCGGCGCTTGCTGATCCGTTCAGCCATCGAGGAAGCCGCCGCCGAGGATCTCTCCCGTTTCCTCCCCTCGGAACTGGCGCAACAGATCACGTCGGCCGAAAACCAGGTCCGTGTCGGCGAGGGTGAATTGACGGATGCCGCGATCCTGGTTTGCGATCTCCGCGCCTTTACGAAATTTTCCCTCGACCAGCCGCCTGAGGCAATCATGGCGCTATTATACGATTACCAGCGTCGCATGGTGGCGGTCATCAACCGCCATGGCGGCGTGGTC
>CAYOAD010000217.1:0-6398 GCA_964401845.1 uncultured Rhodospirillaceae bacterium | reverse complement strand
GGGTGCTGGACCGTCCGGGATGCCTGACGAACCAATTAATTTGCTTCCGTCCATCCGTGCTGCGGTTTGCCGTCATTCTTCCGCGTTGACGACCTCAAGGGTCGCGCCGTTGACGCCGCTGACGCGAACCCGCGTGCCGGCGGGTAGATCAGGACCCTCCACGGCCCAGCCTGAATCACCCACTTCAATGCGGCCGCGGCCGCCAACGATGGGCTTGGCGAGCACCAGTTCACGGCCAACCAGCTGTTGGCCGCGTTGATTGAGCGTCGGGTGATCGGTTTCGATGGGGCGGCTTTTCAGGTATCGCTTGGACACTACGATGCTGGCGATCGACAGCACGGCAAACACCGCCAATTGGGCTTTCCAGTCCAGGTCGGGCATGAAAAAAACCAGACCGCCGACCACCGCCGCGGCGATGCCCAGCCAGAGAAATATCGCCCCCGGCGCCAAAGCCTCCAGAAGAACCAGGGCGCCCGCGGCGATCCACCAGGCCCAAAAGCCAAACTGGTCCAGATAGGCGAGGAATTCGGTCATCCCATCAACCCTGCGAATCCGGCATGCGGGATGACGTGTTCCGCTCGGTCCCGTCAGCCTCGTTCTTGCCGAACGATTCCTTGGCCAATTCGGCGATGCCGCCGATGGAGCCGATCAGGCTGGAAGCCTCCATCGGCAGGAACAGCACCTTTTGATTGCGGGCGCTGCCGATATCGGAAAGCGCCTGGACGTATTTTTGCGCCACGAAATAGTTGATCGCCTGAACGTCCCCTTCAGCGATGGCTTCCGAAACCATGGTCGTCGCCTTGGCCTCTGCCTCGGCCTGGCGTTCACGGGCTTCGGCATCCCGGAAGGCGGATTCGCGCCGGCCTTCGGCCTCCAGGATGGCGGCTTGTTTTTCGCCCTCGGCGCGTAGGATTTCGGCGGCGCGTTCGCCCTCCGCCTCCAGGATCGAAGCGCGTTTGTCACGCTCCGCCTTCATCTGCCTGGCCATACTATCGACCAGATCGCGGGGCGGCGCGATGTCCTTGATTTCGATGCGCGTTACTTTGACACCCCAGGGCGAGGTGGCGTGGTCGACCACCTGCAGCAGTTTGGCGTTGATTTCGTCACGCTTGGACAGCAGTTCATCGAGATCCATGCCGCCCATCACCGTCCGAATATTGGTCATCGTCAGGTTGAGCGTGGCGTACTGCAACTGACTGACCTCGTAGGCCGCCGAGGCGGCGTCGAGGACCTGGAAGAAGACCACGCCGTCCACTGCGACCATGGCATTGTCTTTGGTGATGACCTCCTGGGTCGGCACGTCGAGAACCTGCTCCATCATATTCATTTTCGCACCCACGCGATCGATGATGGGAATGATCAAATGCAGTCCGGGTTTGAGGGTTCGGGTGTAGCGGCCGAAGCGTTCGATCGTGTATTCGTAGCCTTGGGACACGGCCTTGACGCCGAGAAAGACAAAAAATATCGCGACGAGGACAAGTACGAAAACAAAGACCGCGGCACCGGTCAATTCTGCAGGCATGTTGTCATTCCTTCAAATGCGTCAGCGCATCAAGCACGCCATATCAACGAAATTTACCACCCTTAATACATACAATAATTGTATTCATATGGACAAACTGTGTTCACTTAACAAGCAGAACCTTTAACCCGGACCCAATCCCGCCTTTGTCATACCGTCGATATAATGCTCCTTGTCGGCATCCAATAAGAAGGGTTCGGTTTTGAGTTGATGGTCGAAATCAAAATCAGGCGCGCGGCGGCGATATTCCGCGGCGGCTTCACGGGCCGCGTCCTCCTGACCAAGCTGCGCGTACGAGATGGCCAGCCAACGGAAAGCCCCGGCACTCGGTGAATTCAGCTTGCGCAAGGCGGTGATGGCATCCTCATAATCGCCTGCGGTGTAGCGGACCATGCCCTCGAACCAATTGTACCAGGCCGGGGGCGTAAGCGGCATGGCGCGGCCTTTTTCGATCAGCGGCATGGCTTCTTCGACCCGGCCGGCATAGGTCAGAATTCGGGCCAGCAGGGGGTAGCCGTCGGGATCGTTGGGATTGATGTCGATCGCCCGCTGCTGGGCGTCGATGGCCTCCTCATGGCGGTGAAGCGCCAGATAGACCGACGCGAGAGCGCTGAAATTGGAGTGGGAATCAGGGTTGACGCGAACCCCAGTCCGGGCGGCATCAAGCGCGGCTTCCAGTGAAACCTTAGGGTCGTCGGACCAGCGCTCCGCGGCATCGATCATGTGGGTCCAAGCCAAGCTCGCATAGGCTCTGGAGAACGCCGGATCAAGCTCGATGGCCTGCTGGTAGAGTTCACGGGCCTTGAGATTGTTGTCGGCGGTGAATTTCTGCCAAAACCCGCGGCCTTTCAGGACCAGATCGTAGGCTTTCATGGCTTCCGAGCCGCTCCCCTGGGCACGGTTTCGCTCGGTTTCCACCAGCTTGCCGGACATGGTGGAGACGATTTTCTGCACGACTTCGTCCTGGACGTCGAAAATATCCTCCAGCGTTCGGTCGAAGCGTTCGGCCCAGAGGTGGTGGCCGCCTTCCGCATCGATCAACTGGGCGGCAATGCGGACCCGCTCCCCCGCTCTGCGGACGCTGCCTTCGAGGACGTAGCGGACGTTCAAGTCCCGGGCGACGTCCTGTACCTTCACGGCCTTTCCGCGATACGTGAAGACGGTGTTGCGGGCAATAACCAGTAATTCCTGAAAGCGCGACAGCTCGGTAATCAGATCCTCGGTTATGCCGTCGGCGAAATAATCCTGCTCGGGGTCGCCGCCAAGATTGTCGAAGGGCAGCACGGCGATGGCCGGCCGGTCGCCGGCGTTCGGGGGCTTGGGTGGTGCATCGGCACTTTGGGCCAGGGCCGCAACCGCGGGGTTGGATTTATCACTTCCACCCGCGCCGGCTATGGCGGCTTCGGCGGAAGCCGTCTGTTGGCCGCTGATGTCGGGCGCGCCGTCGAACAGGACGCGGAAGGCCCGGACAGGCTGCTCGATGTTTTTCAGGGCATGCTCGCCCATATCCACCAGCTGGTAGCCCGGTTTGTGGCGGATTTGTTCGTTGACGCTGGCCGACACCCAAATGCCGCCTGGTTCCGCCAGCGCTTCGATACGGGCGGCGATATTGACGCCGTCGCCGTAAATATCTTCGTCATCCTTCAGGATATCACCGAGGTTGATGCCTATGCGGAACTGGACTTTGTTTTCCTGCGGTACTTCCCGAATGCGTTCACCGATTTCCGATTGAATGGCGACGGCCGCCGCAACGGCGTCGGAGACGGACGGGAACTCGGCCAGGAAACCGTCGCCTGTCAGTTTGACGATGCGTCCCCGATTGGCGTCGATGGCGGGATCGACGACCTCGCGCCGATAGCTCCACCACGCCGCCATGGTGGCGTCTTCGTCCTTCTGCATCAGGCGCGAATAACCGGCAATATCGGCCGCCAGGACTGCCGCCAGGGTGCGTGCGAACTCGACGTCGCTCAAATCATGTCTCCCAGTGAGCCGGGCGGGTGTTATTTGGTATTTCGAGACCTGGCGCCAGCATAGGTCCGAATCCGTATACAAGCCATATATAGGGGCGGGGCAGGCACGATTCACGGAATCTTCACCGCCATGTGTTTAGTTAAGACGCCCGGCATCAACTGAAATCACGAGGTTTCCTATTTGCTGACCATCGAAGGAGTGCTAATTTGCTGACCATCGAAGGAGTGCTAAGTTTTTGATATTAGAATTCAAAATTCACTTTGAGGGGTCGATATGCTGAATTTGGTCGGGCGTCCGGTTCGTATCGCCGCGATAGGTTTGGCAACGGCGTTTTTGATCAGCGTCACCGTATTCCCGGCGCCTGCGCGGGCGGAGAATTTGCGTGACACTCTCGCGGAGCTCGTCAAAAACCACAAACGCATGAAGGCCGCCGCCGCCGATCTCGAGGCCGCGCGTGAAGGGGCCATGGTATCCGGCGGCAGTTGGTACCCGACCCTGGACGTGACTGGACACTATGGCTTTGAGGAACAACGCAAGGGCGAAGGAACGGCCGACACCCATTTGCCGACGCGGGAGATCGATTTCAAGATTACCCAACTGCTCTACGATTTCGGTTCAACCAACGTCACGATTGAACAAGCCGATCTTGGCGTAACCCAGACGCAGGCCATTTTTGAAGCCACCCGTCAGGGTTTGCTGCTCGAGGCGATATCGGCGCATCTGGGCATTATCAGCGCCAACGAAATCCTGCGCTTCGCCAAGGGATCGGAAGCCAACATCAAACGTCAGACGGAGCTTGAGGACGCCCGCGTCAAGCGCGGTTCGGGCTTCTCGACGGATGTCCTGCAGGCCAAGGCCCAACTTGCCGGCGCCCAGGCGCGTCGGGTTCAGGCGGAGGGGGCGCTGCATCAGGCGCGTTATCGCTATCTCGCGGTGTTCGGCAAACTACCGGACGATCTCACGAAGCTGAAAAAGCCCGATCCGCCGCTGGATCTGCTGCCCGATGACGTCGATACCGCGGTGCGTCAGGCGTTGGAGAAGAATCTGCAGATCCAGGCCACCGAGATTGCTTCCGCGATCGCCCGCAGCCAGACCAAGAAGTCGTTTTCCGACGGTTTCCTGCCGACCTTCAACCTGATCGCAGAAAACAAGTACAAGGAAGACGTGGCAGGCACCGTGGGCTTCAAAGGCGAACAGATCATCCGCATTGAAGGGACGTATTCCTTTAATCTGGGCGGCACTTCGTTCAACACCATCGAGGCCAGCAAACAGGCCTACCTCGCGGCCGAAAGCCGGCTTGGGGATGCCAAGACCCTGGTGGCGGAGCAGGCCCGGGTAGCCTGGCAGCAGTTGGAAACGAGCCGCCTAAACGCCGAATTTCTGCGCAACCAGGCCAATATCGCCAGCGAATTTCTCGAATTGGCCCGCAAGGAACGGCGTCTAGGCCGACGCTCGTTGATCGACGTTCTGGCCGGCGAAACCGCTCTGATCAACGCCAGTTCCGACGCCACCGCCGCCGAAACGGCGGTCACCACGTCGGCCTTTTCCTTGTTGGCGGTGATGGGCCGTCTCGACCTAGATTCGGTCCAATAAATGTAAGGAATAAATCAAGGAATGGCCCTTCCCACCCCGCAATTCGGACCCCATACGGCATCTGATCCCGCTGCTCCGGCAGTGCTTTTGGATACCGGACAGGGCGCCATGTCGTTGGCGGTACCGGGTGGGGATTTCGTTCTCAAGGCGGATTACCTGCGCCAAGGTCCCGACCTGCTTCTCCAGGGCGACGGACAGTCTGTGCTGGTGCGCGGATATTTCACGCATGAGACGCCGCCGGACCTGACGACGACCGACGGTGCCGGCATCATCTCGGGTGACTTGGCGCTGAAACTGGCGGGGCCGGCCACGGCCGGACAATTCGCCCAAGCTGCGCCGACCTCGGGCGGCGCCTCAATCGGCCAGGTTGAAAACGTCGCCGGCCGCGCTTTCATCACCCACGCAGACGGTAACCGCATCCAGGCCGAAAGCGGCACCAAAGTTCTCCAGGGCGATCTCGTCGAGACGGAGAGCGGCGCCAGCATCGGTATCGTGTTCGCCGACGACACCACTTTTGCCCTCGGCGAGGATGGCCGGATGGTGATCGATGAACTGGTATTCGATCCCGGCTCCGACGACGGCAATGCGGCCTTCAATGTCGTGCAGGGCGTGTTTTCCTTTGTCAGCGGCGAAATCGCCAAGTCGGGTCCCGATGCCATGGTGGTCAAGACGCCGGTCCTCACCATCGGCATCCGCGGCACCACGGTGGCCGGCAGGGCGGCCTCGGAGGGCACAGCCAATACCATTACCCTGCTGCCCGATCCGGGTGGATTTGTCGGTGAGATCAGTGTCAGCAACGCCGTCGGCACCCAGGTTTTAAACCAACCTCTGCAGACCACCCAGGTCACCAGCGCCTTCGTGCCGCCGGCGCCGCCGATCACCCTGCCTGCGGCGGCAGCCCAGCAGCTCTACGGTCAGGCCACCGCCGCCATGCCGCCCCCGCCGCCGCCCCGGGAAGAGTCGGATGACGCCGAAGGGGGCGATGAACAGGAGGGGGAACAGGCCGCCGAAGGTGAGGGTGAAGAAGGTGAAGGCGAGGAGGGTGCCGAAGGCGAGGACGCCGAGGGCGACCAGGCTGCCCAGGGTGAAGGCGAGCCGGTTGAAGGCGAAGGTGAACCTGGAGAAGGCGAGGGTGAGCCCGGCGAAGGTGAAGGTGAGCCCGGCGAAGGCGAACCGGGCGAGGGAGATCCGCAAGCCGCTCAGGGTGAGCCCGGTGAGGGTGAGCCGGGTGAGGGCGAACCAGGAGAAGGCGAACCCGGCGGTCCCGGTGAAGGAGAACCCGGACAGCCCGGACCCGATGAAGGTCAACAAG
>CAYOAD010000216.1:0-6418 GCA_964401845.1 uncultured Rhodospirillaceae bacterium | reverse complement strand
GCGGCAGTCGATGACGACAATTCGCATGCCTTGAACGAGGGCTTTGGTCAGCACATCGTAGGCTTCCCAATTTCGTGCCAGCAAAATGTTCACGCCCTCTTCGATTTCCTCTTTGAGGCCATCGTAGAGGTCGTCGTGCATCTGTTGCACGAGATCGTCGTCACTCAAGGTCGAGAGGTCAAGATCGTCATCATCGGCCATGTGAACCACCCTTAAAGCCAACGCCCGCCCGGCTGCGTCCCGGACCGTTTCAATCGGAATCCATATGGGATTTTGAGCGTTATTGCCGCTAGCGCCGCCGCGACATTTTTTAGCCAGACAACGACACGCTTTAGAGTATCATTCGGCGGTGACAATCACGCTTTCGGTGGCTAAAGGGTGGAGCGCTTAAATCATGGAACGGCTAGACGGCGGCAATGTTCCGAGGCGCATCGGATTTTTCATGGTGCCCAACTTCTCGATGATTGCGCTGACATCGGCCATCGAGCCCCTGAGGCTCGCGCAGTACGTTACCGGTCACAGGCTTTATGAATGGAAGTTGTTTTCCATCGATGGCAATCCAGTGGCCGCTAGCAACGGCATCGAAATGCCCGCCGACCAAGCCATCTCGGAAATCGACAAGCACCCGTTTGTTATCATCTGCGGGGGCCTCGGCTCACACAGCTATGATGACCGCAGATCGCTCGGCTGGCTGCGCCGGCTGGGCTCGCGCGGCGCCAAGCTGGGTGCGTTATGCGCCGGTAGCGCCGTCCTGGCACGAGCCGGTCTGCTCAACACTTACCGATGCACCATTCATTGGGAAAACCTCGCCGGATTCGCCGAACGTTATCCCGATCTGGAGGTCACCTCGGAACTCTTTGAGATCGACCGAGACCGTTTCACTTGCTCCGGCGGCACGGCTTCACTCGACATGATGCTCAATATCATCACCATGGATTATGGCCACGAGGTCACCTCGCAGGTCGCCGACCAATTGCTCCATGAACGCATTCGCGATCGTCACGACCACCAGCGCATGCCACTCAGGTTCCGCCTCGGTACCAGCCATCCCAAGCTTTTGTCCATTGTCGCCCACATGGAGGACAATCTGGAAGAGCCGCAATCGTGCGCCCAGTTGGCCGACGCGGCGGGCCTTTCCACCCGCCACCTCGAACGCTTGTTCCGCAAGTATTTCGACAAGACGCCGACGCGCTATTATTTGGAGCTTCGCCTCAACCGGGCGCGATTGCTGCTGCTGCAGACCGATCTTTCAATCCTGGCGGTGGCGCTGGCCTGCGGCTTCGTCTCGGCGTCACACTTCACCAAGTGCTACCGCGACCACTTCGGCCACACCCCCCGCGCCGAACGCCGCCCGCCGCAGAGTGAAACGGACGCTGAAGCCCTGGCGGGCTGACTGCCCTAGCCGTAATCCAGTTTCGGGAACCAGCCGTCGCCGCGGCCGTCGGGCGTGAGATCGAAAAGATTCCACAGCGGCCAGATCATATCGGCGTGGCGGGGATGCTGGCCGTCCTCGGCCTCGGCAAAAAACAGTTCGGCGTTGTAGTGGTGGTAAATGACGTCGTCGCGGCGCACGAAGACGTTGATGTCGGGCCACTGATCGCCCTCCGGGCCTTCCGCGAAATAGTCGATGTTGTAGGTGTTGTTCGCCGATGACAGCAGCCGCAGTTTATTCCAGCCGCGCGCCCGGCCCCAATCCCGGATCCGGCTGATCGGCGAGCGGGCGACGACCGCCAGGTTCACCCGGTCCGTCACGTGGGGCGCGGCGCCGTTCAGGCTGTCGAGTAGTGAGGTGCACATGGGACAGGCGTTGTCGGCACTGGGCCCGTACATAAAGCTGTAGACGATCAAGCTGTCCTTATCGTCGTCGAAAAGTTCGGAAAATCGCGTCTGTTTAAGTGTATCGCTATCGGCGATGTCCGCGCCGCCCTCATCAAATACGTAATCGACGGGAAGCGCTCCGCCCGCCGGCAGGTTTTTCCGCATTTCAGCGACATCCGCCACCTGCCGCCGCAGCGCTTTTTCCGCCGCCAGCAGCTCGTCCCGCGCCTTGCGGTACTTCAAGCCCTCACCCGGAAACGACTTGTCATGATGTACACCCATCTTCGGCCCCCATTTCAAAACGTTGTTCATCGGATAAGAATTTTTGTCGGATTCGGCAAAAAGCAAGCCCCGTCTCGGATTTTATCCCGGGCGGGGCTGCTCTTGTATTTGGCCTAATAGCCGTGTCCCAACTGGTAAGCCGGGATCTCGATACAGGACGGACTTTGCCGTCCGTAGGTCCGTAGTCAGGTTGTCAGCGGGGCGGCGAAATTCGGTTGAAATCGTGAAAGCATCGAGTTTCAAAATTTCGCGGAAGACTTCGTCGCTTACCGTCCGCCCTCATAAGAGGGGGCGAAACAACTGTCCGGTGGATCCATACAGTTACCTGCCCTCCCTACTGATCGATACCCCAACTAGTATCCGTATTCAAACCCTAGCACAGGGTAACCTTGGGAAGTAGTTTTATGTACGAATTTTGCGAAATGTTGCCCAAATTCGAAAGAATATTACAAGCGCTTGGTGGGGCGACAGGAACCGCCGGCCGGAATATCATGGCGCGGTTGAGTCCCCCGGAGTACGTGGTCTGACATGGTGGTTTCCAACCGAACAATCGCCCGCCTGCGGAGCGTCGCCGCCGTTTCCGTCAGTTTGGCGGCGCTGATAGTTACTTCGATTCTTTTCGTATCAACGCTCATGGGACAGGAGGTGAGCAACCGAAATCTCCTGGAAGCAGCAGTCCTCGGCGCTTTGGTCGGCGCTGTGCTTGCATCGTACGAGTTGCTTTTCGTCGAGGGCCGCTATGGCCGAGCAATCAGGCGCGCACATTTTCTGGTGAGCTTGACGCTCAGTATCGCGGTCTACCTCGTCACCATCACCGCCGTCGTCGTGCTTTACGAGACCTGGGCCTATCCGGAGGCCGGGCGCGATACCTATTTCGGTTACCAGATCGACTACGACACCGCGTTGATGTTGGACATCGTCACCACCTTCTTGATGATCTCGCTGTTGCTGTTTTTCGTCACCATCCGGCGCGTCTTCGGCGCCCGGCAGCTGGGCAACGTTATCCTGGGCCGCTACCGAACAGGTATCTACGAGGAACGCGTCTTTATGTTTCTCGACATCGAAGCGTCGACACAGATGGCGGAGGAACTCGGCGACTTGGGCGCCTATGACCTGATTTCGACGTTTTATTTTGACATTGATGAAGCCATCCTCGATCACAACGGCGAGGCGCACCGCTACATCGGCGATGAGATCGTCATTACCTGGCCGCTGGCGGTCGGCCTGCGAAACGCCAACTGTCTGCGCTGCTTCTTCGCCACCGAAGACATCATCACCAGGCGGGCGGAGGTCTATCAGAAGCGTTTCGGGCGGGTACCGGGATTTCGGGCGGGTCTGCACTGTGGCCGCGTCGTGGCCGGCTTTACCGGAGATTCGAAACGGCAGATTTCCTATTTTGGCGACACGGTGAATACGGCCGCGCGGTTGGAAAAAACCTGCCGGGAACTGGGCTACAACCTCGTCGCCTCCGCCGATGTCATCAGAAACACTAATGTTCCGGATGAATTGGAGGCGGTCGAACTCGGCGGCTATGAATTACGCGGCAAAGCCGAAAAAGTTGAATTGTTCGGCATTCAGCGCAGGGAACAGTAATTCCAGGCCGGCACCGTGTTACCGGCCATCCTTCGACCAACGCCGAATTTCCTTTATCTCGTCCTCTGGAATGCCAAGGTATTCGAGAAACGACTGATGTTTTTTGGGAGCCGATTTTTCGAAGCCGACATGCCAGGCGTGCATGTCCTCATCGCTGAAACCCGAAGCTGCCAGGGTGTCGGACCAGCCCTGACGATCTAGCCGGGCCGGCATTTCAGGCGGCTCCCTTTTGAGCAGGGACAATACCAAGGCTTGCTGTTCGTGCAGCCGGTCAGCCTCCTCGTTCAACTCGGCCAGGCGCTTGTTGAGCGCGGCGTTCAGATCGCGGCCCCTGGGTTTGAGCACCTGTTTGATGGCGTCCAGTGAAAGGCCGGCCTTGCGATAGAGGCAAATCAACTCGAGCCGCTCGGCGTCGGCGTCGGAATAGACGCGATACCCCTTTGCCGACCGTCCGGAAGGGACCAGCACGCCCTCCCGGTCGTAATAGAGCAACGTGCTCCGCGACAACCCGTATCGCCGGGCCAGCCTTCCAACGGTCGTCATCTGTTTCCCTTATGCAGCGACCAGCATTTGGCCCGTGGCGAGGAAGTGGTTCAACTCCTTTTCGACGCGTTCGAACTTGGCGTGGAACGCATCGCGGTCGAAGTTGTCGATGATTTCGTTGCCGGCTTCCGAGAGGCCCGTGATGATCTGGCTCCAAACCGCCACGCTACGGCCGTCCGGCAAAGGCGAGAGCGTAATGTCGTATTTCACTACATAAAGGCCGGCGGCGAACTTCACGAACTCGATCATCCGGTTGGGCTCGAAGCGGTTGACGATCCAGTGTTCACGTCCGCCGTCGGGTAGTTCGGTCGAGAAGACACAGTTGGTCTCGGCGAGCCCAGAGTTGGAATAGATCAGATCGCAGGCCCAGCTTTCGATCCAGTCGTATTCCCGGGTCGGGCAAAGCAAGGGGAAGATGTCGCTCGTCGCGCCTTCCAGGTGCTGAACGTGAGATACCTCGATGCGGCTGCTTTTGAATTCGGTCATTGTCTTTCCTTACACGTTGGAGGTTGGAAAGCCGGTACCATCAACTATGAAGCCGTAGACAGGTCCAGAGTTTTTTTACAACCATTTTTTCTGCGCGGGAATTGTGCTCACGCCGTTGATCAGGCATCATTGGGCATCACCTTCGACGACAATTGAGAAAGCAAAACGTGCCCGATAATGAAATCAGGGAGCTGCGCCCCTATACCGATCCCGAAGAAGCGGTGGCCCGCCTGCATGAAATCTACGCCGATGGCTGCGGCCTGCTGCAAAAGCACTTCGACCGCTTCGTCGCCGGGGAGCAGGACCTCGCGAAGGTCGACGCCTGCTATCCCTACATCGGGATCGAGGTGCCGTCGGTCGTAACCGGCACGCGAAGCGGCCTGGCCTACGGTGCGGTATCCGAGCCCGGTATCTACGGCACAACGGTCACCCAACCGGCGCTTTTCCGCAGCTATTATCTGGAGCAGCTGCGGCTGCTGATGGAGAACCACGGCGGCCCCATCCAGGTCGGCATTTCCGACCGCCAGATTCCACTGACCTTCGCCATGGAATCGCTGACCGCCGATCTCAATGCCGATGAAGTGCCGCTGCTGGCGGACATGTTCCATCTGCCAGATCTCTCGCGCATCGACGACAGCATCGCCAACGGCACGCGCCGGGCGGCGCCCGGCGAAGCGAAGCCCTTGGCCCTTTTCGGAGCCGAACGCGTCGATCTCTCGCTTTCGCGCCTCCGTCACTACACCGGCACGTCGCCAAGGCATTTCCAGCGCTTCGTCTTGTTTACCAATTACCAGCGCTACGTCGACGAATTCGTCGACTACGGCCGCAATGAAGTATCGAAGGGCGACACCTTCCGGGCGTTTGTCGAACCGGGCAATGCCGTCACGACAAACCCGCGCCTGACCGACGAAGAGTCATCGGGGACGCCGGTGGAAAAACTGCCGCAGATGCCCGCCTACCACCTCGTTACCGACGATCACATGGGCATCACGCTGGTCAACATCGGCGTCGGCCCGTCGAACGCCAAGACCATCACCGATCATATCGCCGTCCTGCGGCCGCACTGTTGGCTGATGATCGGCCATTGCGGCGGCCTCAGGCGCAGCCAGCGCCTGGGCGACTACGTTCTGGCGCACGCCTACTCGCGGCTCGACCATGTCCTGGACAACGATCTGCCGACCGGCGTGCCGGTGCCGCCGATTGCCGAGGTCCAGGTCGCGCTGACCGCCGCCTTCAGCCGCATTACCGGAGTCCAGGGGGCGGAGATGAAGCAGCGCCTGCGCACCGGCACCGTCGTCACCACCGATGACCGCGACTGGGAACTGCATTACGACGAGCTGGCGGAATTCTTCAACCAGTCACGCGCCATCGCCGTCGACATGGAAAGCGCCACCATCGCCGCCAACGGCTTCCGTCTGCGCGTGCCGTACGGCACCTTGCTCTGCGTGTCGGACAAACCGCTACACGGCGAAATCAAGCTGCCCGGCATGGCCAACGCCTTCTACCAGGAACGCGTCAGCCAGCACCTGAAGATCGGCGTCGAGACGCTCAACGCCATGCGCGAGAACGTCGCCGAACACGCCCTGCATTCACGCAAGCTCAGAAGCTTCGACGAGCCGGCGTTTAGGTAAGACGAATAAATGGGGACAGGTACACTTTTTCACAGTGTGTGAAAAAGTGTACCTGTCCCCATTTA
>CAYOAD010000215.1:0-6561 GCA_964401845.1 uncultured Rhodospirillaceae bacterium | reverse complement strand
CGGGCCCGAGAAAGGATGGCGTCCTCAAGTTCGATGGGGGTTGTCGAGGCGACCTCCGAATCGTTCCAGCCGGCGTTGCGCGCTACCCTGGATTGGCGGAAAACGGCAACCTTCAGAGCGTCGGCGCGGAGCCGCCGGTCGAGGATGTAAACCGTCATCTTGAAGCGCTCCAACGGGGATTCCGGGGGCGAATACCAATCCGTGATGATCACGCCGCCAAACGGGTCGGCGGAAGACAACGGCATGAAGGAAAGCGTGTCCAGCGAGGCCCGCCACAGGTAACTGTTGACGCCGATGCCGCCGCCGCCGCCGCCGCTGTCCTCCTTGCCGCCGAAGACGTTGACACCGCGTGAGCCAAACAGGCCAGCCTGATCCTTACCGTATTCACTTTGCGTCAAGGGGGTTGGCGCCCGTTCGGTCTCGATGGCCGAGCAAGCCGCTCTCCACGCGAGCAGGAATATCCCGATGAGGCGGTTGAATCCTATGTTCAATCGCGAAAATCCGTTTCTGAAATCCATTGCGCGGAAAATCCTCGCTCGCTTGCTACCGAATGTTTTTTCCGCTGGCTGTTGCCACCTTAGTCGCCACCGGACAAACAACTAAATCCTGCCGAGCACGTATAGCACCCTAAATATGGTGAAAGATAGCCTATCGTTGCGGCGCGCAAAACAGATTGTTCGTGATCCACGGCTGAAAATTTCGACTTTGAACGGACCGCCGCCGGCGCCCGCTGCAGCCGGCCGAGAAAGGGCGTTTCAGATCGAATACCGGCGTGCCCGTCCGGCGGCAACCTCATGCCGTAGACAGGTGACAGCGGCGCTGCGGATTGCATGAATGCGCTGGTCGGGATAGGGCTTTGGGTTGAACCGACATCGAATAACCCGAAGAGTGGTGAGACAAAATTGCCACACTATTGCAAGAAAACACCCATCCGCCCCCAAGGCCGTTGATTTGCGCGCGCTTTGGCGAGTATCTTTCATCCTACATCCGGTTCTTCGGTTATCCGGTTGACTTGAATTTGCGTATTTGAGTTCAAGCATCAACCGGTTCGGAAGATCCGAAAAACGGCCCGATGTTCGGAAACACTAATTGAGAGGCCCGGTTATAAGCCTCGTTGTTCGGAATAAAGGGCGGCCTATGTGGCAAAACAGAAACTGTTTTGTGTTGAGAGGGAAGTTTAATATGAAAAAGATTCTCTTTGCGTCTTCGGCTCTTGTGGCTGCTGGCGCTCTTGCGACCCCTGCTTTCGCTGCAGACCCGATTAAGGTCGGCGTAAGCGGTTATTTCCACCAGTTGATCGTCCACACCAGTCAAGACGATTCCGCTGGCCAGCCTGGTGCCAACCAGCACAGCATCCGTCTCTCCCGTGAGGCGGAAATTGCATTCTCCGGTAGCACCACTCTCGATAACGGCGTGACCGTCGGCGTCAACGTTCAGCTCGAAGCTGAGTCTTGCGGCGACCAAATCGACGAATCCTACATCGAGTTCAAGGGTGCCTTCGGCGACATCATCATGGGTGCGGAGAACGGTGCCCACTTGAAGATGGTTCGCGGTGCGCCTGGCGTGCTCGGCGGTTGGACCAGCGTTTGGACGTCCAACTTCCGTCACTTCAGCCAGGGCGGCAACGCTGCCAACATCTTCTACGGCGATGCCTCTGGTGATAACGAAAAGATCACCTACTTCTCGCCGAAGATTGGCGGCATGTTCCGCGTTGGCGCGTCCTACACTTGGGACAGCTGTGAAGAAGCCACCGGCGGTTGCGGCGGTTCGTACTCCGGTCCGGAAGCCGACAACAACGCTAACGATCAGTCGAACATCTGGGAAGTCGGTGCGGAAGTCGGCGGCAAGGCCGGCGGCGCTTCCTACAACATCTCCGCCACCTACCAGAAGGCTGACCTCGAAGTGGCCGCTGCAGGCTCGGAAGACTTCAAGGTATGGTCGATCGGTGGTGACGTTTCCATGTCCGGCGTCAAAATTGGCGCTGGTTATTCCAAGGATAACCAGGGCACGAGTGCGGCGAACACCGATAACACCAACTGGAACATCGGTGCGACCTACTCGACCGGTCCGTGGACTGTCGGCGCTGCCTACGGCAACACCGAAGACGAAGCTGGCACCGGCGCCGGTTCGGATGAGCGTAAAACCTGGCACCTGGGCGGTTCGTACACCTTTGGTCCGGGCATTTCGTTCTCGGCTGGTATCGAAAACACCAAGCTTGAAGACAATGCCAATGCGGCGGCGAACGAAAACGACGCCACGTCCATCATCGTGGGCACCGCGTTGTTCTTCTAGAATTGCATCCCGCCCCATACGGGCGATTGTAATCAGGGAAGAGCGGGCTTCGGCCCGCTCTTCTTTTTTTTGGCCGGCGCAAACGGTTCCGATATATACAGACCTTCGCGGCCATCGGTTATTCGAGGGACGTGACACGAGTTCGGATGTTGGATTGAAAAATGAGTGGAATTCTTTGGCTGGCATCGTATCCGAAGTCGGGAAACACTTGGCTCAGGGCCTTTTTGCAGAATCTGCTGACCAACGCCGACAAGCCCAACGCCATCGAAAACCTGGCGCAGTTCACCAAGGGCGACACTCAGCTTCACCTGTTTCAACACGTCTCGCCGAAACCACTCGGTGAATTGACGGAACAAGAGATCGCCGCCCTGCGGCCCCAAGCCCATCAGGCTCTGGCCCAGAGCTCGCCCGATACCGTGATGGTCAAGACCCACTGCTATCTGGGCGAATACCTCGGGGTGCCGCAAATCACTATGGATTACACTTCGGGCGCCTTCTACATCATCCGTAATCCGCTGGACGTCTGTATTTCCATGGCGCCGCACTTCGGCATCAGCATCGATGAAGCGATCGACTGGATGGCCGATTCCTCATTCGACGGCGGTGGCGGTGACGATGAAGTTCCCTACCACGTGTCGTCCTGGTCGACCCATGTTGAAAGCTGGACGGCGAGCGGCGCCAGCGATTTTCTTCACGTCATGCGCTATGAGGACATGCTCTACAAAACACTTCCGACATTTAAGGGGGCTGCCAGATTTCTCGGCCTCAAGCCGCCGACCGAACGGATCAAACGCGCGATCAAGTTTTCGTCCTTTCGCCAGCTTCGCGCCCAGGAAGACGAGAAGGGATTTGTTGAAACCAGCGTCCACGCCGAGCGTTTCTTTCGCACGGGTAAGGCCGGGCAGTGGAAGGAAACGCTGTCGAAAACGCAGATCGACAAGGTGGTGGAAGACCATCACTCCATGATGGAAAAATTCAAATACCTGCCGTAGCCGTTAACGCTCACTCTGACGACGATTGAAATCCTCGACGACGAATTCAACAAGCTGCCCGGTTTGTTCGGCAAGCGCCGCAACGCACGGAACCGGCTCCTCCAGAAGCAAACGCTCGACTTCTCTATTGTTTGCGCTCTTCGGCGTTGACGGCAGGTTTTCCAGTCCGGTTTGCAGCGATCCCATGCAACCCATCCGGCCCTCCGTGTCCAGGCGGAGCTTGGCCAGTCCGCAGGGCGCGGTGCAATGGGGGCCGCTAAAGTCGACGCTCCAGTGGGCAAGATTTGTAAAGCGGCCCTGCAAAATATCGCCATGCGCCGCCGTATAAACCGCCGCACCCGGGGCCGCGAACAGCTTGGCGATATGGGCCGGTCCGCTGTCGGCATAGACGGCGTAGTCGAAGCCGCGCACGGCATCGATCAGACCGCCGATCGTGTCGAACGCTTCGACGATGTCGATGCCGTTGGGTAATTTTCCATTGAGTTCCGTGCGATAAATCCTGCCCTGGTGTTGGAAACGGTTGAGGCACAACGTAACCTGGCCAAATTCCGACAGTGCTTTGGCCAATTCGACCGTGGTCCGGGGCGGCAGCGTGCGCAGCGGGGAAGAAGCCAACGGCAGTATCCCGATACGGGGTGGGCTGGACCATTCATCGCCACGGGCCTCGCCCGGAAAGCGCTGGCTTGGAGTCAGACCAAAGGCCTGCAACAGCTCGCTTTCCATATCGACCGGCCAAACGTCGACGTCGCGCCGGCTCTCCAACTGGCCGAGGTCGATCACGACGTCCCAGCGCTTGAGTTCGGCGCGCGAGATCCACAGCGTGTATACCTCGGCCAAATCCGACGCCAGATAAATGTCGGCGGCCGACCCGGCACAGAAAACGCCGATTTGGCGGGCATTTTTCTGCTCGGAAAAGGCATGAATGAACAACAAGGTCGCGACGTTGCTGCCAAGCATATGGGACGGTAGCAGGAACAGGACTTTGCGCTTGGCGAAATTGGAGCTGCGCCACTTCTCCAGCGGCGTCACCTTCAGCCGTTTCGTCGTCGAATGGATGCGAAAGACGGTGGGGTTGGCGGCAACGACCTGGTTGAGAAATTGCTGCGAGGAAGTGTAATAACGGCCTCCCCCGTCCGCCGATTGCCTGGTCGACGCTGCCGCGTTGTGTTGGCTGAATTGGAAGGGCTGGGTGGCTGAAAATTCCGCCAGAACCGTTTGCGCGGATATGTTCGGTTTGGTCGCCACAATTCAGCCGTTGGCGTTCTTGACCGCCTGCATGACGATCGTGGTTTCGACGATGACGTTGTTCATGTCGCGCGCCGCCTCGGTGAGTTGCTGCATGGTGATTTCCTGGCGCTCCAGTTTTTCGCGCCAGGGCCGGTCGGGCACCATGTCGACCGACACCAACTCGAAGTCGATGCCGAGCTCTAGCCCGAGCGGTGAATTTCCCATGCCCTTTTCGATCCACTCCCGGTTCCGCTTTTGGGAAAAGAGCTCAAGACCGGAGGGGGTTATTGCTCTCACGTGGGTTGGGTCGTTGAGAAAATGATCATGGCGATGGTGGGGGACGACGATGGTGACTTTGGCTTCATGGCGGCAGATGCGCCAGAACTCGCACATCAGATCGAGGAAGGCCTTTGGTGTCTGGCCCAGATGCTCAAGTGTGTGCTTGATGAGAATTTCATCGACTTCGTTGTCGGCCCACGGTAAAGGCAACGTTTCCAGATCGACCACCTGATCCGGATTGACTTGCGGCGAAACATCAACATTAATGAATCCGTCCCTGTGATCATGCCCACAACCTAGATTTAGCCTCATATTTTGTGCCGCCGGACATTCATGATTGGAAATCGCTGCGCCCCCGCCGGAGCGCGGTAACTTTAATTCTATTGGCTCGATCGACGCTTGGATACGCTTAATGACCAAAAACGAAGCCACGAATGAACTGCCCCTGAGATTAGCCGTACCGGCATCTCACGCCCCGGCGCCGACGCGTGAAGTGCGGGGCCGCCTGGTGGGGGGCGAAGCTGAAATCGGCGGCGCCATCGTCATATCGCCGGCCGATATTCGCGCCAAACTCGAAAGCATCAGCCAGGATGGTGACGAGGCGGTTTTCGTGCTGGACCGCGATGTCTCGTTTTCGGGGCCGGCCATGATCGCCCCCGAAACCGACCTGCCCATAGAGACGGACGTCTTTCGCATCGGCTTCGATGCCGGCAGTGCCGGGGCGTTGGTGGCGGGCCAGGAGGTTGATGTCGAGATCGCCATGGGCCGTATCGGCATGACCGTGCAGTCGGTCTCGGAAAATGAGATCGTGGTGCGCGCGCCGAGCACCGTCGCAATCGACACGCACGAGCGCCATGCGGATTACGGGGTTGCGAAAACTTACGATGGCGAAGCCCTTGTCGGCGAAGGCCGCGTCGGCATGGAAGGCTACGCCGACCAGCGCGAACTGCGCACCGTGCGCGCCACCAACATTACCCGCGTCGCCCACCGCGTATCGGCCGACGACAGAACCGGGAGACACGGCCACAGCGGCGGCGTGCTGTGGTTGACCGGCCTGTCCGGTTCGGGAAAATCGACACTCGCTGTCGAACTGGAAATCGCCCTTTTTGACCGCGGCTACCAAGTCTATGTGCTGGATGGCGACAACATTCGGCATGGGCTGAACGCCAACCTGGGATTTTCGCCGGAGGACAGATCTGAAAATATTCGCCGGGTCGGTGAGGTTGCGGCGCTGTTCGCCCGGGCGGGCTTCATCGCCATCAGCGCTTTCATATCGCCCTACCAATCGGACCGCGAACGGGCGCGGGCGGCGGCGGGCGAGGATTTCCATGAGATCTACGTCAACGCCGGCCTGGAAACCTGTGAACGGCGCGATCCCAAAGGTCTATATAAACAAGCCAGGGCTGGGAAAATCCCGGATTTCACCGGAATATCAGCGCCTTACGAGGCGCCGGATCACCCTGATCTGGTCGTTGATACCGATTCCCTGAAGGTGGCGGAAAGCGTCGCCGTGATGATCGATTACATCACCGAACGATTTACGGTTCGGGGCTAGGGTGCTTCAGGTTTTGATTGAAACACCGGGGGCCGTGAACGCATTGTGTTGCATGGAAAAATTTGACGCGGCGTTTCCGTTAAAACGGATACCGCTGTAGGGCCAGCGTCATGGTGGATGTCGGTCAAAATCTTGGGAAGGTAAATTCAGCTGTCGCCGAGGCGGCCGTGGCCGCAGGCCGCGCGGCGGCCGATATCAATCTGGTCGCCGTTTCGA
>CAYOAD010000214.1:0-6565 GCA_964401845.1 uncultured Rhodospirillaceae bacterium | reverse complement strand
TATATTGTCTGGCACCATGTCAGCGGACTCTGTATCCTGGCCGGCGTCTTGCTGAAGATGGGCGGTTACGGGCTCTTGCGGTTCTCCATTCCCATGCTGCCGGAGGCGACTGAGTATTTTACGCCGCTGGTCTACGGCCTCAGCATCGTCGCTATCATCTATACCTCCCTGGTGGCCCTGATGCAGGAGGATATGAAGAAGCTGATCGCCTATTCGTCCGTGGCACATATGGGCTTCGTCACGATCGGCCTCTTTACCTTTACGCCTCAGGGCATCGAAGGCGCGCTCTTTGTAATGTTGAGTCACGGTCTGGTTTCGGCCGCCCTGTTCCTTGTTGTCGGGGTAATCTACGACCGGCTGCACACACGCGAGATTGCGCGCTACGGCGGACTGGTTCATCGCATGCCGGCTTATGCCGCGGTGTTCATGCTGTTTACCCTGGCCAACGTCGGTCTGCCCGGCACCAGCGGGTTTGTCGGCGAATTTCTGGTTCTGGTCGGCGTCTTCCAGGTCAACACCTGGGTTGCGGCGGCGGCGACGACGGGCGTTGTGCTCAGCGCTGCTTATGCCCTGTGGCTTTATCGCCGCGTCATCTTCGGCACGCTGACCAAGGCCGACCTGAAGGAAATTCTCGATCTCAACAGACGGGAAGTGGTGATTTTCGTGCCACTGGTGGCGCTGACGATATTGTTCGGCGTCTATCCGGAGCCCTTACTGGCGGTTATGCACGAATCGGTCGCCAACGTCATTCATAACCACGAGGTGGCGATGAAGGCTGCCCGTGAACTGGCCATGGCCGCGAAGTAGAGGCTGAAATCATGCTGACCGGAGCCTTTACCGAATTCCTGCCCGCCCTGCCGGAGATTTTCCTGGCCTGCGCCGCCATGGTGCTGCTGATGATCGGTGTCTTCCGCGGTGACGGCGGGACGCGGACCGTTGCCTGGCTGACCGTCGCGTCGTTCGGTGGGGCCTGGCTGTTGCTGGTGATGGGGCCGGATGTCCGGACCGTGGCGTTGTCAGGACTGTTCATCGTCGATCCCTTCGGCCTCTTCATGAAGACCCTGGTGCTGATCGCCTCGGCGCTGGCCGTCATCATGTCACTGGGTTTCATCCGCCACGAGGGTATGGAACGCTTCGAATATCCCATCCTCATGCTGCTGGCGACGCTCGGCATGATGATGATGATTTCGGCCAACGACCTGATGTCGCTGTACATCGGCCTCGAATTGCAGAGCCTTTCGCTCTATGTCGTGGCCGCCTTTAAACGCGATTCGCAGCGCGCCACCGAGGCCGGCCTCAAGTATTTCGTCCTCGGGGCCCTGTCGTCGGGCATGTTGCTCTATGGCGCCTCGATGATCTACGGCTTCGCCGGTTCGACCAACTTCAGCGATCTGGCGAAAAGCTTTCAGGGCATGGAGCACATTTCGCTCGGCTTGATCGTCGGCATGGTGTTCCTGCTGGCGGGTCTCGCCTTCAAGATATCCGCGGTGCCGTTCCACATGTGGACGCCGGACGTCTACGAAGGCGCGCCGACGCCGGTAACGGCCTTTTTCGCCGTGGCCCCCAAGGTTGCCGCGTTCGCCTTGCTGATGCGTGTTTTGATGTCGCCGTTCGGCGAGTTGTTGGCCCAGTGGCAGCAGATCCTGGTGGCGCTTGCCATTCTCTCGATGGTCCTCGGCGGTTTTGCGGCGATCGGCCAGCGCAACATCAAGCGCCTGATGGCCTATTCCTCGATCGGCCATGTCGGCTTTGCCCTGGTCGGTCTGGCGGCCGGTACGCCGGAAGGCGTCAACGGCGTGCTGATTTATCTCACCATCTACCTGGTGATGAACATCGGCACCTTCGCCGTAATCCTGTCCATGCGGGTTAAGGAGACCATGGTCGAGAGCATTGACGATCTCGCCGGTCTTGGCCGCAACCAGCCGATGCTGGCGATGGTGATGGCGATCTTCATGTTCTCGCTGGCCGGCATCCCGCCGCTGGCCGGTTTCTTCGGCAAGTTCTTCGTCTTTATGGCGGCCTTGAATGCTGGGCTCAATGCCCTGGCGATCATCGGCGTCCTGGCCAGTGTCGTCAGCGCCTTCTATTACGTACGCATCGTCAAGATCATGTATTTCGATGAGCCGGCCGAAGCCTTCGAACAGCCGCTTCGCGTCGAAATGAGCGCCATCATGACGCTCTCAGGTATCTTCACTCTATTCTTCTTCGCCTATCCCGGTCCGATCATGGCCGGAGCCCAAGCGGCGGCCCAAGCCCTGCTGCCATGACGCTCTCGCTATCGCCGGCGGGCGGGGGCGGGCCGTCGGCTGACCTACCCGGCTTCTATCATCTGCACAGTCATTATCAGCTCGGAAGCACCAACGACGAGGCGCGCGAACTTGCGGAGCACAATGCACCGGAGGGCACCGTTGTCTGGGCGCTGGAACAGGACGCCGGGCGTGGCCGGCGGGGCAGGGAGTGGGTATCGCCGCCCGGCAACCTGTACACCTCGCTGTTGCTGCGCCCTCACTGCTCACCGGCTGCCGCGGCGCAACTTTCGTTTGTTACCGCGCTGGCCCTTCATGCGACCGTTGCCCAGGCCATCGGTACACCGGACCGGGTACGCCTAAAATGGCCCAACGATGTCCTCATTGCCGGGCGCAAGGTCGCGGGTATCCTGCTTGAATCGCATGCCGGCGGCGGCGTGCTCGATTGGGTCATCGTCGGGACCGGTCTGAACGTGATATCCTTCCCGCCCGAGGCTGAACGGCCGGCAACATCCCTGGCCGCCGAGGGTGAGCCCGCCGGCGTCAATCATGTGCTGGAGGATTACGCCGGCCATTTCCTCGGTTGGTACCGCCGCTGGCTCGACAACGGTTTTGCGGAAATTCGGGCGGAGTGGCTCAAGCTCGCCTATGGCCTCGGCGGTCCCATCGAAGTACGCCTCGCGCATGAGCAGTTCAATGGCGTGTTTCAGGGATTGGACCCGACCGGCGCGCTTATCGTTGATACCCAATCGGGGCGCCGCGTCGTTGCGGCCGGGGATGTCTACCAACCTGTCGATCTCTAGGAGGTGGCGATGCTGCTTGCGATTGACGCCGGAAACACGAACATCGTGTTCGCGGTCTACGAAGGGGAAGAACTGCGTTGCCAGTGGCGCGCGGCCACCAGTTCGGCGCGCACGGCGGACGAGTATGCCGTCTGGCTGACCCAGTTGATGGGGCTTGAAGGCTTGACCACGGGCGACGTTGAGGAAGCCATCATCGCTACCGTCGTGCCCCAAGCCCTGTTCGACCTCAGATCCTTGTGCCGGACCTATTTCGATTGTGAGCCCACCGTCGTCGGCGATGGCGCCGAATTGGGCATCAAGGTCCTGATCGACCGGCCGGGTGATGTCGGCGCCGACCGTCTGGTCAATTCGGTCGCCGCCCATTCGACCTATGAAGGACCGCTGATCATTTTGGATTTCGGCACCGCCACGACGTTCGATGTGGTCGATGCGGAGGGCAATTACCGAGGCGGTGTAATCGCGCCCGGCATCAACCTGTCGCTCGAAGCGCTCCACATGGCAGCCGCCAAGCTGCCCCACATCGCGGTCGCGAAACCGGACCACGCCATCGGGCGCGGCACCACCGAAGCCATGCAGTCCGGCGTCTACTGGGGTTACATCGGCCTGATCGAAGGGCTGGTCAAACGCATCGCCGGTGAACTGATCAGCGAAACCGGCAACGAAGCGCCGCCGACCGTGATCGGAACAGGTGGCCTGGCGCCTTTGTTTGCCGGCGGCACCGACGTCATCCAGCACGTCGACGGCGATCTCACCATGCGGGGCCTGGTGGAAATTCAACGGCGCAATCGGAAAGCCTAGGTGTCGAACGAACTTCTTTTCGTGCCGCTGGGGGGAGCCGGCGAAATCGGCATGAACCTCGGACTTTACGGCTACGGCGGCCAGTGGCTGATGGTTGACTGCGGCCTGACCTTTGCCGACGACGCATTGCCGGGGATCGATCTGTTGTTTCCGGATCCCTCGTTTATCGCGGAGCAGGCCGAGAACCTCACCGCCATCGTGCTGACCCATGCCCACGAGGATCATCTCGGCGCGGTCCACCAACTGTGGCCACAGCTTCGCTGTCCCGTCTATGCGACCCCGTTCACGGCCCATCTCTTGCGCCGTAAGTTGGAGGAGGCGGGGCTTTTGGAGGCGGTGCCGTTGCACGAGATCGAAACCGGCGACCGGGTCGAACTTGGTGATTTCGATATCCGCTATATTCCCGTCACCCATTCCATTCCCGAAGCCCACAGCCTGGCGATCAAGACGCCGGTCGGTACCATCGTCCACTCGGGCGACTGGAAGCTTGACCCGGAGCCGCTGGTCGGTCCCGTCACGGATGAAGCGGCCTTACGCGAGGTTGGTGATGAAGGCGTGCTGGCCCTGGTCTGCGATTCCACCAACGTCATGCTGCCCGGGCACTCCGGCTCGGAAGCTGAAGTGCGGCAAAGCCTGATCGATTTGATCGCGCAGAAAACGGGTCGTGTGGTCGTGACGACTTTTTCCTCAAACGTCGCCCGCATCGCCACCATCGCCAAGGCCGCCGAGGCCAACGGCCGGCAAGTGGTGCTGGCCGGGCGCTCGCTCCACCGCAATGTCGAGGCGGCGAGAGCCTGCGGTTACCTCAATGACCTCTCGCTTTTCTCCGACGAGGACGAAGCGGGATATCTCGCGCGCGAAAGTACGCTGATCCTGTGCACGGGTTGTCAGGGGGAGCCACGCGGCGCGCTGGCCCGCATCGCCGATCACGAGCACAGGCACATCGGACTGGAAGCCGGTGACACGGTGATCTTTTCCTCCAAGATCATTCCCGGCAACGAGCGCTCCATCGGCCGCGTACAGAACCGGCTGGTCTATGAGGATATCGAGGTCATCACGGAGAAGGACCATTTCGTCCACGTCTCCGGGCATCCGGCTCAGGAGGAACTGGCCGAATACTACGGCTGGGTGCGGCCCAACATCAGCGTGCCGGTGCATGGCGAGGCCCGTCATCTGACCAAGCACGCTGAATTCGCCCGCAGCCTCGGCATTGGTACGGCGCCAGTAGTGGAAAACGGAGATGTTCTACGTCTTCATCCCGGGCCGGTCGAAGTCATCGACCATGTGCGTTTCGGCCGGCTGGGTTTGGACGGCGGGCGTCTCACGGCGCTCGACAGCCGATCGCTGCAGGCGCGCCGGCGCATGATGTTCAATGGTTTCGCTTTCGTGGTCGTCGTGCTGGATGGAGACAACAGCATGGTCCTGCCGCCGCGCGTCGTCGTGCGGGGCTTGCTGGAGGAAGCCGACGAGGCGGAGGGCGAGGCGTTGATCGCCGAAGCAGCACGCGCCGCCGATCAGGCACTGAGCGAGGTATCGCCGGGTCGCAGGGGTGACGATCAACTCATCTTCGATCGCGTTTCCCAAGCGGTGCGCCGCGTGCTGCGCAAGGCCTCCGACGGCCGACGGCCCGCCGTCGAAGTCGAAGTGATGCGCCTGCCCGTCGCTTAATCCATTATAATCCCGAGATGCCGCCCAAACCGATGATTGGAGAACGAACAAAATGATTGGACGCTTGAACCATGTCGCCATCGCCGTACCGGACCTCGAAGCGGCGGCAGCCCAATACCGCGATGTTCTCGGTGCCAAGGTCTCCGCTCCCGAAGATGTGCCGGACCATGGCGTAACGGTGGTGTTCGTTGAACTCCCCAACACCAAGATCGAGCTTCTCCATCCCCTGAGCGAACAATCGCCCATCTCGCCCTTCCTAGCGCGCACGCCGGGCGGCGGCATGCACCACATCTGTTATGAGGTCGATGACATCATCGTGGCCCGCGACAAGATGCGGGCAGAGGGTGCGCGCGTTCTGGGTGACGGCGAACCCAAGATCGGCGCCCACGGCAAGCCTGTGATTTTCCTGCACCCCAAGGATTTCTGCGGCACCCTGGTGGAACTCGAACAGGCCTGAGATCGTGGCCTGGACCAGCATTCTCGCAATCTATGCGATCGTCTGGTGGCTTGTCTTTTTCATGGCATTGCCCTTCGGCGTGTCGCGTGAGGAGAACCCGGAACCCGGGCATGAACCCGGCGCGCCGGCCCGGCCCATGCTGTGGATCAAAGCCGCCGTCACGACGGTGATCGCAGCGCTGGTCACTTTCGGAATTTGGGCCTTGATCGTTTACCAGGTCATCGATTTTCGAACACCGGCTTGATCCAAATTCACCCACACAGGTCACCCCGGGCACAAAAAAAGCAAGGCCCCGAAGGGCCCTGCTCCGCGCCTCCCAGAAGCGCGCCTCCCCGAAATCTCTTCCACCCGTCTTGGTGCGGGTTTCGCGTTTCGGTGTAATGAATTTCTAGCGGCGAATACTACGCCAACTGCGACAATTGGTCACCAGGAAAATGTAGAATTGACCCAACTTTCGATGCGGCAGTGCAGCAATTTCCTATTAAGAAAATTATTCTATGATAAGTCCATGAAACACCTCCTCACGATAGCTCTTTTGGTTTTTTCGATGTCCGCGGCAGCGGAGGAAAAAATCGTCATTTCCGACACGAGCT
>CAYOAD010000213.1:0-6594 GCA_964401845.1 uncultured Rhodospirillaceae bacterium | reverse complement strand
ACCGCCAACAAAAACCCTTGCCAACAGGGAGCCGTCCACACATGGCTAAAACCGGACTCAATCCCAAGGGCTGAACTTTGACCGCTTCCAGGCGAAAAATAGGGTATCGAGCGTCCGCTATAATTCCATAATTCCAGAACTATCGTTGACATCTTGGAACAGCCGACCGATCTTGCATACATGGAACAACACGAAGCGGCAAATATCCTGGCTGAACTCGGCAACGAAACCCGATTGGCGATTTTTCGTTTGCTGGTCAAATCGGGAATTGATGGTGCGCCTGTTGGTCATATCCAGCGTGAGATTGGCGTTCCCGCGTCGACGCTCTCCCATCATATTTCCAGACTGGTCGCTGTCGGCCTGATCGTTCAGGAGCGTGAAAGTCGAACACTGCATTGCCGACCTCAATTTACCCGCCTAAGAGAAGTGACGACGTTCTTGCTGGACGAATGCTGCATCGGGTTTACCGATACCTCCTCGGAATCGAACGCCGCCTGATCCGCCATCATCCAGTTCACAAGTATCACTGCCAAAGCAAAATCTTGGAAACCAACGAATGTCGCTAACCGCCTACCTTCCGCAGATCCAGGACAGCCTGGTTTTTTTTCTGTTGGTTAGTCTCGAAATGGCAGTGTTGTTCGTGGGCGTCAGTTTTCTCGTCGGCGTTATTCTCGAAGTACTTCCGCCGGAGCGCGTGGGCAACATCCTGTCGTCGCGCAACGGCAAAGGCTACGCCGTTGGGGCCGGTCTTGGCGCGCTGACACCGTTCTGCAGCTGCTCGACCATTCCCATGGTCGTCGGTATGTTGCGGGCCAACGCCGGCTTCGGGCCGACCATGACCTTCCTGTTCACTTCGCCGCTGGTCAATCCATTGCTCATCGCACTGTTATGGTTGGCATTGGGATGGAAGTTCACGGTCATTTACGCCCTCTCGGCGCTGGTCCTGACCATGACGGTGGGCTACCTGCTGGAACGATTCGACTTCGCCCGTTTTATCCGCAGCGACGCCATTTCCGTACCTTCGTGCAGCAATAAGCCTGAGTTCCCGCTGAATGATACCGGCGCGCGTGCGGCATTTTCACGGCTCGTCAGTAATCGAACACGGCAGAAGGAACTCTTCCTTGACGCCCTTGATCAATACCGCAAGTTCATGCCCCTGATCATGCTTGGTATTGGCATCGGCGCGGTGGTGCATGGATTCGTCCCGCTGGATTTCTTTGTCGATGTTGCAGGCTCGGATAGTCCCTGGGCCGTGCCCGTCTCCGCCGTAATCGGCATTCCGCTCTACGTGCGTGTCAGCACCATGGTGCCCATGGTCATGCCGCTGGCGGCCAAGGGCGTCGCCCTGGGCGCCATTGCCGCCCTGGTCATCGGTGCGGCTGGCGCCAGCCTGCCGGAAATGGTGATGCTCAAGCGCCTGGTAAGGGTTCCCCTGATGTTGGCCTTCTTGGCCTCGGTGTTCACCATCGCGGTGATTACCGGCCTGGTGTTCAACAGTATCTACGCCTGACGTCACGAGCAAATTTGTCCGTTATACAGTGTTAACCAGACTTGAATTGGCGTCGTCGAAAATGGCAACGGCTGATCCAAAGCGGACGTCGTTTCCGCTTTGTGGGAAACTCCCAAATCTCTGAACAAAGACCCTCAGAGAACAGGTGAACTCAGGAGGCCAGTGCGCCGATGAACGTTCTTAACCCCAAAGAAGAGTATCCTGTTACGCCGTACTTCACAGTTAAGAATGCGGACAGGCTTATTGCCTTCGCTTGCGCTGTGTTCGACGCCGTCGTGGTGAAGCAGGACCGCTATGATGATGGAACGGTTCAACACGTCAGACTGCAGATCGGGAAGTCTCTATTGATGCTGAATGAAACCAAGAGCGATTTTCCCGCCAATGTTTCTCAGATGCATCTCCGTGTTAAGGATACTGAGGCGGTTTATGCGCATGCCTTGCGCGAGGGGGCTGTCTCTTTGATGGAGCCGAATGATCGACCTTTCGGCGAGCGAATGGCCTGGATCAAAGACCCGTGCGGCAATGTCTGGTGGATCGCTTCTCCAATAAGCCACGCTCAATAGGTTGTCCGCTGGTGGCTACGTGCAGACGCATTCATTCGAATAGAATTTTGTCCTTAGTCAGGCAACTAGCAGTCCTTTTCGAGCCTGTTTTCATCGTTGAGATGGTCAGTACGACGCATTCCGGCTGCCCAGCCTGAATGGCTTCCGACCCTGATGGGCCCTAATTTTCCAGCTTGGTTCTCAATTCCAAAGCGATCGGCGCAAGCGGAACCATTTGATGAAAATTTTGCTGTGCAATATCTGGTTTCAGCGTCGCTGTAACCTACTTTAGTGTTTGGTTTCAGATTTCCATCGCTCCCTCCCAGTTCACTTGAGGCCAACCGGATGAACGAAAAACACCCGTTACTTGACGTGGGTCGTTTGGCGGCTTTGGCGAGTTATGAAGTCTTAGATAAACCCTTGGCGGCAGAGGATCGGTATCAACTCAGGTCCGCTGGTTGCGGGAATAGTCGGGTCCAACCGGCTCACCTACGACATTTGGGGTACGTCGGTGAACACGGCAGCCCGTCTTGAACAGGCTTGTGAACCGGATCGAATCAATATCTCCGGCAGCACATTTCACCGGATCGGCGGTGTGTTTGAAACAGAACCACGTGGTCAGATTGAAGTGAAAAACCTCGGCTCGATCGATATGTACTACCTAAATCGAATCAAGCCGGAATTTTCGGCGGATGCCGATGGCTGCGTTCCAAACGATGAGTTTTGGCGGGCCCACGATCTCGGTTCGACATCAATTGCCATTTGAAATTTGGCTAATTGTTCTGTCACCGCTCATGTCTCCCGTCGGCAATCGGCAGACCTCTAGCGCAGACCTAATAAACGTCCAATTTTCCACCCTACGCAGACATGGGCCACGCAATCGAGCCGGTCGTGGCGGATGATGGATCGCCGCTATTGTCTGCCAATCAGGAACGGACTGGCGGTAAATTGATCGATTGTTCCGCCTGCCTTCGGCGGGCGACCGCAGAAAACAGGCGAGCCGATCCCTAAAACGGAATTTCGTCGTCGATGTCGGGGGCGCTGCCTCCGCCGCCGCCGAAGTCGTTGCCGCCACCGTTGTAATCACCGCCGCCGTAGTCACCCCCTCCTCCGCCGCCGCCGCCGAAGTCACCGCCCCCGCCGCCGGAGCGGCTGTCGAGCATGGTTAGTTCGCCGTTGAACGGGCGTAGTACGACCTCCGTCGAGTAACGGTCCTGGCCGCTTTGATCCTGCCATTTGCGGGTCTGGAGTTGGCCCTCGATGTAGACTTTGGAGCCCTTGCGCAGATACTGCTCGCAGATGTCGACGAGGCCGCGCTTGCCGCCCTGGGGGTTCCAGATCACAACGCGGTGCCATTCGGTTTTTTCCCGGCGTTCGCCCGAATTACGGTCGCGCCAGCCCTCGCTGGTGGCAATCCTGAGGTTGCACAGCTTGGTGCCGTCGTTGGTCGTCCGGATTTCCGGGTCAGCCCCCAGGTTGCCGATCAAAAGTACTTTGTTGAGGCTGCCCGCCATGATTATGTTCCCTATATGTTCTCATTCGTGCTAGATTAATAGCACGATCTTGTGGTGCTTGTGTACCCGCAATTTCAGGCCTGCGGCACTATAGCCGCTGATTGATTAAAAGCCACCATCTGGGTTCGAATTGTTAGGGGGGATGCGATTAGTTTGACGAAAATCCGCCCGGATCATTTATGATGGATCGTTTCCGCCCCAAACCGGGCGGTTGTCCCGTTCACAAGAGAAATAACGGCACGAATGCAAAAAAAAATCTCCATCCGGGGCGCCCGCGAACACAATCTGCGCGGCGTCGATGTCGAAATTCCCCGCGATACCCTGACCGTGATTACCGGCCTTTCAGGATCCGGCAAATCGTCGCTGGCCTTCGACACCATCTACGCCGAGGGACAGCGGCGTTACGTCGAAAGCCTGTCGGCCTATGCCCGGCAATTTCTGGAGATGATGCAGAAGCCCGACGTCGAAAGCATCGAGGGGCTGTCGCCTGCCATCCCCATTGAGCAGAAAACGACCTCGCGAAATCCCCGCTCGACCGTCGGCACAGTCACTGAGATTTATGACTACCTGCGGCTTCTGTTTGCACGCATCGGCATCCCCTACTCGCCCGCCACCGGCCTGCCCATCGAGAGCCAGACGGTTTCGCAAATGGTCGACCGGCTGCTGGAGATGGAAGACGGCACGCGGCTTTACCTGCTGGCCCCCATCGTGCGTGGTCGCAAGGGCGAATACCGTAAGGAACTTGCCGAACTGATGAAGCGCGGCTTCCAACGCGTCAAAATCGACGGCGAGCACTACGAAATCGAGGACGCCCCGGCGCTCAACAAGAAGCTCAAGCACGACATCGAAGTCGTCGTCGACCGCGTCGTCATCAAGCGCGATCTCGGCAACCGCCTGGCCGACAGCATCGAAACGGCGCTTGAGTTGGCCGACGGCCTGGCCGTCGCCGAGAGCGCGGACGGCGGCGAGCGCACCATGTTCTCGGCCAAGTTCGCCTGCCCGGTCTCCGGCTTCACGATCGAAGAAATCGAACCGCGCTTGTTTTCCTTCAACAATCCCTTCGGCGCCTGTCCTTCCTGTGACGGGCTCGGCACGACGTTGGATTTCGACGCCGACCTCGTGGTGCCCGACGCCAATCTCAGCCTCAGCCAGGGCGCCATTGTGCCCTGGTCGAAGACCACCTCGCCCTACTATACCCAGGCCCTGGAGAGCCTCGCCAAGCACTATAAGGTCAGCGTCCATACGCCGTTCAATGAACTAGCGGAGCGCGCGCGCAACGGCATCCTGTTCGGCTCGGGCAAGGAAACCGTCAAAATGGTCTACGAAAACGATGAACGCTCCTATTCGACGGAGCGCGTATTCGAAGGCGTCATCCCCAACCTGGAACGCCGTTGGCGCGAGACCGATTCGTCCTGGATGCGGGAGGAGTTGGGCCGCTACCAAAGCTCGGCGCCCTGCGAGGCCTGCGGCGGTCAGCGACTCAAGCAGGAAGCCTTGGCGGTCAAAATTGACAGTCTGCACATCAGCCAGGTGGCAGCCATGTCCATCCATGGTGCGGGCGCCTGGTTCGAGGGTCTGGGCGCCAAACTCAACGATAAGCAATTGGAAATCGCCGAGCGTATCCTCAAGGAAATCAACGAACGTCTCGGTTTCCTCAACAAGGTGGGTCTGGAATACCTCACCCTGTCGCGTTCGTCGGGCACGCTGTCGGGCGGCGAAAGCCAGCGAATCCGGCTCGCCTCCCAGATCGGCTCTGGCCTCACGGGCGTGCTCTATGTGTTGGATGAACCCTCCATCGGATTACATCAGCGCGATAACGCCCGGCTCCTGGAAACGCTCGTGCGGCTGCGCGACATCGGCAACACCGTGATCGTCGTCGAACACGACGAGGAAGCGATCCACGCCGCCGATCACGTCATCGACATGGGGCCGGGCGCCGGCATTCACGGTGGCGAGGTGGTGGCCGAGGGGCCGCCCAAGAGCATCATGCAGAGCGCCGATAGCCTGACCGGTCAGTACCTCGTCGGCACCAAGCAGATTTCCGTGCCAACCGACCGGCGGCCGGGCCACCCCGGCCAGAAAATCAAGGTACTGGGAGCGACCGCC
Source organism: uncultured Rhodospirillaceae bacterium (assembly GCA_964401845.1). Lineage (GTDB taxonomy): Bacteria > Pseudomonadota > Alphaproteobacteria > UBA2966 > UBA2966 > CAYFKJ01. The sequence goes on along the minus strand of CAYOAD010000213.1, from coordinate 922 downwards.
AACAATCTGCATGGGGTCGACGCGGAAATTCCACTCGGTACCTTCACCGCCGTCACCGGTGTTTCCGGCAGCGGCAAGTCCACGCTGGTAATCGAAACGCTTTACAAGGCGACCGCGCGCAGCCTCAACAACGCCCGCCACCATCCGGGCGCACACGACGCCATCGAAGGTCTCGAATTCCTCGACAAGATCATCGACATCGACCAGTCGCCCATCGGCCGCACGCCGAGATCCAATCCCGCCACCTACACCGGCGCCTTCACGCCGATCCGCGACTGGTTCGCCGGCCTGCCGGAAGCCGGTGCGCGAGGCTACAAACCGGGCCGGTTCAGCTTCAACGTCAAGGGCGGGCGTTGCGAGGCCTGCCAGGGCGCCGGCATGATCAAGATCGAGATGCACTTCCTGCCCGACGTCTACGTTCAATGCGACATCTGCAAGGGCCGGCGTTACAACCGCGAAACGCTGGAGGTCAAGTTCAAGGACAAGTCCATCGCTGACGTGCTCGACATGACCGTCGACGAAGGGGCCGATTTCTTCACTGCCGTGCCGGTGATCCGGGACAAGCTGGTGACGCTGCAGCGCGTCGGCTTGGGCTACATACATTTAGGTCAGGCCGCCACGACCCTGTCGGGCGGCGAAGCACAGCGCGTCAAACTGGCCAAGGAACTTTCCAAGCGGGCCACGGGCCAGACGCTCTACATTCTGGACGAACCCACCACCGGCCTCCATTTCGAGGACGTCTCCAAGCTGCTGGAGGTGCTGCACACCCTGGTCGATACCGGTAACACGGTGGTGGTGATCGAACACAATCTCGATATCATCAAGACGGCCGATTGGGTGCTCGACCTCGGTCCCGAAGGCGGCGACAAGGGCGGCAAGGTTGTCGCCGCCGGCACGCCGGAGGACGTTGCGAAGGTCGAGG
>CAYOAD010000212.1:0-6604 GCA_964401845.1 uncultured Rhodospirillaceae bacterium | reverse complement strand
GCCAAAATCTTCAGCCGCGAAATCATCTACCGGGAAACACCCCATGGCACGCCCATGGAGGGCCGCGAAGCCATCCGCGAATACTGGCAGGAACACGCCGTCGAGGGCCAGCGCGACATTTCCTTCGACTACAAGATCTGGGGCGTGATCGAGGACATCGGCATCTGCCATTGGCGGGCCAGTTTCATCCGCAACGCAACCCACGAACGGGTCGAGTTGGACGGTGTCTTCCACTGCCAGTTCGAGCCCGGCGAAAGCGATCCCCGGCAATGCCGCATGTTCATGGAATGGTGGCACGCCCGCGCCTCGCATCTCGGAGAAATCTAAAACGGCCTCGTCCGTTCAGCAGGACCGACGTACCGCGGATCCAGCTTGTACTCAGGCTTCGGTCCCGAATGAATGCCATTGATGGTTTGGCGATCCTTGAAATACGTCCATGCTTCGCATGACGCGCCACCGCTCTCTGGTGTGACCTTCACGCGGTCCCGGTGATAAGCGTTCGGAAGGTGCGTGCCTTCCATGCGGTCAAGCTCCGCAAGCTGGCGGTCATCAACCTCGAAAATCTCACCGGCGACCCGGTGGCCTTCGCCGGGCTCCGATATCAGGTAAGGCGAAAACCAGCTGCCGCCCACGACCAGGGGAAAGGCTTTGACGGTGGTGAAGCGGCCAAGAAATTTCACCGTCATGACGGCGGTAATATCGTTGGGGAAGCCGCGCTTCAGGGTGCCGTAAACGAACACTCGCTGGGTCGTCATCGTGACGGTCTAAAGTTCCGGCGGCGGATCGAAGAAGCCGATAATTTTCGCCAATCTGCCATCCTGGGCAAGTTCGCCGAAGTCCGTGCCCTTTATCCGCTCCTGCCCGTCGCCGTCGACGAAATGCCACGTAAACCTGATCTGGCCATTATGTTCGTCAATACCGCTGGTGGCGCTGACCGCTGCGCCCGGAGAGGAGGAATGGATATTGCCGATGTGGTCCGAAAGGGCTTTTCGGCCAACCGCCGAAGCCGTGGGATCCCGGTAGATTCCATCATCGATCCAAGAACTCTCCAGCAACGCCAGCCGGGTGGCCTCATCCGGTTCCGACCAGGCGGTGCAGTAGTCTTTGACGACGTCAGCAATCTCACGCATGGCCCCGTCCCTCTTCGACGACGTAATCGTACCGGCCAGGGCCCTGGACGATGAGAAACCGGCAACGCTTGCCGTTCTTGCCCGTGACTCGATGGGCGGTTCCCGGCGGTACGGCGCAGGTCTCCGCGATTTGCAATTCGAAATCCGGCCCCGACGTTGCCGTTTCAATCACCACGACGCCTTCCAGGCAGATGAAGGTATCGGAAATGACGGTATGGTGGTGCCAGGGAACTTCTTCATCCGCTCCAAGGGTGAGGATCTGCACCCTGAGTTCGGGCGTCTCTTCGATCATCCACCGACCTTCGATCGAATAGCGATTGTCCAATTGGGTCGCCATAATCCCCTCCGCTTGCCGCACGGTTGGCCTATTGGCCTCAAAGACGCAATATATATCGCTGACCGGCCGGGCAACATGACCCCGCATCGAACTGATCATGGCGTTGGGGGAATAGATGACGTTGCAAGCTGCGGCCTCGGACAGGGAGAGGCGGACGCACTATCCGAAGATCGAGCCCTATAATACCGGCCGCTTGCAGGTATCGGACCTGCATGAGATTTATTTCGAGGAATGCGGTAACCCGCAAGGCAAGCCCGCCGTCCACCTGCACGGCGGGCCGGGCGTCGGCAGCCAGCCCATGCATCGGCGGAATTTCGACCCCGCGGCCTACCGCATCGTCTCGTTTGATCAGCGAGGCTCGGGTAAAAGCACGCCGCACGCGGAACTTCGCGAGAACACGACCTGGGATCTGGTCGAGGACATGGAAAAATTGCGCCGCCATCTGGAGATCGAGCGCTGGCAGGTCTTTGGCGGCTCATGGGGATCAACCCTGGCGCTGGCCTACGCCCAAACTCACCCGGACCGTGTCAGCGAACTGATTCTGCGGGGCATTTTTCTGGTCCGTCACGCAGAAATCCAATGGCTCTACCAGGCCGGTGCCGATGCGGTCTATCCCGATGCCTTCGAAGACTATGTGAAACCCATCCCGCCGGCAGAGCGCGACGATTTGCTAGGCGCCTATCACCGCCGGCTTACCGGCGAGGACCGGCAGGTCCAGATCGAGGCCGCCCGAGCCTGGAGCAAGTGGGAAGCCAGCACCCTTGCGCTTTATCCCAATCCGGATCAGGTGGCGCGCTATGACGACGATGACTTGGCGATCGCGCTGGCCTGCATCGAGTGCCATTACTTCGTCGGAAAAGGCTTCTTCGAAAGCGAAACGCAGTTGCTCGACAATATCGACGCCATTCGCCACATTCCCAGCGTCATCGTGCAGGGGCGCTATGACATGGTGACGCCGATGACCACGGCTTGGGACCTGCACCGGGTCTGGCCCGAGGCGGATTTCCAACTCATCCCGGATGCCGGACATGCCGCAACCGAACCCGGCATCGTGGACGCCCTGGTGCGGGCGACCGACCGCTTTCGCGAATAGCCCTACTTGGTGCCGTACAACCTGTCGCCGGCGTCCCCCAGGCCCGGCATGATGTAGCCGATATCATTGAGTTGGCGGTCGAGAGAGGCGGTGAATATCCGGACGTTCGGGTGTTGATCGGCGAAGACACGGACGCCTTCCGGCGCCGACACCAGCGCCATGAACGACATATCCTCCTCCGCCACCCCCCGGTCGCGAAGCAGCTGCACGGCGTAGGCGCCCGAGTGTCCCGTCGCCAGCATGGGATCGACGACGATGACGCGCCGTCCGCTCATGTCGGGAAGTTTCACGAGGTATTCGACCGGCCGCAGCGTTTCCTCGTCGCGATAGAGGCCGATGCTGCCGACCCGGGCGGACGGCATCAGTTCCAACAAGCCGTCCGCCATGCCGGTGCCCGCCCGCAAGATCGGCACGATGGCCACCTTGCGGCCTTTCAGGATAGGAGCGTCGAACTCTTCCAGCGGCGTTTCGATGCGCTTCGTCGTCAGCGGCAAATCGCGCGTGATTTCGTAACCCATCAGCTGCGCAATCTCCCTCAAGAGCTGACGGAAAGTCCGCGTCGAGGTGTCGATATCGCGCATATGGGTAAGTTTGTGCTGGATCAACGGGTGGTCCAGAACCGTCAGCGTAGGGAATAGGGATGCGATATCGGCACCGTTCGACGTCATCTGGATCTCCATTTCTTTAGAATTTTTTATTATTCGCAAGGTACCACGTCCTTGTGCCCCGGCAAGCCGATCTTGTATAGAGCGTCACCAGACAGGAAAAACAGTACGGCAGTCCATGAACGAACAACAGTTGAGCGCCCTGATCGTCGATGATGACGACGTCGTCCTCCGCGTGCTTGAAAAATCCCTGATGGAGGTAGGAATCTCCAACGTCGTGTCAGCACGGGATGGCGTGGAGGCAAAAGCCATCGTCGAGGAAGGCGGCGCCGGCTATGCCGTCGTGGTTTCCGATCTGATGATGCCGAACATGGACGGCCTGGAATTTCTTGAATACTTCCGCGGCGTCGATACGGAAACGCCGTTCATCATGTTGACGATGGTGTCGGACATCGGGGACCACACCAAGGCGAAAAGTCTGGGCGCCACGCACTTCTTCACCAAACCATTGTCGTTCGAGGACATTACCGCCCGGCTACGCACCATCCTGCTGAACGAATTCGCCAACAACACCTGACGGCGGCTTGCGCCTACATCGCGGGTTTGTCGGAAATCTCGAAGAGATCGCCGCCGTAGCCGGCTTCCGCCGGAATGCGTAGCTTCCGGATGCCGTCGATAAAGCTCTCCAGGGTGGGCGACACAGTTACGACCTCACTTCCCCTGGCCGCGTTGATCGCCGCTTCAGTGTTGTCACTGCGACCCAGCTTGGTCAGGTTCATGCGGGTGGCAAACACCAGCCGGACCCGATCGGCATCGGCCTCAGCGATGGCGTCGCTCGGTTTGATCCAGGTCGAATCGACGGATTCAGAACCGTCATGGACGGCGACCTGATCGCCGGGCGCCGGTACCAGAAAAAAGTGCGTATCGAAGCGTTTGGGGATCAGCGGCGGCGTCACCCAGTGGGCGAAATAGACCAGCCGGTCCAGCGCAAGCTCCAGGTCTTCCGCCTCGACGAATTCCGCCATCGTCACCTCGCCAGCGTGCAGCCGGACAGCCCAAGGTTCCAACTGCCGCAGACGTTCCGCGTCGACCAGATCGGTCGATCCTGACGGCCGTGCCAGCAGGACCGCGCATTCCTCGAAGGTTTCGCGTACCGCCGCCACTTGTAGCGAGAACATCAGATCATCCAGATCGCCGCCGCTGGCGGCGCGTTGACGCAGCACTGGGTCGCCGTCGCCTTCGTCGACCTTGCCGCCGGGGAAGACCATGGCACCGGAGGCGAAATCGATCTTGTGGTGGCGCTTGACCATGAAGACTTCGATGCCGTCGTCTCCGTCGCGGGCCAGAAGCACGGTCGAAGCCGGTTTTGGTGCGACGTGGCTGAAGTCTTTTTTATCCTCCCAGTTTTTCTGGGCTTCGGATTTTTCCTTGGTCATACGCCTTCCATTACTTTCCCAGCCGCCTTGATGAATTGATCTTACACCACGATGTCGGGTTAGTATCGCGAACGAAAAATGACCTGGTGAAAAGAGACGTATGGCAAGCGTAACCGGTTCCCGCCTCATCTTCGTCATGAGCGCCTCCCTGGTACTGGGGCTATTGGGTATTTCGGTTTTACCGGCCCTACTGCCCGGCTTCATCAAGAGTTGGCAGCTTTCCGGCACCGAGGCCGGCTGGCTAAACGGCATATTCTTTGCCGGATACATGGCGGGTGTACCCGTCCTGATCACGCTGACTGACCGGATCGATGCGCGAAAGGTTTTCCTCGCCTCCAGCGTCCTTTGGTTTGCCGCCATGATGGGTTTCGCCGTATTGGCGGATGGGTTTTGGAGTGCCTTGGTCTTCCGCGTGCTGGCGGGCATCGGCTTCGCCGGCGGCTACATGCCCGGCCTCAAGGTTTTGACGGACAGGCTCGACGAGGAGGATACCTCGCGGGCGGTCGCGTTCTACACCGCAAGCTACGCCTTCGGCGCCAGCATTTCGTATTACCTGGCCGGTCTGATCGACGCCTGGCTGGATTGGCGCTGGGCATTCGGACTGACCGGTTTGGGTGGTCTTGTGTCGATCCTCCTCGTCTGGCTAACAACCGCGCCAAAGCAACCGGCGCACGCCCGTGATGCCCGCGCCCTGTTCGATTTCCGCCCCGTGTTCTCAAACCGGCGGGCACTTGGCTACATATTGGCCTACGCCCTGCATAGTTGGGAGTTGATCGCTCTGGGGTCGTGGGTCGTGGCGTTCCTGGCATTTTCGGCAAGCCTGCAAATCGACGGCGCGGCAGGCTGGAACATCACGCTGGTTGGCGCCCTGGTCATCCTGGCCGGCATGCCTGCCAGCATCGGCGGCAACGAACTGGCGCGACGGTTCGGCCGGCGCAAAACCATAAGCCTGTTGATGGTCGTCTCCGCGTCGCTGGGTTGCGTTGTCGGATTTTCGGCGGCGCTGCCCTTCGGTTTCGTCGTTGTTCTGTGTCTGCTGTACGGCGCAGCGACAGCGGCGGATTCGGCGTCGGTGACTGCCGGAACCGTCATGAGCGCTCTGGCGGAACATCACGGCGCCACCATGGCCATGCACGCCTTTATCGGTTTCGGCGGTGCTTTCCTAGGGCCGCTGGCGTTCGGCGTGATACTGGATGCGGTCGGCGGTCAGGAAGATGTGACGGCCTGGGGCGCTGCCTTCGCGGTGATTGCCCTGACCACCCTGCTGGGACCCTTGGTTTTGCGTCGTTTTGTTGCTGACCAACCGTAAGCGTGGCCGGAATTAGCGGTTTCTGCTAAGTTTCCGCCATGCGGTACCTCATTCACATGGGACTTGTTGTCGCCCTCCTTGGCCTCGGCGGTTGCGAGAACATGGGTCAGTTCACTAAGACCTTCGAGGACATCAACAAGACCCTGGCGCCGCTCGCCGTCATCAAAAAGGGAAGCTGAGCAGGATGCCGAAGCCGGTCCGCGGTGTGATCGCTTTGGCCGTCGCGCTGGCTGTCGGCTGGATCGCTGGTCCCGGCGCGCGAGCAGATTCCGTTGTTGCCCGAACGCACATGATCGCCGCGGCAAATCCACATGCGGCGGACGCCGGATTGGCCGTGTTGCGGGCCGGCGGCAGCGCGGTGGATGCGGCCGTGGCGATCCAGATGGTTCTCACCCTGGTCGAGCCGCAATCTTCCGGCATCGGAGGCGGAGCTTTCATGCTGCATTACGACTCGGCGGCTAAAAAAGTTGGCGCCTACGACGGCCGCGAGACGGCACCGGCGGCTGCGACGGAAGGTTTGTTTCTCCGGCCCGACGGCACACCGATGAAATTTTTCGAAGCCCTGGTCGGCGGTCGCGCGGTCGGCGCGCCCGGCGTTCTCCGCATGCTGGAACTGGCTCACCAAAGCCACGGAAAACTGCCCTGGCGTGACTTGTTCGCGCCGTCAATCAGACTGGCGGAAGAGGGCTTCGCC
>CAYOAD010000211.1:0-6659 GCA_964401845.1 uncultured Rhodospirillaceae bacterium | reverse complement strand
AGAATGCGCCAAATCCTCTCAAACGTCTCGGACCACTTTTAAGGTTTCAGGTCACAACCAAGCGCGAACATTCTTTTCCAACAGGTCCCCCTGAACCCTCCGACACAACAATCGGACTTGCTAATAAACCGTAAGGTAGAACTATTCTTGAATCAACCTGCGGCCCTTGGTCAAAGCGCGGTTCCTAGCCCTTTAAGGGATGGGTATAAGCGCGGTATTAATCGTGATTTCAACCAAGGGTTAAATAACCAAAAAATCCTTATCCAGGAATGCGGTTTCCCCGCTCCAACCGATAAGCCAGTTGCGGGCGGGTGATGCCGAGGCGGCGGGCGGCCTCGGAGAGGTTGCCGCCGGCTTGGGCGACCGTGCGGGCGATCATTTTTTGCTCGATTTCGGCCAGTGGGACGCCGTTGTCCAGAAGGCCTTCAAGAACATCCTCGCTCAGGGTTCTGGCCTGTGGTTCCACGCCGACGCCACCGTCCCGGCCGAGTTTCAGCATGACCGGCAGCAGCAACTCCTCCGAGGCGAAGAGATGGGCGAGATCGACCGGCGCGTTGTCGTCGCACATAATGACGGCGCGCTCGATCAGGTTTTCCAGTTCACGGACGTTTCCCGGGTAATCGTATTCATAGAGGCCATCGACAGCACGCTGGGTAAATCCAGTAACATCCTTGCCGGGAAGTTTGGTATAGCGGTGGAAGAAGTGGTCCATCAGCAGCGGGATGTCGTCGCGGCGTTCCCGCAGCGGCGGCAGATGCAGGGGAAATACGTCGAGCCGGTAGAGCAGATCCTTGCGGAATGCCCCCTCCTTCACCGCCTCGCGCAAATCGACGTTGGTCGCGGCGACGATACGGACGTCGACCTTGTGGGCGCGGGTGTCGCCGACGCGTTCTATTTCGCGCTCCTGGATGGCGCGCAGCAGCTTTATCTGCGCCGCCTGGGTCAGGCTGCCGACTTCGTCGAGGAAAAGGGTGCCGCCGTCGGCCCGTTCGAAACGTCCTGGGCGCGAGGCGACGGAGCCCGTGAAGGCGCCCTTCACGACGCCGAACAACTCGGCTTCGATCAGGTTTTCCGGGATGGCCGAACAATTCACTGCGACAAACGGCTTGTCGGCGCGGTCGCTGATGTGGTGGACGGTCTTGGCGAAGACTTCCTTGCCGACGCCGGTTTCACCCTGAAAGAGAACAGTGGCGTTGGTCCGCGCGACCTTTTTCAGCTTATGGCAGGCGGCAACGAAAGCAGACGAGGCGCCGACCAGACTGCTGGGCAGATCGGCCAAGTCACCCGAGCGGCGGGGCGCCTGCCCATCGGGCGTATGCAGACCGAGTTGCCGCTCTTCGAAACGGTTGACGAAGGCTTCCGGTTGCAGGCCGTCCAAATCCTCTTCTAGAACATCCGCCAAACCTTCCCACTCCTCGACCGGCTTGCCGATGATGCGGCAGTGCGCGTGCCCGGTGGCACGGCATTCGACCTCGCGGAAAAGGATGGTTCGACCCATGAAACTGGAGGTATAGCCGCCGAAATAGCCGAGTTGCAGCCAGCAGACGGGTCGGTCCGACATGCCGTAGTTGGAAATATGGGCGTCAACCTCGAATGATTCGGACCAGGTAAATTCGCCGTAGTAGGTACCGGCGGAAATGTCGGCTTCCAAACGGATGGGCTGGGGCGACGCCACACCCTGTAGATTGCGCAGTTGCGGCCCGACTTTGAGCGCGTCCGTCACCGAGTGATGAGGCTTCAGCTTCCGCGCCAGAGCGGCATCCCGAGCGCCGCCTCCCCAGCCCATGCGGGTCAACAGGCCGCGGGCTTTGCTGTTGCCGACGCTGTCGATGAGTTCGCTGCGCAGCGCCGTCAGTGTCGACAGGTGGATCAAGGTGACGCGCTCGGTATCCAGCCAGACGCGGCCCTCCTTGAATGAAAACCTCAGGCGCTCCGCCAGATCGTCAATATCGGGAAAGCGATCGTCGGCCTGTACGCCGGCGGAAGCCAGTCGTCCCGTCATGATGTGGCGTTGATTTGGAAGTTGGGTTCCGGGGTCTTTAGGGGGGGCTAATTCCGGCATCTCTGGATTCTGAATTTGATCAAATCATGAGCTGATTCTCTATCAAATTAGATGATTTGATCAAATAATGAAAGTCTACTGCTAATTTTATTGCGTGAATTCTAATCTACCGGAAATTTTGTTGTTTACAGCGGTTAAAAACGTCCAATTAAGCGCTTAATTATCCATAACAAATTTGCGGTTTAAATTTCATACCTGACCGAATTCTTTGATATTTCCAACCTGGCGGAAGAACTGGCACAGGCGTTGCGATGTGTAGCTCGCTACGTAGAAGACGTTTGTGGATGCCGAGCCGTTGATTTCTACAGCGGGTCGGAATTGAGCGGGGGCTCAGGCGCGTCGGGGCACGGCAAAAAATAATAAGGCCGGCTCCTCGATTTGAAACAGGAGGGAGGACTATATGTCAGGTTTAAAATTTCCGAATCCGCATGAGATCTCGACCATTCCAGGAACAGAAGGCTGGGAACGGATGTATCCGTACCAGTACGGTTTTTCGACGGACGATCCCGAACGCAAGGAATACGAAGAAAATACATTTTGGTTCTATGACGGGCTGCACTACCCGGAACCGCTTTATCCCTTCGACACGATCTGGGACGAAGCGTGGTTTCTCGCCCTGTCGCAATACAACACGCGTATCTTTTCCGTACCGCCGGTCTATGGCGTCGATCACCGCATGGTCAACGGCTACGTCTACATTTCGCCGGTGCCGGTGAAGGACGAGGCCGAAATCGGCGCCCGCGTCGAAAAGTTCATGGAGCGCGCCGGTTTCTACTACGAAAACTGGGACAAGCTGGAAGCCAAGTGGGAAGAGAAGATGAAGGGCACCATCGCCGAATTGGAGGCGCTGGACATCCCCACTCTGCCGGAGTTCGAGGACATGTCGGTCGTTACCGAAGCGCTCGGCGAATCGAAAGGCTTCCATCTGTTGAAGGCCTACGACGACCTGATCAACCTCGGCATCAAGTGCTGGCAGTACCACTTCGAATTCCTCAATCTCGGCTATGCCGCTTACGTCACATTCATGGGTCACTGTCAGGCGATCTTCCCCGATATCCCGCTGCAGCGCGTGACGCAGATGATTTCGGGCATCGACGTGATCATGTACCAGCCCGACGAGGAGCTGAAGAACCTGGCCCGCAAGGCCGTTGAACTGGGCGTCGACGAAGGCGTCAAGTTTTCCAAGAAGTTTTCCGAGATGGCTGACGGCCTGAGTGGCTCCGACGCCGGCAAGGAATGGCTCGCCGCCTTCGAGAAAGCGCGCTATCCCTGGTTCCATGTCTCCACGGGTACCGGCTGGTATCACCATGATGTCTCTTGGAACGACAACCTCGACATTCCGCTTGGTTCGATCTGCGTCTACATCGACAAGATCAAGGCTGGCAAAAGCATCGACCGGCCGATGGAAGAGGTGCGCAAGGAACGCGATCGCATCACGGCGGAATACCGCGCCCTGATCGAAAGCGACGAAGACCGCGCCACGTTCGACCAGCTGCTCGGCACCGCCAAGACGGTTTTCCCCTACGTCGAAAACCATCTGTTCTACGTCGAGCACTGGTTCCATTCGATCTTCTGGAACAAGGTCCGTGAAGTCGCCGCCATCATGAAGGATTACGGCTTCATCAACGATGTCGAGGACGTCTGGTTTCTCAAGCGTGCCGAAATCAAGGACGCGCTTTGGGATCTCACCACCGCCTGGGCGACAAACGTCAAGCCGCGCGGCCCGCAGGTCTGGCCGAAGGAAATCGAATGGCGCAAGGGCGTGATGGACAAGTTCCGTGAGTGGGCCCCGCCGCCTGCCTTGGGTCCCGCGCCCGAGGTCATTCAGGAACCCTTCACGGTCGTGCTTTGGGGCGTCACCAACGACAGTCTGTCGAACTGGGCGGATGTCGCCGACGTCAATCCGGAAGACGTCAAGGCCTTCAAGGGCTTTGCCGGAAGTCCGGGCATTGTCGAAGGCAAAGCGCGGGTCTGCCGCACGGTCGAAGATATCGGCGAGCTCGAGGAAGGCGATATCCTCATCGCGCCGACGACTTCGCCGTCATGGGCTCCGGCCTTCGCCAACATCAGCGGCGTCGTCACCGATGTCGGTGGGATCATGTCCCATGCGGCGATCGTCTGCCGGGAGTACGGCATGCCGGCCGTCGTCGGTACCGGTCACGCCACCAAGATCGTCAAAACCGGACAGATGATCCGTGTTGACGGTTCGACGGGCGAAATCACGATTACCTAAGGGTTACCAGTCCCTTTGGACCGGGTTCGGCACTTGCCGGACCCGGTCGACGGGGGGCTTGTGCCCGGAAAAGCAAATAAAGCGAACGACAACCAGGTAATTCGAAACAAAAACGTCATGACAGATCAATCACCCATCGTTTGTTGGCTCGAAGAGTGCAGCAAGGATTCCATCCTGCTGGTCGGCGGCAAGAACGCTTCGCTCGGCGAACTCATCAACGCCGACATCCGGGTGCCGCCGGGGTTTGCCGTGACGACGGAAGGCTATCGCCGCTTCATCGACGAGAGCAACTTGGCCGCTGATATCCTGGATCCGCTGAAAGGTCTGGCTCACGACGACCTGACCAAACTCGAGGAGGTCAGCAGTTCAATCCGGGAAAAGATCGAAGCCGCCCCTTTCTCCATCGAATTCGAAGACGAAATCGCCGAGTACTACCGCCGCCTATCCAACCGCTGCCAGGTACCCGCCGTACCCGTCGCCGTACGCTCAAGCGCCACCGCCGAAGACCTGCCCGATGCCAGTTTCGCCGGCCAGCAGGACACGTTCCTGTGGATCCGCGGTGTGGACAATCTATTGCTGCACGTGAAGCGCTGCTTCTCCAGCCTCTTCACCGCGCGCGCCATTTCTTATCGGATCAAAATGGATTTTGACCACGCGGATGTGGAAATCAGCGTGGGCGTCCAGAAAATGGCCAATTCCTTTGCCGCCGGCGTCCTGTTCACCATCAATCCGACGACGGGCGACCGTTCCAGCATCGTCATCAATTCCAGCTTCGGTTTCGGCGAGGCCGTGGTGTCGGGCGAGGTCACGCCCGACGAATTCCTGGTCAACAAGGTTTCGCTGGAGGTTCTCCAGCGCACCATTACGACCAAGGAAATCTACTACACCGTCGACCATGAAAACCACGAATCGCGCGTCCAGGAACTGCCCGCCGAACGCCGCAACGTTCAGTCCATCGTCGACGAGGAAATCAGCGAACTCGCCCGCATGGGCAAGCTTATCGAACAGCACTACGGCCGGCCCATGGACATCGAATGGGCCGTCGACAATGACATGCCGGCCGGCGGCAACGTTTTCATCCTTCAGGCTCGTCCGGAAACGGTCTGGAGTTCCAAGCCGAAGCAGAGAGTTTCCGAGGTCGAGGGGAGCAATCCCATGGACCACATCGTCGCCGCGATGATGACAGGAAGGAGCCTGTCTTGATCGAGACGACGGAAATAGCAACCAACCACCAATCGTAAGTCTGGCTATCTACGAGGAGTAACTAAGATGATCAATTGCCTACAAAGTTATATCAGCGCCCTGGACGAGGCCGGTGAACTCCACCGCGTCACAACCGAGGTTGATTCCCAATTCGAGCTCTGCCACATCTCAAAAGTGAACGAGGAAGCCAAGGGCCCGGCGCTCTACTACGAGAACGTCAAGGATCATTCGATCCCCGTTTTCACAAGCGCCTTCACGACGCCGAAGCGCCTGGCCATCGCCCTGGAGCAGGATGAAGACCTCTCCATGAGCCAGCTCTCGAAGAAATGGATGGAACTGACCACCCAGGATCTGGTGAAACCCAAGTTCGTCGACAACCCGGCTGTCATGGAGACCGTTTGGGAAGGCGATGATGTCGATATGACCAAGATCCCCTCGCCCTGGTTCTATCCCGAAGACGGTGGCCGCTTTTTCGTCACCGCTGGCTTCCTGGTAACACAGGATCCCGACACCGGTTGGACCAACCTTGGCACCTACCGTTCGCAGGTGCTCGGCAAAGACATCCTGGGATCGCAGATCATTAAGGGCAAGCACGGCGATTTCCACATGAAGCAGTACGCCGAACGTGGCGAATTGATGCCCGCAGCCGCCGTCGTCGGCACCGATCCGGTGCTGTTCCTGGCCGGCTCGACGCTAGTCAGCTCCCAAATGGACGAGTACGACATCGGCGGTGCCCTGCGTCAGCGGCCCATCGAAGTCTTCAAGTCCGACCTTACGGGCCTCACGCTGCCGGCCAACGCCGAAATCATCGCAGAGGGATACATTGATCCCAACGAGTTGATGGAGGAAGGCCCCTTCGGCGAGTACACCGGTTACTATTCCGGCAACAAGGGCAAGGATTATCCCAAGCCCGTGCTGCGCATCAAACGCATCCTGATGCGCAAAAAGCCCGTGATGTGGGCGACAACGGTGGGTAAGCCCATCAACGACATCCACATGATTCAGTCGCTTAACCGGACGGCCACCCTGTGGCACGATCTGGAAACCATGCGCGTGCCGGGCGTCGAGAGCGTCTACATCCCGCCGGAAGCATGCGGCCGTTTCTGGGGCGTCGTATCGGTGCGTCAGAAGTACCCGGGGCACTCCAATCACGTCGACAAC
>CAYOAD010000210.1:0-6691 GCA_964401845.1 uncultured Rhodospirillaceae bacterium | reverse complement strand
CACCTTTGCCGGCATTTGGGAAATCCAGCCCCACTGGCTCGAAGATAATCGGAGCGGCATTCAGATCGTTGACGTGCGGGAACCCGGCGAATTCGACGGTCCACTGGGCCGCATACCGGGCGCCAAGCTGGTGCCATTGGGCGAGATGGCGGACCGCGCTTCCGAGATCAGCAAGGACAAGCCCGTCGTCGCCGTGTGCCGGGCCGGTGGGCGTTCCGCCCAGGCCACCGTCATTTTGCGGAAAGCCGGCTTCGAGGACGTCGCCAATTTGGCTGGCGGCATGTTGCGCTGGCGGGCGCAGCGCTGTTCGGTCGAGGGCGGCAGAGACTGACTATTTCGTCAGCCGCTTGCCCTCGATGTTCTCACGCACAATGAGAACGATGTCCTTCAGCTGGTCGTCGTATTTGGAGCCGAGCATTTCCTTGACCCGCCGAGCCGCGCCTTCGGCGTGCGGATGTCCGCCGTAGAACGCCGCCGTCTTATAATAGCCCCAGGCAAAGATCAGTGGATTGTACCAACGCCGGATGTTTCGTTTCTTGGATTCAATCCCCTGGACTTCATACAGCCTGCCGGCGGTATAGATGGCCTGCGCCTCCTTGGTCTTCACCGCCCGGCCGATGTACATGGAGGCCTTGGAGAACAAACTGATATCGCCGGTTTCGACGACGATGCGGGCGAGTTCGAGCCGGGCTTGCATGATGCCCTTTTCGACGGCCCGTTCGTACCACTTGAAGGCTTCCTTGTAGTCCGCCGGTCCGCCCTGGCCGGTCTCGATGAGGATCGCGAGATTGAACGCGGCTCGCGGGTCGCTGTAGGCAGCTTTCCGCCATGTTTTGCGGGCTTCGGCGAAATCGCCGCGGTTATAGGCGTCGTGGCCGGCGTCGGCGGAGGCTTTGGTTGCCGAAATGCCGGGCGACAACAAACATAGAAAAGCCAGTACCACACAGGTGACGGTCAAGCGGCGGTGGCGATCTGCCATGGCGACCTCCTCTGGAATCTAGGGCTCGTCCGTTGTCGACAGGATGCCCCGGGTGATGGAGCGCGCATCCCGCATATCCCAGCGCCCGGCATCAACCTGACGGATGAAGTCTTCGCAGAAGCGGTTGAACAGCGCCGGTTCCTCCAGGTTGCAGGCATGTCCGGTGCGGGGCAGCAACGCCAGGGCGGAGGAGCGAATGGCGCGTTTCAGAAACAGGCTGACGTCCAGGCAGGGATCGTCCTCGTCGCCGTTCAGGATCAGCGTGGGCACTTCAATGGCGCGGATGCGGTCCTCAAGATCATAGAGCGACGGCCGGCGGCGCTGAACGCCGCGCATGGTGTTCGCCGACCCCCGGCTGGAATGCTCTCTGAGCTGTTTCTCGAACTCCCGCCAGCCGCGCGGATCCTTGTTCTGGAACTGGACCCGCGTCGGACCCAGGGCGTAGGCGGCGCCGAAGACGTCCATGGTTTCGCTTTCCATGCGTTCGGCGGCTTGCGTGGTCTCGCGCTGAAACTGCTCGCGGCTGTCTGCTCCCGCCCCGTAGCCGCAACCGGCCACCACCATCGACAACGTGCGATCGGGATAGGTCAGACCAAAATGGAGCGTGGCGAACCCGCCCATCGAGAGGCCGATGACATGGGCGGCGTCAATGTCCAGGCCGTCGAGAACGTCGCGGATGTCGTCCCGGGCCCGGTCCTGGGAGTACATCTCGGGATCATCGGGAACTTCGGACGGCGGATAGCCGCGGGCGTTGAAGGCGATGCAGCGGTTGGTGCGGGCGAAATGGCGCACCTGCGGCTCCCAGCTTCGGCAGTCGCCGGCGAACTCATGGACAAAAATGACCGGTACGCCGCTGCCGGTTTGCTCGACATGGAGGGTTACGCCATCGTCCGTTTTGATATCCACCGTCAGTCCCCCATTATAAATTCCCGTCAGAACGAGCGCGGTAGGCCGAGAACGTGCTCGGCGACATAGGACAGGATCAGGTTGGTCGAGATCGGAGCGATCTGGTAGAGCCGGGTTTCGCGGAATTTGCGCTCAACGTCGAATTCCTCTGCGAAACCAAAACCGCCATGGGTCTGCAGGCAGGCGTTGGCTGCCTCCCAGGATGCTTCCGAGGCCAGCAGCTTGGCCAGATTGGCCGCTTCGCCGGCGGGCTCGCCGGCATCGAACAGGCGGATCGCCTTCTGCACCATCAGATCCGCCGCTTCGGTCGAAGCGTAGGCCTTGGCGATGGGAAACTGGACGCCCTGGTTTTGTCCGATGGGCCGGTCGAACACGACGCGTTCCTTGGCGTAATCGGTGGCCTTGTCGATGAACCAGCGGGCATCGCCGATGCACTCGGCGGCGACCAGAGTGCGTTCGGCATTCATGCCGTCGAGAATGTAGCGGAACCCCTGATCCAGTTCGCCGATCAGGCTGTCGGCGGGAATTTCGAGGTCGTCGAAAAAAATCTCCGTTGTGGCGTGGTTGATCATCGCCCGGATGGGCCGGATGGTCAGGCCGTTGCCCAGTGCTTCACGCATGTCGATGAGGAAAACGGAAAGGCCGAGCGTGCGTTTCGCCACTTCGTCCTTGGGCGTGGTGCGGGCCAGCAATAGCATCAGGTCCGAATGTTCGGCGCGCGAGGTAAAGACCTTCTGGCCGTTGATGACGAACCTGTCGCCTTTTGGTACCGCCGTGGTTTTCAGGCTGAGGGTATCGGTGCCGCTGGTCGGCTCGGTGACCCCGAAGGCCTGCAGCCGGGCCTCGCCGCTGGCGATCTGCGGCAGCCATTGCGATTTCTGAGCCTCGCTGCCATGCCGCAGGATGGTGCCCATAATGTACATCTGGGCGTGGCAGGCCGCCCCGTTGGCGCCGCTGTGCTGGATTTCCTCGAGGATCGCCGCCGCCGCACCGATGCCCAGCCCGCTGCCGCCGTATTCCTCCGGGATCAGCACGGCCAGGAAGCCGCCCTTGGTCAAGGCATCGACGAATTCCGTGGGGTAGGCCCGCTCACGGTCCTTCTGCCGCCAGTATTCGCCGGGATATTCGGCGCACAAGGCCCGTACGGAATCGCGTATGGCGGCTGTTTCTTCCACGGAAGTGTCTCCTCGTTGGTTGGACGCGCCTAGATTACGTCGTCCCGTTTCAGCAAGGCAATCTCGTCATCGCCGTAGCCCAACTCGCGGACGATCTCCTCGGCATGCTGACCGCGCTCCGGTAGGTCGAAATTCAGCTCACCTGGCTCGTCCTGGAATTTGATCGGCATGCCGAGGTGCTCCCAGCCGCGCTCGTCCTCGACCACCATCTCACGGAAGCGGACCTGGGGGTCGTCCGCCGCCTCGCGCATGTTCTGCACGGGCGCGAAGGCGCATTCGATGCCGTCGAAAAACGCAACCCATTCGTCGCGTGTCCGGGTGAGAAAGGTTTTCTTGAGAAACGCCCGCACGGGATCTTGATTGGGGCCGGGCGGCGGTTTGCAGAGATCGACAAGGTCTGGCCGCCCCAGCGCCTCGAGCACGTTCCTGGCGAAGTGCAGTTCCGCTGCTCCCAGTACGACCCATTTGTCGTCCTTGGTGGCATAGATGCCGTACATGGCGTTGCCGCCCCAGGGCCGCTGGTGCTTGACCTCGGGCGGCTGTTTGTCGGCGAAAACCGAGCCCATGTTATTGGGAATGGCGGCGACCAGGCTGTCCATCATGGCCATATCGATGTAATCGCCCTTGCCGGTTTCCTTCCGCCGTAGGAGCGCCATCAGCACGGCTGACAGCCCCATCATGGAACTGAGGATATCGGCGTTGGCGATGCCCGGCATGGCGGGGCCGCCATCGGGGCCGAGATTGACGCTGAGGATGCCGGCCAGGGCTTCGGTCGCCAGATCGTGGGCCGGCTTTCCGGCGTAGGGTCCGGTCTGGCCGAACGCCGAAAGCGAGATGTAGACGATGGCCGGGGCGCGCTGCTTGATGGTGTCGTAATTCACCTCCAGCCGGTCGACGACGCCGGGGCGGAAGGCCTCGACGAAGACATCGCTGGTCTCGGCTAGGCGGTAGAGGATTTCCCGGCCCTGTTCGGTTTTGAGATTAAGTTCGATGGACTTCTTGCCGCGGTGGGTGTTGGCGAAGAAGACCGAGACGCCGTCGCGCTTAAGGTCGATTTCGCGGTTCGGCTCGCCGCTGCCCCAGGGCTCGACCTTGATCACCTCGGCGCCGTGATCCGCCATCATCTGCGTCAGCATCGGTCCCGGCAGGAACAGCGAAAGATCCAGAACGCGGATACCCTCGAGCTTCATCGCTTCGCCTCCCTATACGGCGCCGCTGGCTTTTAGCGCCTCGACCTCGTCTTCGTCATAACCCAGTTCGGCCAGGATGGCGTCGCTGTCGCCGCCGAGCTTGGGGCCGGGACGGTCGGGGACCGGTTCGCCCATGCGGATCGGATTGGCGATCATCTTGAGGTCGGGCCTGTCGGGATGATTTACCGTGCGCACGCCGCCGCGCTCCGTGAAATACGGGTTTTCCAGCGCCTGGGCGATGTCGTAGACCGGACCGCAGGGCAGGGCGCCGGCGAAGCGTTCGATCCACTCGTCCGTCGTCCGCGCCGAAAGAATGTCATCCAGGATTTCGGTCAGTTCCTCGCGGTTTTGATGGCGCGCCGCCTGATCGGCGAAGCGGTCGTCGCCGGCCAGCTCCGGCTGTCCCATTTTCTCGCACAGGATGCCCCAGAACTTGGGCGCCAGACACATGACGAAAATCCAGCCGTCGGCCGTCTTGCACAATTGCGAAGGCACGGCGTAAGGGTGGCCCGATCGCGGAATGCGGCCGGTGACAAGCCCTTCGTTCAAATACCAGACGCCGGGGTAGGTCAACTGGTGCATGGCGACGTCGTAAAGCGAGACGTCGACGTCGCGGCCCACCCCGGTCTCACGCGCCGACACAATGCCGGCCAGTAGGGCGAACGCCGCCGTCATGCCGCTCATGAAATCGACCATGGACAGTCCCAGGCGCGTCGGCGGCCCGTCCGGTTCGCCGGTGAGGGAGAGAAAGCCGGCCTCCGCCTGCATCAGATAATCGTAGCCCGGCCAGCCCTTGCGCTCGCCCTCGCGGCCATAGGCGGAGATGTGGGCGCAGACGATTTTTTCGTTATGCACCCTGAGATCGTCGTAGGTGATGCCCAGCTTTTCCGGCTGGTCGCCCCGCAGGTTGTCGAGCACGCCGTCGGCGCCGGCCACCAGGCGGCCCAGCACCTCGCGCCCTTTGTCGTGCTTGAGGTCGAGCGAGAGCGATCGTTTGTTGCGGTTGAAGGCCTGGAAGTACTGCGAATCGTGCTCGCCCAGGAAATAGGGCCCGACCGAACGGGCGGTATCGAAGCCGCCGCTGGCGTGTTCGATCTTGATGACGTCGGCGCCCATGTCGGCGAAGTGACCCGAGCCGTAGGGACCGGCGCCGAAACGCTCGACCGCGATTAGCTTGAGACCGGCCAGCGGGGCGGTCATACCGGATTCCTGGCGATCAACTGGCGGGCGATGATGATGCGCTGCATCTCGTTGGTGCCCTCGCCGATGCACATCAGCGGGGCGTCGCGGTAGAGGCGCTCGACCGGGTATTCCGTGGAATAGCCGTAACCGCCGAAGATGCGCATGCACTCCTCGGCGTTCTTCAGCGCCGCCTCGGACGCGAACAGTTTGGCCATGCCCGCTTCCATATCGACCCGTTCGCCTCTGTCGTAGGCCAGGGCGGCGGATTCGGTGAGCAGCTTCGCCGCTTCGCAGCGCGTCGCCATGTCGCCGAGCTTGAGCTGGATGGCCTGGTGCTGGCAGATCGGTTTGCCCATGGTTTCGCGCACCTGGCTGTAGGCCGTGGCTTCGCGCAGGGCGGCATTGGCCAGGCCGACGCCGCGGGCGGCGACATTGATGCGGCCGAGTTCCAGACCGCCGGCGGTGTGTTGGAAGCCGTGACCCTCCTCGCCGCCGATCAGGCGGTCCTTGGAGACCAGGAAGTTGTCGAACACGAGCTCGGCCGAATCGATGCCCTTGTAGCCGATCTTCTTCAGCTTGCGGCTGACCGTGAAGCCGTCCCCCTTTTCCGCCAGGAACAGGCTCATGCCCCTGTGGCGCGGTTCGGCATTCGGGTCGGTCTTGACCAGCAGCGCGAAACAGGTGCCCTCGATGCCGTTGGATATCCAGGTTTTGGTGCCGTTGATCGTGTAGTTGTCGCCCTGGCGCACGGCGCCGGTGCGGATGGCCTGAAGGTCGGTGCCGCAGTTGGGCTCGGTCAGCGCCAGGCCGCCGCGGATTTCACCGGTGGCGAACCGGGGCAGGAATTCCCGTTTTTGGTCTTCGGTGCCGAAACGCTCCACCGCTGCGGCCATGATGAGGTGGGAGTTGAAGATGCCGGTCAGCGACATCCAGACCTCGGAGATGGTCGTCACGATCTTGGCGTAGCTCGACGCCGGCAGGGCCAGTCCGCCGTATTCTCTCGAAATCGTGGCGCCGAACAGGCCGAGCTCCTTCATCTGGGCGACCATTTCGTGGGGGTATTCGTCGGCCGCCTCCAGCGCCATCACCTTGTCCTTGACCTCGCGCTCGAGCCAGCGGCCGATGTTGTCGAGCATCAGGCGTTCGTCCTCGGCGGAGAAGCTTTCTCCGGCCCGATTCAACATTTCTTCCGCCATCATCCGCCTCCCTGGTTTTTCGCCGCCGCCACCTTGTCGTCAACGCCATGGCCGACCTTGGGT
>CAYOAD010000209.1:0-6705 GCA_964401845.1 uncultured Rhodospirillaceae bacterium | reverse complement strand
GCTCAAGCATGGCGTGACGTTGCTCAACAGCCCCGGCACCATCGACGCCGATTACCGCGGCGAGGTCGGCGTCATTCTGATCAACCATGGCAGGGAGCCCTTCACCGTGACGCGCGGCATGCGCATCGCCCAGATGGTCATCGCGCCGCACGCCCACGCCCGTTGGATGGAAACCGAAACGCTGCGCCCGACCGCGCGCGGCGCCGGCGGTTTCGGCTCGACCGGCACCGATGCGGTCTGAGACATGCTGAAGCTTTCGAAAAAGATGGTCTATGCGCTGGAAGCGGTGGTCGACATCGCCTACCACGCCGGGCCCGAGCCGGTCCAATCCCGCGAAATCACCAAGCGTCAGAACATCCCCCAGCGCTACCTGGAGCAGGTTATGCAGCGCCTGGTGCATGCCGGTATCCTCAAAGGCGTACGGGGGCCGAAAGGCGGGTATCGCCTCGCCCGCGAGCGCCGCCGCATTTCCGTCGCCGACGTCGCCAACGTGGTCTACGATCTGGAACAGGGCGACGACATCATGGAAAACGGCGCCGCCTCGCAACTGGCGGAAAAGGTCGTGCGTCCGGTATGGCGCGACCTGCGTCTCGATCTGATGGAAAAACTGCAGATCGTGACCATCGAGGATCTGTGTAAACAGGCTCAGGCCCAGGGCATCACGAGCGAGGTCCTGGACGAAGCCGATTATTCGATTTGACCGTACGAAATGGGGCGGCAGAGAACGCCCGTGAAGCAGGGAACCAAACGAGATGAATGAGAGTGCAGCAAGTACCGCCGGGGCGACCGAGGGCCTCGGGCGAATTCACGAAAATATCGTCGAGACCATCGGTAACACCCCGCTGGTGCGGCTTGGGGGCCTGATGGCGGAAAAGAACTGTCAGGCGGACCTGCTGGGCAAGCTCGAGTTTTTCAATCCGCTGGCCTCGGTCAAGGACCGTATCGGTTCCTCAATGATCGCCGCCATGGAAGCCGACGATCTGATCGGGCCGGACACCGTGCTGGTCGAGCCCACATCGGGCAACACCGGCATCGCCTGGGCATTCGTCTGCGCCGCCAAGGGTTACCGGCTGGTGCTGACGATGCCCGAGAGCATGTCGGTCGAACGGCGCAAGATGCTGGCTTTCCTGGGCGCCGAATTGGAACTCACCGACGCTTCCAAGGGCATGAAGGGCGCCATCGCCCGGGCCGAGGAAATCATCGCGGAAAATCCCAATGCCATCATGCCGCAGCAATTCCAGAACCCGGCCAACCCGCAAATCCACCGGATTTCCACGGCCGAGGAGATCTGGAACGACACCGGCGGCAAAGTCGACGCCGTGGTGTCCGGCATCGGCACCGGCGGCACCATCACCGGCGTCGGCGAGGTGCTCAAGGGCCGCAATCCGGACATCAAGATGATCGCGGTGGAGCCCGAGGACAGCCCCGTGCTGTCGGGCGGCAATCCCGGCCCGCACAAGATCCAGGGCATCGGCGCGGGTTTCGTGCCGGATATCCTCAACACCGGCGTGATCGACGAGATCGTCACCATCGCCAACGAGACGGCGTTCGAGCATTCCCGCCTGGTGGCCCGCACCGACGGCGTGCCGGTCGGCATTTCCTCGGGCGCGGCCCTGGCGGCGGCGCTGGAAGTCGCGGCCCGGCCCGACATGGCGGGCAAGCAGATCGTCGTCATCCTGCCCTCGTTCGCCGAGCGTTATCTGACGACCGCCCTATTCGACGACGTCTAGGAGAACCGAGCCGCCAATGGACTTCAGCGACGACCAGATCGAACGCTACGCCCGCCACATCGTGCTGTCGGAAGTCGGCGGCACGGGCCAGGCGAAGTTGTTGCAGTCGCGGGTCCTGGTCGTGGGCGCGGGCGGTCTTGGCTCGCCGCTGGCCATGTATCTGGCCGCCGCCGGCGTCGGCACCATCGGCATCATCGACGACGACGCCGTGTCGCTCTCCAACCTGCAGCGCCAGATCCTCCACTCCACGGCGCGGGTCGGCACGGCCAAGACCGACAGCGCCGCGGAGACCATTGCCGGGCTCAATCCCGACGTCGAGGTCGTCAAACACCATTTTCGCCTCGATCCGTCCAACGTCGCGGCCCTGATCGCCGATTACGACATCGTGGCCGACGGCTCCGACAACTTCGACACGCGCTTTCTGGTCAACGACGCCTGCTATCTGGGCGGAAAGACCCTGGTTTCGGCGTCTTTGTTGAAATTCGACGGTCAGCTCTCCACCTTCCGAGCGCACCGGGGCGGCGACAATCCCTGCTACCGCTGCCTCTACCGCGACCCGCCGCCGCCCGGCATGGTACCGAGTTGCGCCGAGGGCGGCGTCTTCGGCGCCCTGGCCGGCACCATGGGATCGCTGCAGGGCGTCGAGGTGATCAAGGAATTGCTGGAGATCGGCGACAGCATGTCGGGCTGGCTGACGATCTACGATGCGCTGGGCGGCAATTGGCGCAAGATCCGGCTGAAGCCCGATGCCGACTGCCCCTTGTGCGGCCCCACACCCACGATCAGCGATCTCTCGGCACACGCTGCCTGACGCCATGGCCGACGGAAAACCGACCAAGCTCAACCTGATCGTCTTTTCCGGCGAGTTCGACAAGGTCCACTACGCGTTGGCCATGGCCAGCGCCGCCCTGGCCATCAACATCCCCGTGACGCTCTTTTTCACCATGCGCGGCATCGACGGCCTGCTGAAGACACCCGACGGCGGGCCGCCGGCCTGGCACGATCTCGTCTCCACGGACGGGCGTTCGGGGATCGAGGCCGAGAGCGACAACATCGAACGGGGCGCCGCCTCGTTCGCCGAATTGCTGGAAGCCTGCAGCGCGCTGGGCGCCGAGTTCATGGTCTGTGAAATGGGCCTGCGCGCCATCGGCCGCGGCCGTGACGAGGTGCGCGACGACATCGAGATCGTCGACGGCGGCCTGGTGACCTTCTACCAGGGCGCCGGCAGTGACGGCGAGATCGTCTTCATCTGAGGATTGGCGTGGGGCCGCTCTTTGTTGTCTAGGGGGAGGAAGAGGATGTATCGAGGAACCATTCTATCTGTATCTTTTAGTGCCCTAGTTTTGACGGGCACAGCTGCTGCCGACCAAGCTAATTGTGTGCCGGACCGCTCGGTAACTGAGCGTTTTATTCCTATGGAGTTGCTCACAGGATCGGATTGGGATGGCGCCAAAGATATTGGGTTTCCCGTCGTGGACCGTGCCTATCCGGTTGATGACTATTCGAGGGGGCAAGTCTTCAATTACAACGTTACTCTCAAGGGTCCCTTAAAATGGCGGCACCCCGATGCCGGTAAGGATATGAAGATTTATGAGCGGGTTGTAGAGATATCAGGCGCCGATGAGCGCTTTGCAGTTCGTTCAGATCAGGAAGCTGCAGGGCGTGTCACCGATAGTCGTGCACCAGTTACCTGGGATACAGAGGCGAAATTTCCATTGGGAGCTTGGAAGCAGGGTGAAAGCCGTACATTTACACATGACTTCCACGTCAGAGGACGTACCGTCAAGGGGAAAACCAGCTTAGAAATCGAGAAAATCAGTTGCGCGTACAAGGGTGTAAATGGCGCTCTGCAATACAGGTGGAAATCATATAGACGCGGATCGCTGAGTGGTGACTACAGTTATATATATGGGCCCAAAAAAGGAATGATGGCTGTGATTGTGCATAAATCTGCAAAGCGGTGATCAGACGCTCGGGACCCAAGCCAGAAATCCGTTCTATGTCGAACTTGGATGAGCCTGGTTGCGAGACTCGGGCATGTTGTTCAATCTCCGTTTTCCGTTGTTTGCGTTTGATTGACTGTCCGGCATAGGGTCAGAACCGGACGGTACCTTCGACGGCGGTTTGGTCACCTTATGCCCGGGCGCCGGCGGCGACGGCGAGATCGTCTTCATCTGAACATCAGGTGGAGCCCGGCGACGCTGCAATTGGATCGCCGGGCCCCCACCGTGACGAATTCAGGCGGCTTGTTTCACCGTCGGACCGTCGATCTGGATATCGTTGGGAAACGGCCGGCCCTGACCGAGATCGAAATACTCTTTGAGGCTGAGCAGGAACGAGGCCCATTTCATGGAGCAATGATAGTGGAACGGTGTTTCTTCGGCCCACCCCCGGTGCGTGAAGTAGAGCGCCGTATCGCCGCCTTCATTTGTCCGGAGGTCGAATTCGATCGTCGTGCCGAGCCATTCCTCCGGACCGGCGACGCATCTCCAGACGACCTCGCTTTCCGTCACCTTCTCGACCGACATATCCGGCCCGCCGTGGCCGCCAAAACGAAAGGCGAGGCGGCCGCCCTCAGCGGGATCACCGGTGGTCTCGGTCGTCCACCAACTGTTGAGCCCTTCCAGCGAGGTAAGCGCCGCCATAACCTCATCGATTTTGACGGAGGTACTGATCGTGTGCGTAATGTTTGCCATTGTTGGTTTCCTTTTTTGGCATAGCTGTTTGAGTAACCGACCCGAATTCTAAAGCCGTCACACGAAATCTAAATATTTATTCAGCAAAATTGGAAAATGACTAACTACCTGTAAATTATCAACAATTATTGCTTGAATTTAAATACCTAATATAATATTTTCCATTTATGGAAAATGAAAGTCAGCTGGATTCCATTTTTTCCGCCCTGGCCGATTCGAGGCGGCGTTCGATCCTGACCGAATTGTCCGAGGAGTCGAAGTCGGTCGGCGAGCTGGCCAGCCGCTTTGATCTGACCATGGGGGCAGTTTCCAAGAACATCACCATCCTCGAAAAGGCGGGTTTGATTCACAAAAGAAAACGCGGCCGACAGGTCTACTGTCACATGAATTTCGATATCTGGCGCAAGGTGGCGAAGTTCATCGCCATGCAGACAAAATTCTGGGAACGCCGCCTCAACGAACTGGAATCCTATATCGACACGCAGGCGCTTGGAGAGCGAAATGGCCGCTGATTTCGATGATCTGGTTATCAAGCGCACCTTCAACTGTCCGAAGCGGACGTTGTTCGACGCCTGGTCGCAGCCGGCCATAATGTCCAAGTGGTTGTTTGCCCAGCGCGAGGACTTTTGCGAGAGCACGGTGACCAGCAGCTTTACCGTCGGCGGCAAGTTCTCGATCACCATGCACCTGCCGGCCGGCGACGTGCAACTGTTCGGCGAATACACGGCGATTGTCCGCTACAGCCAGATCGCCTTTACCTGGTCATCCCCGGTGATCAGCGATTCCCGCGTCGACCTGGCGTTCAAGGAGAGGTCCGCCAACCGAACCGATTTCACGCTCACCCACACCCTGTTTCCGTCGGACGAGATACGGGCCCAGCACGGCGAAGGCTGGCTGGCTTGTCTCGACAATCTCGAGAACCGGGTATTATCGGACCCCTCTAAGTAAAATAGGGATGGTTGAAGATTTCAATTATCCACTGCCGCTAAAAAATTCTACAGCAACCAAGGCGGGTCGATGCACGCGTCAGCTCCTCTGAACATACCGCCGAAGCCGTCCTACGCGATCGTTGGCGAGGCAAAAATTGCGGACCATCTGTGCGGAATTATGGAAAAGGCGTTTCCCTCTTCCGAATGCAGGACCGTCGGATCACCAACGGAAGCCGTCGCTCAGGATCATTACGTTTTGTGTGGGACCAATTGGTTCAGCGATCGTGACCGTCTCTTGGATTCCGGCGTTGACCGGGCATCCATCACGACCATTCCCGTCCCCATCGGCGATCCCTGGTCATATTGGGAATTTTCCAAACCCAATCTCGATAAAATCGAATTTGCTGACGACGTCCGGATGCACAAGTCGGATTTCGAGAACTATCTCCTGCATGAGGTCGAACGGGCCTTTGTCGACGATCACGGCCGGTTCCAGCTTATCGAAAACAGCTACGGCATTTACCACCAGGATGTGATTGCAGAAAACTCAGCGGCCATCAAATATGTCGTCAGCCAACTGGCTGACGAAAAAAGCAAACAGACCTACTTGAAGGTTTTGATGTCCGAGCCCGAGCATTGCTGGAGCCACTATCTGGCCAGCACGTTTCGGTCCGTTCAATATTTCGACTATGTCGACTTCGCTGCCTGCAAGACCGTGCTGAACGGCGGCATTTGGATGGGTTTCGAGATTCCGATCCTCATGTCGGCGCTACAGGACGATGCCGTTGTGCATAATGTCGATCCGTTCGGATTTGACTATTTGTCGCCCTATGCCCGCGCAAGCGTGGAGCATTTTGGAAATCGGTGCCGCGAGCACCGCATCGCCCTCGACGATCATGTCGGGACGACGACGCTACCGGTGTTGTTCGACGGGCAGGCCTCGATCCAGCTTCGCATGTCGGAAATGGAAGATCTGGCCGAGCAGGAGTTTGCCTGTACCACGATCGACCGGTTTGTCGAGGACGAAGGCTTTGGGACCCATGGCCTGATCAAGCTTGATTTGGAGGCTGGCGAGGTCAACGCACTATCACAGATGGCGAAAACGGTCCGCGATTACAGGCCCCAACTCGCGATCAGCGTATACCACTTCCTCAACCACTACTGGGATTTGCCCATGATGGTTATGGACGTTTGCGCCGACTATGATTTTTACTTCGAAGTGTACAGTTGGGAGCGCTGGGAAGGCATATTCTACGCCATCCCAAAGGAAATAGACGTCCGCTAGATATCGAAATCGGCAACCGTTCCTGGTGGCCGGTGTGGCAGTCGTACTATTTACCTTTCTCGCTA
>CAYOAD010000208.1:0-6771 GCA_964401845.1 uncultured Rhodospirillaceae bacterium | reverse complement strand
TGCGTGCCGATGGGTCAGAAACCGACCGAGCCCAAGGGCGAATACGGCGGCTGGTTCTGCCCCTGCCACGGCTCGCATTACGATACCTCAGGCCGCATCCGTAAGGGTCCGGCGCCCCGCAACCTCGAAGTTCCGCCGTACGTCTTCACCGGCGATACCACGATTAAGATCGGTTAGAGGGCGTCATCATGAGTAATCCAAGTCTTACCAACCAAGCGATCCAGTGGGTCGAAACCCGCCTGCCGATCTTCAGCTTCATCAATCATTCCGTCGGTTACGAATATCCCACGCCGAAAAATCTGAACTACTGGTGGAGCCTCGGTTCCATCGCCGGCGTGGCGCTGGTGGCGCAGATTATCACTGGCATCGTGCTGGCCATGCACTACGTGCCGCACGAGAGCATGGCGTTCGATTCGGTCGAGCACATCATGCGCAACGTCAACTACGGCTGGATGATGCGCTACCTGCATGCCAACGGCGCTTCGCTATTCTTCGTCGCCGTCTACATCCACATGTTCCGGGGCCTCTATTTCGGTTCCTACAAATCGCCGCGCGAACTGCTGTGGTGGCTCGGTATCATCATCTTCCTTTTGATGATGATGACGGCCTTCATGGGCTATGTGCTGCCCTGGGGCCAGATGAGCTTCTGGGGCGCCACCGTGATTACCAACATGTTCTCCGCCGTCCCGTTGGTCGGAGAGACCCTGGTGACCTGGCTGTGGGGCGGTTTTTCGGTCGACAGCCCGACCCTGCAGCGTTTCTTCAGCCTGCATTACCTGCTGCCCTTCGTGATCTTCGCCGTGATGTTCGTCCACCTCTGGGCGCTGCACACGTCGAAATCGAACAATCCGCTGGGCATCGACGTCAAGGGACCGCAGGACACCATCAGCTTCCATCCCTACTACACGACCAAGGATCTGGTGGGCTTCGGCGTCTTCTTCCTGGTGTTGGCCTACTTCGTCTTCTTCAATCCCAACTACATGGGCCACCCGGACAATTACATCCCGGCAGACCCGCTGGTGACGCCGGCGCACATCGTGCCGGAATGGTACTTCCTACCGTTCTACGCCATCCTGCGGGCCGTGCCCGACAAGCTGGGCGGCGTCGTGCTCATGCTGGCCGCCATCCTGATCCTCTTCGTGATCCCTTGGCTCGATACCTCGAAAGTGCGCTCGTCGACCTTCCGGCCGATCTACAAGCAGTTCTTCTGGATCCTGGTCGCCGATTGCTTCGTGCTGGGCTGGGTCGGCGCCAATCCGCCTGAAGGCCACTTCATTCTGATCGGCCGTTTGTCGACCGCTTATTATTTCGCCCACTTCATCATCATCATGCCGATTGTCGGCTGGCTGGAGAGACCGAGACCGTTACCGGATTCCATCTCATCAGCGGTGCTAGGCGACGAAGCCGGCGCCAAGGAGGCGGAATAATGTTTAGCGCAAAGACAGTCTCCAAGGCCCTGATGGCTGCTGCTGCGGCCACCGGCATCGCATTTGCCGCTGCCGGCGCCCAAGCGGCCGGTGGCGCCACCAAGCCCCTGATGAAAGTCGACTGGTCGTTCTCCGGCCCGACCGGAACCTACGACCGGGCTCAGGTGCAGCGCGGCTTCCATGTTTACAAGGACGTCTGCGCCGGCTGCCACGGCTTGAAATACGTGGCCTTCCGCAATTTGCTCGACATCGGATTTTCCGAAGCCGAGGCCAAGGTCATCGCCGCGGAATACGAGGTCGAGGACGGCCCCGAAGAAGAGGGCGAAATGTTCACCCGCCCGGCCGTTCTGTCGGACCTGTGGCCCTCGCCCTTCCCCAACGACAATGCCGCCCGGGCCAGCAACAACGGCGCACTGCCGCCGGACCTGTCGTTGATGGCCAAGGCGCGGGCGGGCGGCGCCGATTATCTCTATTCGCTGATGGTGGGATACGAAGATCCGCCCGAAGGCACGGAGCTGCCGGACGGCATGGCCTACAATCCCTACTTCCCCGGCAGCCAAATCGCCATGCCGTCGCCGATCGACGATGACGCCGTCGAATACGCCGACGGCACCCCGGCGACCAAGGAGCAGTTGTCGAAGGACGTATCCGCCTTCCTGATGTGGGCGGCGGAACCCAAGCTGGAAGACCGGCATCGCATTGGTCTCAAGACCATGCTGTTCCTGATCGTCCTGACGGGCCTGTTCGTCATGGTGAAACGCCGGGTGTGGCGCGACGTCCATTAAGAGGCGGCGAAATAGGCTAAGATCATCGGGGGCTGTCCACTGGACGGCCCCCTTTTATTTGATTTGACCGACAAGAATCCGGACAATAATCGGATGACCAGGGGAGAAAAATGGGCGACCAGGCAAAGCCGGTGATCGGTGTTTTAGGCGGCAGCGGCGTTTATGATATCGACGGACTGACAAACACCCGGTGGGAGAAAATTGAAAGCCCGTTCGGTGAGCCATCGGATGAACTGTTGTTCGGCGAGCTAGAGGGCGCGCAACTGGTGTTTCTGCCACGCCACGGACGCGGCCACAAGCGTTCCCCCACCACCGTCAACTACCGCGCCAACATCGACGCCCTGAAGCGGGCCGGCGTGACCGATATCGTATCGGTCAGCGCCGTCGGCAGTTTCCGCGAGGAACTGCCGCCCGGCACCTTTGTCATCGTCGATCAGTTCATCGACCGTACCTTCGCGCGGGAGAAGAGCTTTTTCGGCACCGGTCTGGTGGCTCATGTCTCCGTGGCCCATCCCGTTTGCGCCCGCCTCGGTGACGCCATCGAAGGCGCCGCCAAGTCGCTGGACGTCAACGTCGTGCGCGGCGGTACGTACCTCGCGATGGAGGGTCCGCAGTTCTCCAGCCTGGCCGAATCCGAACTTTACCGTTCCTGGAACTGCGATGTTATCGGTATGACCAATATGCCGGAGGCCAAACTCGCCCGCGAGGCCGAGATCTGCTACGCCACCGTTGCCATGGTGACGGATTACGACTGCTGGCATCCCGACCACGACAACGTCGAGGTCGCGGACATCATCCGGGTACTGCTGAACAATGCCGACAACGCCCGCAGCCTGGTGAAAGAGGTCGCACCCGGACTGGCCACGGACCGGCCCGAAGCCTGTCCGCACGGCTGCGACCGGGCGCTGGAAATGGCGCTGATCACTCAGCCCGAAGCCCGCGATCCCGCCATCGCCGCCAAACTGGACGCCGTCGCCGGCCGCGTACTCTAATCTTTCCCCCCAACATCGACACAATGGACGCGTGAACCATGCCGATTAAGAGCCGTATTCGCACCATCCCCAATTACCCCATCGAGGGCGTCATGTTCCGAGACGTCACGACGCTGATGCTCGACCCGCTGGGTTTCCGCAAGACCATCGATGAACTGGTCCAGCCCCACGCTGGCGTTCGCATCGACAAGGTCGCAGGCATCGAGGCGCGCGGTTTCATCCTGGGCGGCGCCGTGGCCCATCAGCTCAGCACGGGGTTCGTGCCCATCCGCAAGAAGGGCAAGCTGCCCTACGATACCCACGAACAGGAATACGACCTGGAATACGGTACCGATACGGTCGAAATACACACCGACGCCATCAACGAAGGCGACCAGGTGTTGCTGATCGATGATCTGATCGCCACCGGTGGCACCGCCTGCGCCTCCATCGAACTGATCCAAAAAGCCGGCGGCGTCGTGATCGGATGTTCATTCATCGTCGACCTGCCCGACCTGGGCGGGCGCGCGAAAATCGTCGCGCAGGACATCCCGATCCTGACGCTCTGCGAATTCGAAGGAGAGTAGGCCCGGCTATGCAAGTCGACGGCGTCGCTTATCGCACCATCTGGCCCGTCGAGGACGGCGCCGCGGTCGAGATTATCGACCAGACCCTGTTGCCGCACGAGTTCACCACGGTACGCCTGGAAACCTTGGAAGACGCAGCCGAGGCCATCGCTGTCATGCGTGTGCGCGGGGCGCCCTTAATTGGCGCGACGGCGGCCTACGGCATGGCCTTGGCCATCGCAAATGATGCGTCCGACAGCCGCCTGAACGAGGCTTACGACGTCCTGCTGGCGACCCGCCCCACCGCCGTAAACCTCCGCTGGGCGCTGGACGAGGCGCGCACCACGCTGTCGGTACTGATCGAGGCCGATCGCCACGCGGCGGCGCTGGAGCTTGCCGCCGAGATCTGCGAGGACGACGTCAAGACTTGCCACTCCATCGGCGAACACGGCGCCAAACTGATTACCGCCGCCTGGGAAGCCAACGGCAAGCAACGCCCCGTCAACGTGCTCACCCACTGCAACGCCGGCTGGCTCGCCACGGTCGATTGGGGCACGGCCCTAGCCCCTGTCTACGTCGCCCATAATGCCGGGGTGCCGGTACACGTTTGGGCCGACGAGACCCGGCCGCGCAACCAGGGCGCTTCGCTGACGGCTTGGGAACTGGGCCGGCACGGCGTGCCGCACACCGTTATTGCCGACAACGTCGGCGGACACCTGATGCAGCACGGCATGGTCGATCTTTGTATCACCGGCACGGACCGGACGACCTGGACGGGCGATGTCTGCAACAAGATCGGCACCTACCTGAAGGCGCTGGCGGCCCACGACAACGACATTCCCTTCTACGTCGGCCTGCCCCATTCGACGATCGACTGGACGCTTGACGACGGCGTCGCCGAGATCCCGATCGAACAAAGGGATGCGACGGAAGTCACGGAAATGACGGGACGCACCGCCGAAGGCGAGATCGCGACGGTGTCGATTATCGCCGAAGGCAGTACCGCGGCCAACTACGCCTTCGACGTCACACCGGGCAGGCTGGTGACGGGCCTGATAACCGAACGCGGTGTTTGCGATGCCTCCAAGGATGGTCTGCTTAGCCTCTATCCTGAACGCCGGTAACGCACGCCCACGATAGGAGTGACTTGATGAAAAGCCTGTGGCGCGATGGTGATGCCAAACGCATGACCGCGGCTTATACCCGCCAGGGCGTCAACCGCGACGTTGGCCTGCGCGTCTACACCACCCGGCTGTTGGGCGGCGATCCCCGGCTGGTCCTCCACGGCGGCGGCAACACCTCGGTCAAGACGACCATGAAGGACGTGTTGGGCGTCAAACAAAACGTCCTTTGCGTTAAGGGCAGTGGCTGGGACATGGGCGACATCGAGCCGCGCGGCCTGCCGGCGTTGCGCCTCGACGATATTCAGGACCTGCGCCGGCTCGACCGCCTCGGCGACGAGGACATGGTGAATTTCCAGCGCGGCTGTCTGTTGGATGCGACCTCGCCCAATCCCTCGGTCGAGACCCTGCTGCACGCGTTTCTGCCGCACAAATTTGTCGATCACACCCACTCCACGGCGGTGCTGGCGGTCACCGACCAGCCCGACGGCGCAAAGCGCTCCGCCGACGTGTTCGGCGACCGGGCGGCGCTGGTGCCCTACGTCATGCCGGGATTTGCGCTGGCCAAAAAAGCCGCCGAGGCTTACGAGGCCAATCCGCATGTCGAGGGCCTAATCCTCCTTAAACACGGCGTTTTCAGTTTCGGCGAAACCGCACGCGAGGCCTACGAGCGCATGATCGGTCTCGTGACGCTGGCCGAACGGCATCTGGCCAAGGGCCGGCGCAAGGTCTTTACGGCCGCAAAGCTGCCGAGGAAAACCGCCGGCGTGGCCGACGTCGCCCCCATCCTCAGGGGCCTGGTGGCGGCGCCCCGCGCGAATGCCGATCCGGCCCGCATGGTGCTGGATTTCCGCACCGGCAAGGCGATCCGCAATTATGTCGACGGCAAGGACGTCAAACGCTACGGCCAGGCCGGCGTGGTGACGCCCGACCACAACATCCGCATCAAGAACTGGCCCCTGATCGTGCCGGCGCCTAAGGCGGGAGAGCTGGAGAAGTTCGCCACCGCTTCGGCCAAGGCGCTGGACAATTACGCTAGCCGGTATCACGCCTATTTCGCCCGCCACAACGGCAAGCGCGATGAGCTGAAAACCGAACTCGACCCGCTGCCCCGCGTGGTCCTGGTGCCGGGGCTGGGCCTGTTCGGCGTCGGCAAAACGGTCAAGGACGCCCGCGTCGCCGCCGATTTGGCCGAAAACACCGTCGATGTCATCAGCGACGCCGAAGCCGTGGGCCGCTTCCAATCCTTGAGCGAAGCCCACCTGTTCGATATCGAGTACTGGTCGCTGGAACAGGCCAAGCTGGGCAAGGGCGCCGAAAGTGCGCTGGCCCGGCGGGTTGCCCTGGTTACCGGCGGCGGCGGCGGTATCGGCGAAGGGACGGCCAAGGCCATGGCGCGGGAGGGCGCCGCTGTCATTGTGGTCGACCGGGACGGCAAGGCGGCCGCCCGCGTCGCGGCGGACATCGGTGCGGCGGCGCTGGGACTGGCCTGCGACGTCACCGACGCCAAAGCGGTACGCCGGGCCTTCGACGCGGCCTGCAAAACCTTCGGCGGCGTCGACATTGTCGTCTCCAACGCCGGCGCGGCCTGGCAGGGCAAGATCGGCGAGGTCTCCGACAAAATCTTGCGCCAAAGCTTCGAGCTCAACTTCTTCGCTCACCAGAACGTCGCCCAAAACGCAGTCCGCGTCATGAAAGCCCAGGGCACCGGTGGCGCGCTGCTGTTCAACACCTCCAAACAGGCCGTCAACCCGGGTCCCGATTTCGGCCCCTACGGCCTACCCAAGGCCGCCACGCTGTTCCTGGTGCGCCAGTACGCCCTGGAACACGGCGCCGACGGCATCACCGCCAACGCGGTCAACGCCGACCGGGTCAACACCGGCATCTTCGCCGATGGCTTG
>CAYOAD010000207.1:0-6820 GCA_964401845.1 uncultured Rhodospirillaceae bacterium | reverse complement strand
CGATTTTCCGCTTGGATAGTTTATCCACGCCGACACGGTTGCCTAGGCTGAAAACCGTCCCGACCGCCAACAAAAAACCCGCCGGAAGGCGGGTTTTCGTTGGTCGGGGGGACAGGATTTGAACCTGCGACCGCTCGGCCCCCAGCCGAGTGCTCTACCAGACTGAGCTACCCCCCGTCAGGTCACGTCGATCGCGCATTATCGTGGCTTGGGGCTGAGGCAGGCGGACTATATAGACACCGCCTCGGGACTGCAAGGTCAACGCTTGCGCCGTCTAAGGAGGTCCCGCAGGGTGCCCAATTCCTCGGCCACGGCCTCCAAATCGCGCCGTTTCAGGGCGCTCATTGCGGGCTCACCCTGCCCCGCTTTTTCAGAGGCCGGCTTTTCCTCCGCCTTGTTCCCCGATTTGCGTGAATTGGAATCGCGCAATACCTTTTGTACGCCTTTGATCGTATATCCGTCCTGGTAGAGCAATGTCCGGATTCGTTCGAGCAAAGCGACGTCTTCGGGACGGTAGTAGCGCCGCCCGCCGCCTCTTTTCAGCGGTTTGACCTGCGAGAATTTGCTTTCCCAGAAGCGCAGGACGTGCTGCGGCACGTCAAGCTCCGTTGCGACCTCGCTGATGGTGCGGAACGCGCTCGGCGATTTACGGCCGCGCCGGCCTTCCGTTTCGGATGTCGCGGCGTCGGACATCTGTTCAGGCGGTGCCGGTTCCCGAGGACGGTCTGGACAGAACCTGGTTGATTCTGTCCTTCAAAACATGGGACGGCCTGAAGACCAGGACACGTCGGGGCAGGATCGGAACTTCCTGCCCGGTCTTGGGATTGCGCCCTACACGCTCCCCTTTTTCGCGCACGTAAAAACTGCCGAATGAGGAAATCTTGACGGTCTCGCCGGTAACCAGATGACCCGCGACTTCGTTCAAAACGGATTCAACCAGATCGGCTGATTCGTTGCGTGACAGGCCAACTTCTTGATAGACCGCTTCGCTCAATTGCGCGCGGGTTACTGTTCTTTCGGACATCGCGTTCCCTCCCGACAGAACTCACCCTAATGCCAGGGAATAAATCCGTCAATATCAAAGGGATGCACGGCGTCGTTCAGCCGGGATCATGGCCGAAATTTTAGCGTCGATCGGGAAAAAAGGCGGTTTTACCAGCGAACGAGGCTGGCGCCCCAGGTAAATCCGCCGCCCATGGCTTCC
This sequence comes from uncultured Rhodospirillaceae bacterium, assembly GCA_964401845.1. GTDB lineage: Bacteria > Pseudomonadota > Alphaproteobacteria > UBA2966 > UBA2966 > CAYFKJ01. The sequence goes on along the minus strand of CAYOAD010000207.1, from coordinate 5,616 downwards.
ATGAGCAGGAGGTCTCCGGACTTGATGCGGCCGTCGGAAACCGCGGTATCCAAGGCCAGCGGCACGGACGCGGCGGAGGTATTGGCGTGTACATCGACGGTGACGATGAGCTTTTCCGGATCGATTTTCAACTTTCTCGCAGTACCGTCGAGAATTCGCTTATTCGCCTGATGGGGCACGACCCAGTCAATTGCATCGGGCTTTAATTCCATAATATCAAGGACTTCTCCGACGACGCTCGCCAAATTTGTTACCGCGTGGCGGAAGACTTCCCGGCCGGCCATTCTCAGATACCCGGTCGATTGCGTCATCGACGGACCGCCGTCCACGTACAGCAGATCGTGGTGGCGTCCATCGGAATGAAGCTTCGACGTCAGGATGCCCCGATCGGCGGCGCTACCGGTCCCTTCGGCTGCTTGCAACACGACTGCCCCGGCGCCATCGCCAAACAGGACGCAGGTGGTGCGGTCCTCCCAATCAAGGATGCGGGAGAAGGTTTCCGCGCCGATGACGAGGGCGCGGCGGGCCTGTCCGGATTTAACGAAATTGTCAGCGACATTCAGGGCATAAATGAAGCCCGAACAAACGGCCTGAACATCAAAGGCAAAGCCCGACGTCATGCCCAGTTTCATCTGCACTTTGGTGGCCGTGGCCGGAAAAGTTTCGTCGGGCGTGGCCGTGGCGACCACAATCAGGTCGATATCGGACGCTTCGAGGGCGGCCGACTGCAGCGCCGCACGTGCCGCCTCGACAGCCAGATCGGAGGTATATTCACCTGCCGCAGCGACGTGGCGGCGGCGAATGCCAGTGCGGGCGATTATCCACTCGTCGGTGGTATCGACGATTTCCGTCATTTCCTGGTTGGTGATCACGCGCTCCGGTAGGTACGAACCGCAGCCGACGATATGGGATCGAATAATACTCAAGAGCCGACCGCTTCCGATGAAGGTTCCCTGGGGGGCGCGATATGCAGGAGATCCTCGTGAATACGATCGGCGAAATCACCCCTGATCATGTCGACGGTAACACCGATGGCGTTGGCAAAGCCCGCGGCTTCCGTACCGCCATGGCTTTTGACCGCCACGCCGTTGAGACCCAGGAACATGGCACCGTTGTAGTTGGCCGGATCGAAGTGTGCGCGTAGCCGGTCCAGTGCGGGTTTGGCCAGAACGTAACCCAACATGGAAAAGAGTGAGCTACGGAACGATTCCCTTAGGAAACTTGTATAAAGCCGGGCCGTTCCCTCGATCCCCTTAAGCACCATATTGCCGGTGAAGCCGTCAGTGACAAAGACGTCGGCGGTGCCCTGTCCGATGGCGTCAGCCTCGACAAAGCCGCAGTATTCGAAGGCGAATTCACTGTCTCTGAGTATCTGGCCGGCGGCTTTGACGACTTCGTTGCCCTTCAGGTCCTCGACCCCGACATTAAGAAGTCCGACCTTCGGCCGCTCGATGCCCAGTTCGATACGAACGAATGCCGCCCCCATGATGGCGAACTGGACCAAGTTGTTGGCGTCGCATTCGACGTTGGCGCCGAGGTCCAAAATGGCGCTCTCACCTTTCTTTGTCGGCACGATAGAAACCATGGCCGGGCGGTCGATGCCGGTGTGGGTTTTCAGCACATACTTGGACATCGCCATCAGCGCGCCGGTATTTCCGGCCGAAACCACACCCTGCGCGTCGCCGTCCTTCACCGCGTTGATGGCCAGGCGCATGCTGCTTTCCCGCCCGCGCCGCAAGGCCTGGGCGGGTGCGTCGTCCGAACCGATCGCCTTATCGGTATGGCGGACTTCGACACAATCCTTCAATTCGGGATGCGCCGCCAACAACGGCTGCAGCCTGGCTTCGTCGCCAACAAGCAGAAACCGCAAATCGGGATACCGTTCGCGCGCGAGCGACATGCCACTGATGACCATATCGGGCGCTTTATCGCCGCCCATGGCATCCAGCGATACCGTTAAGCCGGTACTCAAAACGTAGGCGCTCCGGTTCTTTCCGGAAGGGCCGGGCTATGCCGCCGTGGAGTCGACGACCTCACGGCCGTTGTAGTGGCCGCATTCGGGGCAAACGTGGTGGGGGCGCTTCAGCTCGCCGCATTCCGTGCATTCTTCATGGGCTTCGGATGCCAACGCATCGTGAGCTCGTCGCATGTTTCGTTTCGACGTAGAGATCTTCTTCTTAGGTACGGCCATAACTTCCAGTTCCTCTGATTTTCCCATTTGCAGCGGCGTTCCGCCGCACGGGTACTCGGTCATTTGCGCGGATATTAACCGCCGTTCTTCAATTTCTCCAGGACGGCGAACGGGGAAACCGCTTCATCATCGTCCTCTGCCGCAGGGCCTGAACTCCTGTAAGGCACCGCCTCGATACCCGGCGCGCGCGGGTAGGGATCCAGGGCCAGCGACAAATTCTCTGCAATCGCGTCGCCGATATCGAACTCGCCGTCTCGCATTACCTCCGGCGGATCAACCTCGTCAACGTCGACAAATATCTCGCCTTCGGTTCGCCCATCCAGTTCGCTCAGCAACTCCGCGTCCGTCATATCAACACCTTCAGGGAGGTAGTCGACTTCGAACCCGTGTTCCACCTTGTTTGCCACAGGTTCAAGCGTGACCACGCAGGACTGTAGCACATCGGCGACAAATTTCACACGCGCCCGCACACCTTCCGCCTTCATTCCCTTAGCGCCGCGTACCCTGAGCAGGGATACCTCGACCGACGCTTCAAGCCCGTTCAGGGACAGCAGATCGAAGCGCTCAGCCAGCCGACGACATTCTTCTTCATCGGCGGTAAAGGAGAAACTATCTCCCAGCTCACCGATATGATCGGCCCGGATTATGCGGCTGAATTCGATCTCTCGATCGGTTTCGGCGCTCGTATCGGACGATTCCGCTTCTACTGGGGACTTCCCATGGGATTTCATCGGGACCTCCACCGGGACTTATTCCCCCGCCAATGGCGGGCGCGGCGCAAAATAGGGCCAAGTGCTTCTCGGGTCAACGTCTTTCGCCTTCCAAAACGGGACCAAATTCGATCTCGCCCGAAGCCAGGGAATCCCAGGACTGGCTGGCCAAATTCGCCGTTTCCCGCTCAACGTATTCGGCCACCCCCAGCGCCTTCGCCGGATCAGCGTCCGGGGTACCGTAAAGGTTCCGCTCCAGCGCCAGGGTGAACGCCTCTTGCGACGCGGCCATGCCCTCATCGTAGGCTTTGAGGCGTCCGTAAAAAGCTTTCGCCATGGCCTTTACCCGTTTCCCCACCCTGAGGTCGCCGACGCCCATTTCACGCAAACTGCGGTCCAGGTCGGTAATCATCGTATCGAACACGGCCTGGGACAGAGAATCGGCTTCGGCCTGTCGTTCGCCGGCCGACCTCATGCGGCACAGGATCAGCCAGACATGCAGGATGATCGACTCGAAGCGACCGTCAAGCGTGTCCGGAACCCCCAAATGCGTATAGAAGGGCTTCTGCCGCGCTTGCGCCACGGCCGTCGCGTACAGCCGCCGCCCGGCTTCGACCTCGCTTTTTTCACCGAATATATTTTTGAGAATCATGTCAGATATTCCGGTCTCTAGTCGTTTGCGGCGATCCGGACACGCCAGTGGGCCGCATCGTTGACAGACCCCCGCGGGCGATGCAATGGTGCCGCCGTGCGTCGCCGCACTGTGGCGGCTGCGCCCAACCACGACACAGTAGCGCAGAATTATTGATTTCGCTCCGACCGTTCATTTCGAATTCCGTACCGAGACCCGTTACCCATTTTGACGAAAGTGCGCCACACGTTGCCTGACATTGATACCCCTCTTCGCAAGCGGTTTATCGCCGGCTTCTTGAGCGCCGCCCTCGGTCTGGCTGCCTGCACGCCGACTGTGGAAGTCCGCGGCTACGTGCCCGACCAGGAAACCATCGACCGCCTGAAAACCGGCATCGACAACCGCCGTAAGGTCGTTCGTCTCGTCGGTTCGCCCTCCAACGTTTCGACTTTCGAGGCCGGCACCTGGTACTACCTTTTGAAAAAAACAGAGCATCGGGCCTTCTTCGAGGAAAAAATTCTCGATCAGCAGGTCGTCGCCATCGATTTCGACGACAACGGCGTCGTCAAGGACATCCGCCGCTTCACCCTGGCGGACGCCAGAAACATCGAGCCCGAGGAGCGTAAAACGGCGTCGAGGGGCCGTGAACTCGGCCTTCTGGAACAACTGTTCGGCAACATCGGACGCTTCACTGGCGATTCCCCTTCGGGCGGCGGCGTGCTGAACCCCGGTCAGTAAATTCGACAACGAGGCCTAAAAAAACCCGCCCGGTAAAACCAGGCGGGTTTTTCTTAGGCCTTGTCCGCCTAGTGCGCCAGCGTCGCCAGCAGCAGTAAGGCTACGATGTTCGTGATCTTGATCATCGGATTGACGGCGGGGCCGGCGGTATCCTTGTAGGGATCACCGACAGTATCACCCGTCACCGCGGCATGATGGGCATCCGAGCCCTTCCCGCCGTGGTTACCGTCTTCGATGTACTTCTTGGCATTGTCCCAGGCGCCGCCGCCCGCCGTCATCGAAATGGCGACGAACAGGCCGGTCACGATCACGCCCATCAGCATGGCGCCGACGGCGGCAAAGGCCGCGGCCTGATCGGCAATCACGTTGATGACGAAGTAAACAACGATCGGCGCCAGCACCGGAAGCATCGAGGGCACCATCATTTCCTTGATGGCGGCCTTGGTCAGCAGGTCGACGGCGCGGCCGTATTCCGGCTTGCCTGTGCCTTCCATGATGCCCGGGATCTCCTTGAACTGGCGGCGAACCTCCAGCACGACGGAGCCCGCGGCCCGGCCCACGGCCGTCATGGCCAGGGCGCCGAACAGGAAGGGCAGCATGCCGCCGACGAACAGGCCGACCACGACGAACGGGTTGCTCAGCGTGAAGTCGACCGGCACGTCCGCGAAGAACAGCTTCAGGTCTTCCGTATAGGCGGCGAACAGCACCAGGGCGGCAAGACCGGCGGAGCCGATGGCATAACCCTTGGTGACGGCCTTGGTGGTATTGCCGACGGCGTCGAGCGCATCAGTGGTCTTGCGCACCGATTCGTCGAGCTCAGCCATTTCGGCGATGCCGCCGGCGTTGTCCGTTACCGGACCGTAAGCGTCGAGCGCCACGACCATGCCGGCCAGCGCCAGCATGGCGGTGGCGGCGATGGCGATGCCGAACAGACCGGCCAGCATGTACGTGACGATGATGCCGGCGCAGATGATCAGCGCCGGGATCGCTGTCGCTTCAAGCGAGATGGCAAGACCCTGAATGACGTTGGTGCCGTGGCCCGTTACCGAGGCTTCGGCAATGGCGCGCACCGGACGGTACTCGGTGGAGGTATAATACTCCGTCACCCAAATAATCAGGCCGGTTACGACGAGGCCGGCGATGGCGCAGAAGAAAAGCGCCGTGCCGGTGAAGTTTTGCCCGCTGACGCTGAGCGCCGCATCCATGCCGATCATGTTGTCGATCAGCGGCCAGAAGGCGACGGCCGACAGGACGGCGGATACGATAAAGCCCTTGTAAAGCGCTCCCATGATGCTCTGGCTGGCGCCCAGCTTGACGAAGAAGGTGCCGATCACCGAGGTGATGAT
>CAYOAD010000206.1:4696-6832 GCA_964401845.1 uncultured Rhodospirillaceae bacterium | reverse complement strand
AGGAATGGTACTTCGAAAAGGCGGCGCCAGATACAAAAAAGGGCAAGATTTTGTTTCTTATAACATCCTATTTTATAACAATAATTTCTATATTAATTGAAATTCAGTTAATTAAATAATTTCGTTGTCAACGATTAATCGGATCGTTGTCGGAATTTCCTACCCCCTACCGCCGTATTATCAGCGACGCCGGATAACAACAATTTGGATTACAGTTTGATTGCGGCTGTTTTACCGCTACCATTTCCGGCATCCAATGTTTGCGGACTCCACGCGGAATTGGCAATCAGGCCCAGGCGGCCTGGAGCAATTCCACCATAAGAACCCAACAAAAACAGCAGGGGGCATATGATGTCGACCAATTGGAATTTGAAACAGGGAATTGCCGCTTTCGCATTTGCGGCACTTTTGATCGTTGCCGGTACGGCTCAGAGTTGGGCCCAATCGGCCAAAGTCACCTTCCTCCACGTCAACGACGTATACGAGATTTCTCCGAAACGGGGAATCGGCGGGCTCGCGGAATTGATGACCTTGCTCAAGGCCGAACGCGCCAAGGCGGAGAACAGCATCACGACGCTGGGCGGCGACCTCATTTCGCCCTCCGTCATGTCGGGCGTTACCAAGGGCGCCCAGATGATCACGGTGATGAACGCCCTCGGGATGGACTACGCCGGTCTCGGCAACCACGAATTCGATTTCGGCGCGGATATCCTCGAGGCTCGCCTGAAGGAATCCAAATTTACCTGGCTGGCCACCAACACATTGGGCGCCGACGGCAAACCCTTCGGCGGCATGGAAGCCTATGCCATCCGCGATGTCGGCGCGTTCAAAGTTGGTTTCTTTTCTCTCCTGACGCCGGAAACCACTCACCTTTCCAGCCCCGGAGCAGGCGTCAAATTCACGGACGTGACCGAGACCGCGAAGAAGGCAGTCGCCGACTTGCGAAAGATGGGCGCGCACTTCGTCGTCGCTATCACCCACCTCGACCTTTCCGCCGACCGGGCCCTGGCCCGTTCGGTCAGAGGCCTGGACATCATTCTGGGTGGCCACGACCACGATCCCATGATGCTCTATGAAGCCAGGACGCTGATCCTGAAAGCCGGCTATGACGCCCATTACCTGGCGGTTGCGGATGTCGCACTTTCGGCCAAGGAGCGCCGTGGCAAGATGCGCTACTCCATTCGCCCGCAGTGGCGGCTGGTCACGACGGCGGGCGTCAAGCCCGATCCGGAAATTGCCGCCATCGTCGCCGGCTTCAACAAGGAACTCGACGCCAGCCTCAATGTCGCCGTCGGCAAGTCCTCGGTCGAACTCGACAGTCGCCGCGCCATGGTGCGCAGTCGCGAGACGACCATGGGCAACCTGATCGCCGACGCCATCCGCGACGGCGTGAGCGCCGATATCGGCTACGCCAACGGCGGCGGCATCCGGGGCGACCGCACTTACGATGCCGGCGCCACCCTGACCCGCAAGGACATCCTGACGGAACTACCGTTCGGCAACGTCACGGTGCTGCTGGAACTGACGGGTGAGCAACTGATGGCGGTTCTTGAGAACGGCGTCAGCCGCGTCGAGGATACCGCCGGGCGCTTTCCGCAGGTGTCAGGCATGAGCTTCGCCTTCGACGTAAAACAGAAAGCCGGCAGCCGCGTCAGCAACGTCATGGTCGGCGGCAAGCCGCTCGACATGGCGCGTCCTACAAGCTCGCCACCAACAACTACATTGCCGGCGGCGGCGACGGTTATTCGTCGCTGAAAAAAGGCAAGGTGCTGATCAATGCCTCGGGCGGCACGCTGATGGCCACCATGGTCATGGACTACATCGCCAAGCATGGCACGGTCGCGCCGAAGCTCGGCGGGCGCATCATGTCTAAGTAAGAATAGGCGAACAGGAGTCTCGGGCGGTGGTGAACATGTGTCATCGCCGCCCGAACATACTGGGATGATGCAATTGGATATCGATCAGCTCACCGGGGTGGACGAGGTCGATCTGTTTGTCGGTTTTTTCGATCTCAAAATTTACGCCAAATGGGCCGACGGCCGCCCTGCCAGGGAAACACTTGAACTGGCCGAAGCGCTGTTCGAGCGGACCGGAGAGCAAATTTCCACCGCCGGGGGCAAGTTGGTCAAAGCGATC
>CAYOAD010000206.1:0-4686 GCA_964401845.1 uncultured Rhodospirillaceae bacterium | reverse complement strand
CATTTTCACCGGCGAGCAATCCGACGAAACCGTCGCCGCCCTACAGCAAATGAAGCGTGACTGTGACGAATGGCTGGCGCAACGGGGCTACCCTGGGACCATGGCCGTGGCGGTTCAGTACGGGCCGGTCGCCTGTGGTTTCGTCGGCCCGCCCGGTGACCGGAGATTTGACGTTTACGGCATGACGGTGAACCGGGCCGCCATGATGCGGGGGCATGAATTCGCCCTAGAAGCCAGCCTGGCAAACCTGTTGGGCGCGGATACCCGCGCGGCGTTTACCGAACAGGATGACGGTTCTCTGGTCGAGCCCGGCTAAACTTACTGGCGGATCACCACCGTCTGCAGGCCGATGATTTCCGACAGATCCTGCAGCCTGCTGACATCGCTCTCACGCAACGCGGTATCGGCGGCATATAGCAGATAGCCCTCACCGCTCATCAGATCCTGGTCAAGAACGGCGCCCGGCTGCAATTCGTAAACCGGCACCTCGACGGCCTTGGCGGAGGGCGCCGGTTTTTCGGCCGGCTTGTCCACCGGCGGCGGTGGCATGTTGACCACCGGGACGGAAATCGCACCATAGGCGTCCGTCGATTTCATCGACCGGGGCGACGTGACGACCCGCGTGATGCGCTCCTCGATAACATCCGGACCGTCGTCTTTTTTCACGAAAGCGTCGCAATCTAGCGCCAATGCCGCCCCCATCAAGGCTTCGTCACTTGATCCCGTGAGGACGACAACGGGGAGATCGCTCGCCGCATCCGTCATGCCGATGCGCAGCATCTTGAGAAACTTGAGCCCGTTCATGGGCTCCATCATGATGTCGAGCACCACAAGGTCGGGCTTGAACGACGCCAGTGCCGACACGGCCTGGGCGCCATCGGCCGCCTCTCCGACTTCCCGAAATCCAATTTGGTTGAGGATGCGGATGATCAATCCGCGGTAAAATTCCTCATCGTCGACGACGAGTACGCGGATTTCGGCCAGGTCCAATTGATCTGTCATCAGCTGCCGTGCCCCCTCCGGCTGAGTATATTACCAATCTACTTCCGGCGTCCCTCGCCGTCCAACGACTTCGGTACGCGGTGCTTATTCACCGGGTTGAGGGCCGTCGTAGCCTTCGACGATCACGAGATCGCCTTGCGACACGTGCTCCCTGAGTTTGATGGCGGCCTGGTACTCGGGTGATTCGTAGCAATCGAGGGCGGCCTGGTAACTGGGAAATTCGAGAACCACGTCCTTGGCCCGCACCGCGCCTTCCTTACCGTTGAACTCGCCGCCGCGAACCAGAAATCTGGCGCCGAATTTGGCAAACGGTTCGGCGTTGGCCGCGATGTACTTCGCGTATTGTTCGGGATCGTCGATGTCGATGTGTGCGATCCAGTATCCCTTGGCCATAATCCTCAATCTCCCAAAACGATTGTCGGGGTCGATCTTAGGCAATCAAGGCCATTCCGCCAACTTCGTCCTTGGCCGTGCTGGCGCTCTTACGGATGGGAAGCGTTGGGGCGCGAAGATTGAAAGCGTATTGCTCAGTGCCCGAGGATGACTATTTCGTCTTGATGGACTAGTCCCAGGACGTCGCGGGCGCGTTCTTCCAGCATGTCGCGTGAAAGGCCGTCACCGCGCAGCAAAGCGACCCGGCGCTCGAGGCGGCTCAATTCCGCCTGGTTGACCATCAACTGGGCTTCCGCCCGCATGATCTCCTGATCCAGTTGAAGCCAGGCCGACAAACCACGTTCACCCTGCACGGCGTGATAGCCGAAGTAGGTCAGCACGCCTGCGCAAAGCAGCGGAACAATGGCGAAACGGGCGCGGCGACGGAGTTGAAGGCCTAAGCTCATGCCCGAATCGAATCATAGGTGATTCCACGCGGTCAACAAAAAAATGCTTTAGAGTCTGGACTCTAAGCCAAAGTGTTGCCGTTTTGACTCACTTTTTTGAGCATTTCCCGCCGCGGGTTTTGGCGAACGGTTTGACGCCGTGTTAAGATGAGAACGGTTATCATCCACTGCGCATGTTGTGAGACCGCGACTGAGCTTTACGGAGGTCATCATGGGAACAACGTTTGAACCCGGCAGTATCGTCGATCAAATCCGCGACTACGTCATGACGTTCCTCGGCATCATCATGGCGTTGACGCCGCCCGCGTTGTGGTTCGGCTGGCGCCAGGACCTCTTCTGGATCGTCATCTCGGCCAGTGTCGGATCGGCGATCCTCTATTACATTCTGGCCCATTTCGAACCGCCGCCGCCCAAGCGCTGGGGCGGACCACGCCAAATAAAGAAGGTCGAGCTCTCGGACGAATTTCTCGCTGTCCTGACGGATTCCGCACCCTGGACCTACCACCACGGCGCGCGCGGCAGCCGTTCGTTCCACGGCAAGATGGAGAAGTTGAAGCAACTGATGAAATAACGCCGCCTTGACTTAGACGTTCAAGTCCCCTGAACTCGGCATATGAACGACCAGGGCAATCCTCCGGTTGGGGACAATCAACCTTCATCGATGTTCTTTTGGCCGACGCCGGACCGTCCGATGGTGGACCGGGGCGACGGCATATATCTCTGGGACACAGCCGATAAGCGCTACATCGACGCCAGTTCCGGACCTCAAACCACCAATCTTGGACACGGCAACAAGCGTGTGCTGGCGGCGATGCAGGCCCAGGCCGAAAAGGTCTCTTACGCATTTCGCAGCCATTTCCTCAACGAGCCCGCCGAATTTCTGGCTAGGGAGATCGCCGCCGCCGCACCCGATCCGCTGGACATGGCATTCTTCTGCTCGGGTGGCTCGGAGGCTGTCGAGACCTGCATCAAGCTGGCCCGCCAGTACGCCTTGGCGACGGGTGAGGATACTCGCTACAAGGTGATCTCCCGCATTCCCTCCTACCACGGCACAACATTGGGTGCATTGTCACTGACGGGCGACCCGGCCGGCTTCTCCATGTTCGCGCCGATGATGGTCAACCAGCCCAAGATCCCCGCCCCCTTCTGCCGTTACCGCCCGGCTGGCCAGTCGGAAGACGAGGCGGCACTCGGATTCGCCAATGCGCTGGAAACCGAAATCGTCAACCAGGGACCGGAGACGGTGCTGGCCTTCATCATCGAACCGGTAGGCGGCGCCTCGACGGGCGCGCTGACGGCGCCAGACATTTACTACAAACGCATCCGTGAGATCTGCGACAAATACGGTGTGCTCTTGATATTCGATGAGGTCATGTCGGGCGCCGGGCGCTGCGGTAAGTTCCTCTCGGCCGAATACTGGCCTGACGCCCTGCCCGATATCGTTGCGTTGGCCAAGGGACTGGCGGCCGGGTACATGCCTTTGGGCGCTTGTCTCGCCCCGCGCGAAATGGTCGAGACCGTCCAGGCGCATGGCGGCTTCATGCATGGCCACACTTATTCGGCCAGTCCGATCGCCTGTGCCGTGGGGCGCGCCGTGTTGGCTGAGTACACCGAATACGGCTTGATCGAGAACGCCGCTAAAATGGGTGCGATCCTCAAAACCCGGCTCGAAGAATTGCTGGAGCGTTATGAGTTTATCGGCGAGGTGCGCGGCAAGGGACTGCTGCTCGCCTTCGATGTCATGGCCGACCGCGAGACCGGCAAGCCGCTGCCGCCGGAACTGAACGCCTATCTCCGTTTGGCCCAGGAAGCCTACGACCGGGGCTTGATCATTTACTCACGCCGCGTCATGGGCGGCGCCCGCGGCGATCACTTCCTCGTCACGCCGGCCCTGACCATCACCGAAGCGCAAATCGACGAGATCATGGAACTGCTGGTCCAATCCCTCGACGCTTTCGCCCCGGAAGTGCGGGCGGCTCTGGCTTAAACTACAGTTTGCCCCGGCCAAAAGCGTTGGGACCCGCGTAAACGGCGGCGGGTCCCAGATTTTCCTCGATGCGGATGAGCTGGTTGTATTTGGCCATGCGGTCGGAGCGCGAAAGCGAGCCCGTCTTGATCTGACCGCAATTGGTCGCCACCGCCAGATCGGCGATGGTTGAGTCTTCGGTTTCGCCTGAACGGTGCGACATGACGTTGCGGTAGCCCGCCATGTGCGCTATCTCGACGGCCTCCAAGGTTTCCGACAGCGTGCCGATCTGGTTGACCTTGATCAGAATGGCGTTGGCGATGCCCTGATCGATCCCGTCGGCCAGGCGTTTGGGATTGGTGACGAAGAGATCGTCGCCCACGAGTTGGACCTTGTCGCCGATGGCTTCGGTGAGCGCCGCCCAGCCCTGCCAGTCGTTTTCGTCCATGCCGTCTTCGATGGAGACGATAGTGGGATAGTTGCTCACCAGTTCTCCGTACATCGCTGCCATGCCGGCGCCGTCCAGTTCCTTGCCTTCGAAGCGGTAGGTGCCGTCGCTGCAGAATTCGCTGGAGGCAACGTCGAGGGCGAGATAGATGTCCTCACCCGCCTTGAAACCCGCCGTTTCGATGGACTGGTTGATGAAGTCCAAGGCCTCGTCTGCGCTTTTCAGCGACGGCGCGAAACCGCCTTCGTCGCCGACGTTGGTGTTGTGACCCGCCTGGCTGAGCTCCTTCTTGAGGGCATGGAAAACCTCCGCCCCCATGCGCACGGCCTCCGACAGGCTGGGCGCGCCGACCGGCATGATCATGAATTCCTGGAAATCGATGGGATTGTCCGCGTGGGCGCCGCCGTTGATGATGTTCATCATCGGCACCG
>CAYOAD010000205.1:0-6851 GCA_964401845.1 uncultured Rhodospirillaceae bacterium | reverse complement strand
CCTGATTGTCGTGGAGGCCGGCGAGTTGGCCGCCCGCAGCCGCTTGCGCGCGGTATTCGAGAAGGCCGACAACGCCGCCGCCGTACCCTGCTATGTCGATGAGGGATTCGGCCTGGAAAATCTGATTGGCGGGATCCTGCGCGAAAACGGGCTGTCGGCGGAGCCTGCGGCGTTGGCCTTTCTTGCCGCCAATCTCGGCAGCGACCGGCAGTTGACGCGGCGCGAAATGGAAAAAGTGGCGCTCTACATGGCGCCCGGGGGTACGGTGTCGCTGGCCGACGCCGAGGCTTGCATCGGCGATGCCGCCGCAACCTCCCTGGATGATGTCGCCATGGCGGCCGGCAGCGGCGACTATGCCGCGCTTGATGTCGCCCTGCGCCGCTGCACCGCTGACGGCCTGGCGCCGGTAGCAATCGTGCGCGCCGTTCAGCGTCACTTTCAGCGGCTGCATCTCGCGGCCGGCGTGCGGGATGGCGGATCTTCGGCCGAGCAGGCCATGGCAGCGCTGCGGCCGCCGGTGTTTTTCAAACAAAAAGGCGCCTTCCGCCGGCAACTCAATGCCTGGGAAGCGAAAACTTTGGCCGATGCCCTGATTTTGCTGACGGAGGCGGAGCTTGACTGCAAGTCGACCGGCCTGCCCGTTGTCGCCTTGTGCGGCCGGGCGCTCATGCGCGTGGCGCGTGGCGCGAGACACCGCCGACGCTAAGCGATCGTTGATAATTTAATCTGTCGCGGGACGGCAAAGGCGCCGGCCGACCTCGTCGAGCTGTTCCAGGTTTTGGTAATTGACCCGCAGCACGCCGCCGGCGGCACCCTGGTCGTCGATTTCCACGCTTAAGCCAAGCGCCTTCGAAATATTCTCCTCGAAGGCAAGCGTGTCCGCGTCCTTACCATGGGCCGCGGATTTTCGGCCGCCGGGCGGCTGGCTTTCCTTCTTCACCAATTTTTCGACCTGGCGGACGTTGAGGCCGCGCTTGATGATCTTGCGGGCGAGCTTCAGGGGCTGGGCGGACGACAGCAGGGCCCGTCCATGTCCGGCGCTGATGCTGCCGTCGTCAATCATCGCCTTGACCTTGGCGGGCAGCCCCAAAAGACGCAGCGTGTTCGCGATATGGCTGCGGCTTTTGCCGATAATCGCCGCCAACTGTTCCTGCGTGTGCCCGAATTCATCGATAAGTCTTTGATATCCCTCGGCTTCTTCCATCGCCGAAAGATCTGATCGTTGAACGTTTTCGACGATGGCGATTTCCAGCGACTGGATGTCGTCCAATTCCTTGACGACGATCGGCACCTGATGCAGGCGCGCCCGCTGGGCTGCCCGCCAACGGCGTTCACCGGCCACGATTTCATAGCCGTCCCCGCCGTCCGCGGCCTGGCGCACCAGGATGGGTTGAAGGATGCCAAGCTCGCGGATCGAGCTCGACAGTTGTTCAATGTCGTCCTCGTCAAAGACCCGGCGCGGCTGGAAGCGGTTGGGCTGAAGCTGTTCGATGGGCACCTCGGTGGCGGCTCCGTCCTGCCTTGACGATGCGGTTTCGCCAGCCGGCACATCGCCCAAGAGAGCCGATAAACCGCGGCCGAGACCTTTGCTGCGTTTGGCGTCATCAGCCATGACCATTTCCTCAGGCTGCACGGCGACGCTCACGGCGCAACACTTCGCCGGCCAATTGGATGTAGGCCCGGCTGCCGGCGCATTGGTGATCGTAGAGCAAAGCCGGTTTGCCGTGCGAGGGCGCCTCCGAAATGCGGACGTTGCGCGGGATGACAGTGTCATAAACCTTGTCGCCGAGATATTCACGGACATCGTCGGCGACCTGTCCCGACAGATTGTTCCGTTTGTCGAACATGGTCAGCACGATGCCCTGGATATCGAGTATCGGGTTGAATGCAGCACTAACTCTTTCAATCGTACTTAGAAGTTGGCTCAGGCCCTCCAAGGCAAAGAATTCGCATTGCAGAGGCACCAGGACCGACTGCGCGGCGGTCAGGGCGTTCAAGGTCAGCAGGCCAAGCGAGGGCGGGCAGTCGATCAGGACGTATTGGTATTTCGAAACCTCCCCCTCCATGGCGTCGCGCAAGCGGTAGCTGCGGCGCTCAATGTCGACGAGCTCCAATTCCGCACCCGACAGGTCCATGGTCGAGGGCACGATGTCCAAGCCTGGTATGCGGCTGGGTGCGCTGGCTTCTTCGATGGTGGCGGAGCCGGCCAGGACGTCGTAGCTCGACAGCTCCCGCTGCGCCCGGTCGATGCCGAGACCGGTGCTCGCATTGCCTTGCGGGTCGAGGTCGACGATCAGCACGCGGCAGCCGACGGCCGCCAGCGCGGTTGCCAGATTGATCGTCGTCGTGGTTTTACCCACGCCGCCTTTTTGGTTGGCGATGGCGAATATTCGGGTTTGTTCGGCAACGACACTCAGCGCTGCCGGAACTCCGCCATCATTTTCGATCGTCGCGCTATGTGTTGAATACTCGTTCACGGCCTAGGCCCCCAATTCTTAACACGACACTGTCCGGGTTGGTCATACTTGGCAATTTTTCAAAGCTGATTTTGCTATTTTTTTGCAAATTCGTCAATTCATTATCAACATCTTGCCCCTTTTGAAACAGACATACCGTATCTTGTGACGCAATCGGTTGAGCCAACTCCAGTAAGACATTCGTTGCCGCCAATGCGCGTGCCGTGACGACGTCTACCTTCGGCGGAAATTGTGGGGTTTCCGTAAAATCCTCGATGCGGCAATTGTGAATTTGAACCGGCGTGTTCGTCTGCCGCGCCACTTCATGCAGAAAGGCGCACTTTCGGCCATCGCTCTCGATCAGATGAATGTCGCCGGCTCCCATGATCGCAAGCACAAGGCCGGGAAATCCGGCCCCGCTGCCCATGTCGATCCAGGTCTCCGCCGACGCCGGCGCCATGGAGATGAGCTGCGCCGAATCAAGCATATGCCGGCGCCAGACATCGGCCAGTGACGCCCGGCTGACCAGGTTGATGGCGCGCTGCCATTTCTTCAGAAGCGTTACATAAATCTCCAGCTGCGCCAGTGTTTCACGTGAAACATCGGTGGCTGTTCGAAAGTCCTCTGGCGTCAGTGGCGGGGCCGGATCGGTCATGGTCATTGCCGCGCCGTTGCAGGCCGGCTAGGCGGACCGGCGGTCAGATGTATCGCGGCGTTTGACATGGGCCAATAGCGCGGTCAGAGCTGCCGGCGTCATGCCGGGAATGCGGGCCGCGGCACCGAGTGTGGCCGGGCGCACCGTTTCCAGCTTGCCTCTCGTTTCCGCGGAGAGCGCCCCGATGGCCTGGTAGTCAATTGCCGCCGGTAGCGTCAGATTCTCATCCCGGCGAAAGGCTGTGACATCGGCGGCCTGGCGCTCGAGATAGCCGGCGTACAAGGCATCCGCCTCCAGCTGACCAGCGGCTCGGGCGCTGAGATCAGCGAGTTCCGGCCAGATACCGGCAAGTGCGGCAATATCGATCTGAGGCAATGCCAGCAGATCGGTGGCGCTGCGCCGGACTCCGTCGAGATTGATGGTCAGTCCGTGGCGCCGCGCTTCGTTCGGTGTCAACGTGAACGAGGCGGCCATGGCGCGGGCCGCTGTCAACTCGAATTGCCAGTCCCCGTATGCAGACCGCCGGATCGGACCGATGCAGCCGATCTCCATGCCTTTGGCCGTCAGGCGCTGATCGGCGTTGTCCGCCCTCAGACTCAGCCGGTACTCGGCGCGGGATGTGAACATGCGGTACGGCTCTTCCGTGCCCCTCGATATCAGGTCGTCGATCATGACGCCGATATAGGCGTCCGCCCGGTCCAGCGTGAAGGCTTCCCTGCCCTGCGCCGCAAGAGCGGCGTTCAGCCCCGCCATAAGGCCCTGGGCGCCGGCCTCCTCGTAGCCCGTGGTGCCGTTGATCTGGCCCGCCAGGTATAGTCCCGGCGCCTTGCGCACCTGGAGCGCGGCACTGAGCTCGCGGGGATCGACAAAGTCATACTCGATGGCGTAACCGGGCCGGACGATACGGGCTTGTTCAAGGCCGGGAATGGTCTTGAGCATGGCAAGCTGGACGTCCTCCGGCAACGAGGTCGATATGCCGTTGGGATAGACTGTTGCGTCGTCGAGCCCCTCCGGTTCAAGGAATATCTGGTGGCCTTCGCGGTGGCCGAAGCGGACCACCTTATCCTCAATCGAGGGACAGTACCTGGGCCCCGTGCTTTCGATGCGGCCCGAGTACATCGGCGCCCGATCGATATTCCGCCTGATGATGTCGTGCGTCGCGCCGGTCGTGGCGGTGATATGGCAAACCACCTGAGGCGTGGTTATTTCGGTCGTGAGGAAGGAGAATGCTTCCGGGGGATTGTCGCCGGGCTGCTCCGCTAATTGGCTGTAGTCGATGGTCGAGCCGTCGAGCCGCGGCGGCGTACCGGTCTTCAAACGGCCGAGCCTCAGACCCAGTTTTCCAAGTGAATGCGAAAGCCCGTTCGAGGGCGCTTCACCGACGCGGCCCGCCTCTTCCGAATGCTCGCCGATATGAATCAGGCCCCGCAGGAAGGTGCCCGTGGTCACAACGACCGACCGGCCGCGGATCTCCCGACCGCTGGCAATCACGACGCCTTCGACGTGGGGAACGCCGCCCTCCCCCTCAACGATGACCAAATCCTCAACCGAAGCTTCTACGACCGAGAGCCGCTCTTGTTCGGACAAGACCCTTTGCATTGCATCTTTGTACAGCCCGCGGTCGACCTGCGCCCGGGGCCCTCTGACCGCCGGGCCTTTCCGCCGGTTCAGCAGGCGGAACTGGATGCCCGCCCGATCCGCGACAACGCCCATCAGGCCGTCCAGAGCGTCTATTTCGCGCACCAGGTGACCCTTGCCCAAGCCGCCAATTGCCGGGTTGCAGGACAATTCACCGACCGTATCCGCGCGGTGCGTAACGAGGAGCGTGTCGGCGCCCAGTCTGGCGGACGCCGCCGCCGCCTCGCAGCCGGCATGCCCTCCGCCCACAACGATAACGTCGAAGACCGGACGCCGTTGCAGTTCGGTATCTGTCAGCGGGCTGAGCCCATGCGTGTCTTGGCGGTGTCCGGTCATGGCCGGAATGTAGGGAGGCGGGGGCACCAAGTCAAACCATCCGAAGACGGTTAAACCAGGTTGGTCCGGAATTGCGCACCGGATGTTTCACGTGAAACATAGGGCGGCAGACCGAAATCTTGTGTCGTTTACGCACCGGAATAGCCTATTTGCCTATACAGAATTCTCTAAACACAATATCTAGCAAATCCTCTACATCGACCCGTCCGGTAATTCTTCCCAACGACCGCATAGCCAGGCGAACATCCTCTGCCGCCAGTTCCGGTACCACGGTATCCGTGCCCCGGTCACTGGATCGCAAAAACCGCTCCAGGGCGGCAAGGCAGTCCTGCAAGGCTTCACGGTGGCGCATTCTGGTCAGGCCCGGCGCCGCTGCCACGGCAAACCTCGACCTAATCGCCCCCTCAATGGCCTCCACCAATTCCTCCATGCCTGCTCCCGTCCACACGGAGACAGGATGGAACTGGCCAACGCCGACAGCGCCTCCCGTCATACGGCCGACCAGGTCCGTTTTGTTGACGGCGACAATCGCCCGTTCATCGATCACGGCCAATACGCCGGGCTCAATCTCCGGCCAGGTCTGCGCATCAAGCAGGACGATACGCAAGTCGGCATCGTCGGCGCGCTGCAGGGCACGCCGGACGCCTTCGCTCTCAATTTCATCCGCTGCTTCCCTTAATCCTGCCGTATCGGCAACGATCACCGGATATCCGGCGATGTTCAAATGGACCTCGACGACGTCGCGCGTTGTCCCGGCGGTGGCCGAGACAATAGCTGCCTCCCGCTGCGCCAAGGCGTTCAAAAGACTTGATTTTCCGACATTCGTGGGGCCCACGATCACGACATAGATGCCGTCGCGAAGCCGTTCACCGCGATGGCCGTCATCAAGGTGCCGGGTAATTTCCGTGCCTAGTTCGGCTAGCTCCACTGTCACCGCCGAAGCCAAATCCTGCGGCATGTCCCCTTCCTCGGCAAAATCGATATCAGCCTCAACGTAGGCCAGGAGCCGCACCAGACGTTGCCGCCATTCCTCGTAGAGCGCGCCCAAAGCGCCGGCTGTCTGACGCAGCGCCTGCCTGCGCTGAACGTCGGTCTCCGCCGCCACGAGATCCGCGATGCCCTCCGCCTGGGTGAGATCGAACTTGCCGTGCTCGAAGGCCCGGCGGCTGAACTCTCCGGGCTCGGCCGGAGAGAGGCCCGGCAACACCGTCAGCGCCTCGGAGACGGCCTGTACGACGGCCCGCCCCCCATGCAGGTGAAACTCCGCGACATCCTCCCCCGTGAAGCTTTCCGGCCCCGGAAACCAGATCACCAATGCCTGGTCCAGCAAATCCCCCGACGCCGGGTGGTGAAGCGGTGTCAGCCGGGCCTTGCGCGGCGGCGGGCGCGATCCCGCGAGTGCATCGAGACAATCGCCGGCGGCCGCGCCGGAAACCCGTAGCACAGCGACCCCGGCCGGAAGGGCGCCGCTGGACAGGGCGAATATGGTTTGCTCGGAACGCTGCATGGCGCGATCTTACAGGCGCCGCCGGTAAAGGCCTACCTCACGCTTCGGCCTTTTCCGGTGCGGCCTGGTCGGGCTGCAGCATCAAACGCTCCACGCGGCCGCCGCCGACCAGGTGGGACTGGATTATTTCGTTGACATCGGCCTCGGATTGCACGCTGTACCAAACGCCTTCCGGATAGATCACTACGGTCGGACCAAACTCGCAGCGGTCCAGGCAGCCCGCGCCGTGGACAACGTCAGCACCGCGCTCCAGGCCGCT
>CAYOAD010000204.1:0-6865 GCA_964401845.1 uncultured Rhodospirillaceae bacterium | reverse complement strand
CCGGCGCGGCAGGTCCCCTGGGCGCCTCATCGGGCAGTTGGGTGGAAAGGTCGAAAGGATCGGACATGGTCGAAGAGGTATATAGCACGTGGGTTGTCGGGGGCACACAAATCAGCCCCGAAATTACGTCAAGTTCCGTTTGAATAACGGTAGTACCGGTCCTTACAAATTTTGCGAGCAAATGTAAGGTGGTCTTGCTAACTCAGTAAGGGTGCCGGAATGTCTACCAACGCTATATATGATTCGCTACGACTGGATCACGTCATCGTTTATGGAGCGGATCAGAGTCTGTCACAAATCAAGGAAGCATTTCGGGAACTTGGAATTACTCCCAGTTCCGGAGATCGGACCGATATCGGATTCGGGGTTCACGCCGCCTATTTTCAGGTGGGCGATGTCGTTTTCGAAGTGTTTTCCGTGACGGGTCCAGAGAATTTCAAAACGGCGCGCGGAACGATGCCGTTCTCGGAAGAATTACGCAGAACAAAAGCAGCTTTTGGCATCGGGTACCTTCTTAAGAACGTAGGCACTCTCTACCGTCACGTCTGTGAAATCGGTTTCGAACTTCGGAAACCTCATAGCGAAAGCCTCCACAATATCCCTGAATTCTGGACCTACCTCATTCTCGACAATGTTTTTCAAGGATCTGCACCTTTCGTTTATTCGTGCATTGATGCCGATCACGGAACAAAGTGGGCCGGGAAAGCCGATGGACTTGGGCTGGGAAGGCTGCGGGAACTGTGGTTCGTTTCCAAACATCCAATGGATGAGATGGGACGCTGGAGCACCGTATTCTCAGCGGAGCCAGTTAATCGGTCACGAAATTTGGACGATGAGCGCGCCTTGAGCCTGGAAGGTCGAGTGCTGCGTTGGATGACGCCGGAGGTCTACCGCCAGAAATCAGGAAAGAATCCGCCATTGGCGTCGGAAGAAAAGTACGGACAGCTTTCGGCTTTCGTATTTGACCGTCTAGACGAATCATCGTGGGCAAGGGCAATTGGTGTCTCACGATTTCCAGCTATTGCAGGCGAAGGATTTGAGGGCTTGCACCTTAACGGAGACCTGGACCTCACCATCCTTACTCAAACACCCGACGAACAGGGGTGAGGTCTAACAACCGATCGCTTTCAGCTTTACAATTAAATGGAGACAGGCATGAATTAACGCACGCAAAAAGGAGACAGCCAAATCAGCTCAAGATTTTGGGTTCGACGCGGTGCCGGGTTGGGTGTCCCCTTTTCACACCGCCATTTCTCGCGGATCCTACCGCGTCTTCTCCCCATGTTCCTCGGCATGGACTTCGATCAGGACCTTGTTGTATTCGGCCAGGACGCGGCCGTGGTGGAGAATGCCGACGACGCGGCGGGTCTCTTCGTTGTCGACCACCGGGACATAGGCCAGACCGGACGAATCCATCATCGCCAGGGCCCGCTCCAGGCTTTCGTCGGCAATGATATAGGCCGGATTGGGCCGGGCGGCGTCGCGGGCGTTGATCAGGTGGTCGAGGCCGGACTCGAACGCCACGTCCTTGATGTCGGTGAAGCTCAGGTTGCCGATCAGACGCTCGTCGTTATCCACGACAAAGATGTGATCCTCGGGCGCCGCCTGCAGTGTGGCGCGAATATTGTCGATGGTGATGCCTTCGCCGACGGTGTGGAAATCGCCGCTCATCAGATCGGCGGCGCGCGTTCTCGCCAATACCCGCCGCGCGCGGCCGCCGCCGAGGTCCAATCCCCGGCGCTCCAGCTGCCAGCGGAAAAAGGACTGTCCGCCGAAAACCTGCTGCATGGTGACGCTGGCCACCGATACCGCGATCATGGCGGCGATGGTCATGGAATAATCGCCGGTCAATTCGAAGACGATCAGGATGGTCGAGATCGGCGCGCCCAGCACGGGGGCGGCCACCGCACCCATGCCAACCATGGCGTAGAGCCCCGCGCTTGACGCTTGGTCTGGAAATACCGCCGCCGCGACGATACCGAACGCGCCGCCGGTCATGGCGCCGACGAACAAACCCGGACTGAAGATGCCCCCGCCGAATCCCGCCCCCAGCGTCAGCGCCGTGGCGGCCGTCTTGGCAAAAATCAGGCCGATCAGCAGGGTGAAGGTGAAGCCTGCGTGAAGCGCGATATCGGTGGCCTCGTAGCCCACGCCCAGGACTTGGGGAAAGACTGTGGCGATGGCGCCGACCGCCAGGCCGCCGACGGCGGGTCTGGCCCAAACCGGCAGGGGTGTGCGTTCGAATCCGGCCTCGACGGTCGCGATCGCGCGCAGCATGATCCAGGCGACGACAGCGCAAGTCAGGCCCAGAAGCAGGAACGCCGGATACTCTGTGATGTTGACGGCATCGTGAACCGGCACCACGAAGGCAGGGAAGTCGCCCAAATGCGCGCGCGAGACGATTGTACCGACAACCGACGCGATGACGATGGGTGAGAAAGCGTGCAGGGCGTAGTGCCCTATCACCACTTCCAAAGCGAAGAACACGCCGGCGATGGGGGCGTTGAAGGAAGCCGCCACGCCGCTCGCCACTCCGCAGCCCAGCAGCGTAAGTGACAGCGAGGGGCTGAGGTGCGTGCGTTTGGCCACGTACGAGGCGATGGCGGCGCCGAAATGAACCATCGGGCCCTCGCGCCCCGCGCTGCCGCCCGAGCCTAGCGTCACGGCCGAAACCAACGCCGCCCCAAGCCCCTGGTTGAGCGACATGCGACCGCCACGCAGGGCGCCGGCCTCGATGACGTGGGCGACGCCGACGGGCCGTCCGCCCGGCATGACGTATTTCAGGAACAAACCGACGAACAAGCCGCCGGCCGCCGGCGCCAGCAGGATTTGCCACCACGGCAGGCCTGCCGCGAAGGAATAAAGCTTTTCTTCGGCCGTCCCGAAGTAACCCAGTTGGATGACGCCGATGAGCCAGCGAAAGCCGATTGTGCCGTAGGCCACGGCGGCACCCGCGACCACGGCAAGGACGGAAAGCACGATCTGGTCGTTGCGCGCCAAATGCCGCCAGCGCAGCCGCAGGCGGGCGAAGCGGGGTGGCCGTTTCAAGGGAGGCTCTAGTTACATTGGCCGAGGGAGCCCTCGGCGCAAATGGTCTTGCCGTCGATCCAGGTGGCGCCGGAAAGATCGGCGTTCAGCATGTCCGCGCCGGTCAACTTGGCGCCCGTCAGGTCCACGCCCCGCATGACGGCGCGGAAGAAGCGCGAGCGGCGGAGGTCGGCCTTGCGGAACGAAGCGCCGGTCAGGTCGGCTTTGGTGAAGTCGACCTCGGTCACGCGGGCGCCATCGAATTTGATGCCTTTGAGAATGGCGGTGACAAATTTGGCGCGATGGACATGCGCCTTGCTAAGGTTGGAATTGCTGAGGTTGGCGCGGGCAAAACGCGTGTCACGCAACTTGGCGCCGCTGAGATCGACGCCGATAAAGTTACGTTCATCGAAATAGCAGCGCTTCCAGTCGACGCCGGGCCGGGCCGGGTCGGTGCAGGCGGCCTGGGCGGGTTGTACGCCAAGCCAGGTTCCGCCGGCCATCAGCACGGCGGCGATCAAGCGCGTTCTTGTTCTTATCGGGCTTGTCATCCTACCGACTGTAAGACCTATGGGCCTAAAAAACCAAGCCCCGCGTAGAGTTTAGTTGACCCAGGGTGAAATTATTTGCGCCGGATACCCATGACCTTACCGGCTTGCTCGGGCCAGGGCAGGGTGCTGTGTTCCACTTTCAACGCCGCCAGCCGCTCATACGTTGCCTCTGGCATCGGCGCGGAACGCCGTTCATCCATGTCAATGTGCATACCCAGCGCCTCATACGTCGCCGCCAGGAAACCCTTTTCGCCGTGGTACATCCGGGTGAAGTAGTGCAGCCGTTTGTCGTCGTGGTCCAGCATCTGCAGCGTGAACGTCAGGGGTTCGCCCTCGGTCACTTCCTGCAGATAGTTCACGTGGTTCTCGAGGATGAAGTAGGAGTTGTTGGTCTCCCGGATATAGGTCTCGCCGATATCCAGATAATCGAGCAGCCCGTCCGTCGCGTGATCGAAGGCGAGCACGTAGTAAGCCACGTTCATATGGCCGTTGTAATCAATCCATTCGGGCCGGACGTTTTCCCGGTGGATGTCCAAAGGCGAAGCCATGAGCAATTCCGGTTGCTGGAGTTGGGAAATTCAGTAGCGCAATATAAGCCGCCGCCCTCGGGCTTCATAGGAATTCAGGCGGTCGAGAAACGACATGCCGAGGATGGAGCCGCTCATCTCCGCCTGGTTGACGGATACGTTCACGTCGCGGAACGTGATGGGTCCGACGGACAATTCGTTGAGGCGGTAGGGCGCGGTCCGTCCCCTGCCGTTGGCCGTTAGCGTAATCGTGGTGTATCTCAGCGTCGAGAGGTCGATGCCGATGCTGCGGGCATCCGACGGACTGAGCACGATGCTTGTGGCGCCGGTATCGATGAGGAAATTCACCCGCCTGCCGTTGGCCGTGCCGATGACATTGAAGTGACCATCCGAGCCCTTGGTCAGGCTGACTTCCCGATTTCCATTGGATTGCGGATAGCCCGGCGCCAATTCCCCGGCAATCCGGCTTCCTGCCGCTTTAAAGTCGTCCTGATAGGAATAGCCCAAGACCAGAACGGCGGCCAAGCCGAGCCAAATCGACAGGCTGCGTACGGCGGTGCCGAGATTGAGTCTTCGTGTGAAGAGCAGTCCGCTTGATACCAAGGCCAGTATCGCCACCAGCCGCGTCAGTTCCATCCAGCCTTCTTCAGAATCGAGCCCCCCGGGGAAATACTTCATCAGCAGCCAAATACCGACGCCAAAAGCTAACGCCAGTATCATCCACACCCACATGCCGCGGTGGGGCGGTGGCCGCCTCTGTCCCGGCGGCGGGTTTTGATGCTGACGGCTTTCCGGCGGGGACAACCTTACCTCAGGCCGCTCAGCGACGCTTTGGAGTAGGGCTCGATTTCGCCCAGACGGCCTTCACGGATCTTGATCGGCCATTGCGGTTCGGACAGCAATTGGCGGCCGACGGCGGCAAGGTCGAACTCGCCCTCGCCCATGCGCTTCACCAGTTCGTCGACGTCGGTCGACTTTGCACCCTCCCAGGACGGATCCTCGAGGCCGATGCTGCCCACCGTGATGACGGGTTTGCCCGAAAGTTTTTTTGCCCAGCCCGCGAGATTGAGGTCGGAACCTTCGAACTCGGGCTGCCAGAAGCGCCGCGTCGAACAATGGAAGACGTCGACGCCGGCATCCGCGAGCGTCTTGAGGAAGCGTTCGAGTTCCTCCGGCGTCTTGGCGATCTTGGTCTTGTAATCGTCGATCTTCCACTGCGAGAAGCGGAAGACGATCATGAAATCGGGTCCCACGGCGTCGCGGATCGCCTCAATCACCTCTTTGGCGAAGCGGTTGCGATTGTCGAAACTGCCGCCGTATTCGTCGGTGCGCTGATTGGAGCGATCCCAGAAGAACTGGTCGATCAGGTAGCCGTGGGCGCCGTGGATCTCGACGCCGTCGAAGCCGACCTTCTGGGCATTGGCGGCCGCTTCGGCGAAGGCAGCGATGCATTCCCGGATGTCATCCAGGCTCATCTCGACAGGCACATCGCGATCGCCGGTGGCGACGGCTGAGGGGCCATATCCCGGCACCTCGCGGTCGGGTTCGACGCCCTTGAGGCGCTGGGCGCCGACGTGCCAGATCTGCGGAATGATCTTGGCGCCGCCGGCGTGGGCTTCCTCGACCACGCGTTTCCAGCCGGCCAGGGCCTCATCGCTGTAGATGTCGGGCACGCTGTCGTAGCCGTTGGCGGCCTTGTGATTGATGAAGGTTCCTTCCGTGATGATCAGGCCGACGCCGCCCTCGGCGCGCCGCCGGTAATAGGCCGCGACATCCTCGCCGGGTACGTTGCCGGGGCTCTTGCGCCGGGTCATGGGGGCCATGACGATGCGGTTGGGCAGGGTGACGCCCTTGATAGTGAAGGGTTCGAACAGGATATCGGTACTGGCGTTCATGGTGGGTCCTTTGCGACGGGCGGGGGGTACCGCGCTGTGTAACGGTGCGTCCTTTCGGACGCTAAACCAGACTAAAGCTCGAAGGGGCAGTGGACTGCGGCGCTGCTGGTTTCGATCTAAATGAAATCCTTGGTTCAATAATTTGCGTGCGTATTCAATCGCCATAAATAGCAAGTATCCACGGGAATTAATACGGCTTGGTCCGGTTGCCAAATCGGCTGCTTTCTACATAGGGATTGCCGATCAAAAGAAAAAGGGGAGCGGCAATGCGCTCCCCCAAAGTAGGTCGGACGATCGGGGGCTGTTCGCCGACCCCGGGAAGGAAGTCCCACTAGGCGGGGGTTAACCGAAGCGGCAGGGTTTCGAGGGTTCTCAGCGTGTTGTTCAGACGGCGTGTGGTGGGGCCGGCGGATTCCAGGCTTTCCACCCGTTCCGCCAGTTTACGCAGGATGATCTCGCCTTCCATCTGGGCGATCCGCTGACCGACGCAGCGGTGAATGCCGGTGCCGAAGGAAAGGTGGGCCGAAGGCGGGCGGGAGATGTCGAAGGTCGTGGCCTTGTCGAATTGGCGTCCGTCGCGGTTTCCGGCACCCAGGAACAGGAGGATCTTTTCATCGGGGCCCATGGAAACGCCGGACAACTCCGTGGCTTTCGAGGTCGTGCGGAAGAAGGTCTGGACGGGCGATTCGTAGCGCAGAACTTCCTCGAAGGCGTGGCCGGCACGCTGGGGGTCGTCCCGCAGCAGCTTCCATTGATCGGGGTGCTCGGCGAAGCACAGCAGCGCATTGCCGATGCCGGCGACCGTTGTATTGGCCTGCCCCCGTTAAGTGGTCCAGTTCCTATGAGAGGTTCTGGCGCAGGTTTG
>CAYOAD010000203.1:0-6898 GCA_964401845.1 uncultured Rhodospirillaceae bacterium | reverse complement strand
GCTTGAGCGCGAGACCGGAGCGCGGCCGGATCTGGGCCTCATAGCCTTGGGGCAGTTCGAGGCTGAAGCCGCTGGGGATCAGGGCATGGGCGCCGGGGGCCAGCACGACGTCCGCCTCGACCGCCGCCGGCAGATCGACGCCGGCCGACATTTCGGTGGCGTAGCGGGGCAACTCCAGCCCCTCGCCGTGCGGCAGGCGGCAGATCGAGACGTCGATGCCGATCATGACGGCTCGCCTCCACCTCCGTTGAGATGTCCCGCGATGCGCTCCGCCAGGCGATCGGCGACGCCCGATTTCGACAGGCGCGGCCAGTCCTCGACGTCGTCCGCCGTCACCAGGTGAACGGTGTTTTCGTCGCCGCCGAAGGTGCCGCTGCCGGTGGAGACGTCGTTGGCGACGATCCAGTCGCACTTCTTGCGCGCCAGTTTCTTGGCGGCGTTGTCCAAGAGGTTTTCCGTTTCGGCGGCAAAGCCGACCACCAGCCGGGGCCGCTGATTGCCCTCGGCGCTCAAGGTTGCCAGGATGTCGGGGTTTTCCGTGAGTTTCAGCTGGGGCGGGCCGCCGCCGTTCTTCTTGGTCTTGTTGGCCGCTTCCTCGGCCACGCGCCAGTCCGCCACGGCGGCGGCGCAGACCGCCACATCGGCCGGCAGCGCCGCCTGGCAGGCCGCCAGCATGTCGCGCGCCGATTCGATGCACACCGTATTGACGCCCGCGGGCGCAGGTTCGGCGGTCGGACCGGTCACCAGCGTTGTTTCCGCGCCCTGGGCGGCCAGCGCCGCGGCGATGGCATGGCCCTGCTTGCCCGAAGAATGATTGGAGAGGTAGCGCACCGGATCGATGGCCTCGCGCGTCGGCCCGGACGTGACGATGGCGCGCTTGCCGGTCAGGGGCCGGGCTCCGCCGCCGGCCAGCTGTGCCTCGATTGCGTCAATAATATCAACCACTTCCGACATGCGCCCGGCGCCGACCTCACCGCAGGCCAGGTCACCCTCGGCCGGTCCGACGAAGGCGATGCCGTCGCCGCGAAGGGTTTCGGCGTTGCGCCGGGTGGCGGGATGGCCCCACATCTCGACGTTCATGGCCGGGGCCACCAGGACCGGCTTGTCGGTCGCCAGCAGCGCCGTCGAGGCCAGGTCGTTGGCCAGGCCCGAGGCCATCTTGGCCAGGATGTCCGCCGTGGCGGGCGCGACGACCACCAGGTCGGCGGCGCGCGAGAGCTGGATGTGACCCATCTCGGCCTCGTCGTCCAGGTCGAAGAGGTCGCTGTAGACCTTGTCGCCGCTGAGCGCCGAGACCGACAGCGGCGTGACGAATTCGGCCCCCGCCCGCGTCAGGATACAGCGCACGGCGGCGCCGCGGTCCTGCAGCCGCCGGATCAGCTCGAGGCTTTTGTAGGCGGCGATGCCACCCGCGATTACCAGCAGTACGCGTTTCCCCGCAAGCACCATGTTCCCTGCCACTGTAAAAGGTTCGAATTTACGTCAGTTCTGTGTGGATAATCCGAAAGACCTTAACGCCTGGGATCAATTCAGCCAAACTATTTCGGTATTTCCATAGAATGATAAGAAAGAGACCGCTCCATGATCATGTATTCCCGCGAACTCACCGTTTCCTGGGGCGAATCCGATCCCTTTGGCCTGGTCTACTATCCCATGATGTTCACCTGGTTCAACGAAACGGAGCACGAACTGCTGCGGGCGCTGGGTTTTCCCACCAACCGGCTGATCAAGGATACCCGCACGGCCTTCGTCATGGGCGACGTGCATTTCCGCTTCATCGGCCCGGCCGCCTACGGCGACAAGGTGCGCACCACCATCCACATGCACAAGATGGGCGAAAGCACGGTGCACTGGGACTGCAAGGCGGTGCAGGCGGGCTCGGGCGACGTCATCACCGAGGGCCGCGCCATCCGCATCTACGCCCGCATCAAGGAAGACGGCAACCTGGAAGCCCACCCCATCCCCGACTACATCCGCGAGGCCCTGACCAAGCCCGGCGGCCTGATCAATCTGCCCGACAAGGAGGAAGCCTGAACGGAAGCGGCGCTCCGTTTCGGGAGCGCCGCCAAATTTCTTGATACCGAAGCCGGCTATGGCTTGATGTAGGTGTAGCCCATCTGCTGCAGGTGTGAGAGTTCGGCGACGCCGCTCGGGATGATGTCTTCCTTGAACACGTCGTAGAGGTCGTCCTCGTAACTGATCTTGCGACCCTTCAGGGTGTTGGCGCAGACCTGGAACTCGACGTTTTGCGACTTCAGGCTGTTGACGGCGCCCTGGAGCTGTTCATTGCCCTTCTGGGCGCTCAATAGAAGACCAAGGCCGTTGCCGTGCATGACGACCTTGATTTCCATGTTTTCGGCGCCGACGGCGTTGATGTGGTTCTGAATGTTGCGCATGGCGCCGCGGTATTTCTTGTCCTTGTCGCCGCCCGTGTAGTTGATGTGGTAGACGACTTTCTGCTTGCTGTAACGCTCTCCCGCCGACGCGCCGCCCGCGGCCAGCGTCAGGGCCGCCATGGCGGCGATTAAGATTCCAAAAATACGCATGTTTCCCTCCCCTAGTGGATAACCATTACCGGTTTTCCGGGCGGGCCCCCCAGCCCATGCCTTTTCCTTGTGCCGGCTGAGCGCCTGTGCATCGCCCCGCCCGAGAGGGAAGTATGTCAGCGGGGCATCGAATATTCAATTATTATAATATTCGCTCGCAACGAGCTACATCTTGGCCAGCAAGACGGCGATGACGCCGACCAGCAGGATGATGATCAGCATCGACGGCATGCCCTTGCGCCGGCCCGAGGCTTCGCCGATGGCGCGTTCGCTGTCGGGATGGAGCTTGATGCCGGCGGCGGTGAGCTGGTCGCTGGCCTGTTCGGCGCGCTCGATGATGGCCGGGATGCGCCGGGCCGCCAGGGCGGTTTCCTTGACGGCGTCGGCCATGCGGGCCTCGGGGCCGAGGTTGTCGCGCACCCAGTCGGCGAGGAAGGGCTTGGCGGCCTCGAAGAAATTGGTGTCGGGGCTCAAATCGCGGCAGACGCCCTCGACCACCACCAGCGTCTTCTGCAGCAGCAGCAGTTGCGGCTGGGTCTGCATGGCGAAGGTCTCGGTGATCTGGAAGAGCTGGGCCAGCAGGCGGCCGATGGAGATGTCGGAGGCAGCCAGTCCCATGATCGGCTCGCCGATGGAGCGGCAGGCCTGGGCGAAGACGTCGACCGACTTGTCGCGCGGCACGTAACCCGCCTCGAAATGGATCTCGGCGGCGCGGTGCCAGTCGCCGGTAACGAACGCCAGCAGCAATTCGGCGACGAAACAGCGGGTCTGGCGGTCCAAACGCCCCATGATGCCGAAGTCGACGGCCAATACCCGGCCGTCCTCGCGCACGAAAAGGTTTCCGGGGTGCAAATCGGCGTGGAAGAAGCCGTCGCGGAAGACCTGACGCAGGAATGCCACCAACAGGCCGGCGGCGATGGCGCCGGTATCGTGGCCGGCGGCGATCAAAGCCTCGCGGTCGGCGATGGGAATGCCGTGGATGCGCTCGACCGTCATGACGCGGCGCTGAGTGCGGCTCCAGTCGATCTCCGGCACGCCGAAATCGGCATCGGTCTCGAAGGCATCGGCCAGTTCCGAGGCCGCCGCCGCCTCCAGCCTTAGGTCCATCTCGAGATCGACGGTTTCCTTGAAAGTGCGCACCACCTCGATCGGCCTGAGACGGCGGAAACCGGGCTGCAGCGTCTCGATGGCTTCTGCCAGCCAGTAGAACAGCCTCAGATCGCGGGCGAAGGCGTCCTCAATGCCGGGCCGCAACACCTTGACGGCCACCTCCGCGCCCGCCGTCGTCTTGGCGAAATGGACCTGGGCGATCGAAGCGGCGGCCACCGGTTCGTCGTCGAATTCGGCAAACATGGCGTCGAGCGGCAGGTCGAACTCGGCCTCGATGGTCGCCTTGGCCCCGGCGGCCGAGAAGGGCGGCAGGCGGTCGCGCAGGTCGGCCAGATCGGCGGCCACGTCCTCGCCGATCAGATCGGCGCGGGTCGACAGCGACTGGCCGAACTTGATGAAGCTCGGCCCCATTTCCTGCAGGGCGGCGGCCAGGCGCTGGCCGGGACGCAGACCGGCATGGGACTTGTGGGGCCGGCCGGCGAAAAAACGCAGAACGCTGACGGCCCAGTCGGGGAGGTCGAGGCGCTCCAGCGGAAAGAGCGCGTCGTAGCGCGCCAGGGTGCGCACGATGCCCAACAGGCGCAGCAGGCTTTGGATGGCGCGGAACATCGGCGTCAGATGCGCCAGGCGGAATGCAGCGCCGCGATGCCGCCCGACAGGTTGCGGATTTTGACCTGGTCCAGCCCGGCCTCGGCGATCATTTCGGCGAAGGTGTCTTGATCGGGGAATTTCCGGATGCTCTCGGCGAGGTACTGATAGGCCTCCCGGTCGCCCGCGACGATTTCGCCCAGCGCCGGCAGGACCTGGAAGGAATAGGCGTCGTAGGCGGTTTTCAGGCCGGGCAGGATGACCTGGCTGAATTCGAGGCAGAGGAAACGGCCGCCCGGCTTCAGCACGCGCCGCGCCTCACGCAATGCCGCCGGAATGTCGGTGACGTTGCGGATGCCGAAGGCGATGGCATAGGCGTCGACGCTGGCCGACGCCACCGGCAGGGCTTCGGCGTTGCCGCAGAGCCAGTCGACGCCCCTGAGCCGGCCCCGGTCGATGGCCCGGTCCCGGCCCACCACGATCATTGCTTCGTTGATATCGCAGACCGACACGCGGGCGCCGCCGCCGCGTTCGGCGGTGCGCGCGAGAAAGCGCTCGGCGATATCGCCGGTGCCGCCGGCCACGTCGAGCAGGTGATCGCCCGGCCGGGGATTGAGCCAGTCGAGCAGGGCCGATTTCCACAACCGGTGGATGCCGACGCTCATCAGGTCGTTCATCAGGTCGTAGTTTTCGGCCACGCCGTCGAAAACGGCGCGCACCATCCCGGCCTTCTGGTCCCGTCCGACCGTGCGGAAGCCGAAGTGGGTGCTGTCTCCGGCGGAAGATTGCGGGCCGTTTCTGTCGTTGCTGGCGTTCATCAGGCGAAGATAGCGCAGGCCCCTGATCCGCGCTACCTTGCCACGCCAAAATAGCAGGGTTGCCGACCAGATGCCTGAATTGCCGGAAGTCGAAACCGTCCGCCGCGGCCTGATCCCGTTTATGGAAGGCCGTACCTTCGCGCGCGTCGAGCAGCGCCGGCCCAAGCTGCGCATCCCCTTTCCCGAGAATTTCGCCGACCGGCTGATGGGCCGCTCCGTCGTGCGCCTGGCGCGGCGGGCGAAATACCTGCTGGCGCACCTCGACGACGGCTGGGTGCTGATCATCCACCTCGGCATGTCCGGGCGCATGATGACGGCGCCCGGTCCTGCCGCCCCAGCGGGCAAGCACGACCACGTCGTCTTCGAGATGAAGGGCGGCGGCGTCATCACCTTCAACGACATCCGCCGCTTCGGCCTGATGACCCTGGCCGAGGAAGAGGACCTGGAAAACCACAAGTTGCTCCGCGACCTGGGGCCGGAACCGCTCGGCAACGCCTTTTCAGGGGCCTACCTCTCTGAGGTGCTTCGGGGCCGGCAGACGCCGATCAAGGCTGCCCTGCTGGATCAGAAAGTGGTGTCCGGCGTCGGCAACATCTATGCCTGCGAGGCGCTGTTCCGGGCCGGCATTTCGCCCAAGCGCCTGGCCGCCAGCGTCGCAGGCAAGCGGGCCGAACGCTTGGCGCCGGCGGTGCGCCAGGTGCTGGAGGACGCCATCGCGGCCGGCGGCTCGACGCTCAGGGATTATGTCCAGGCCGACGGTGAACTGGGCTATTTCCAGCATGACTTCGCAGTCTACGGCCGGGAAGGCGAGCCTTGTCCCGGCTGCGACTGCGGCGGCGTGGTCAAACGCATCGCCCAGGCCGGCCGCTCCACCTTCTATTGCGCCAGACGCCAGCGCTAGGGCGGGTGTGCTAGATTGAGCGCCATGCCGATCATACCATCCTTCGCCCGTTCCCTCGCATTGGCCGGCCTGTTGTGGGCCGGGGCCGCCGCCGCCCAGGATTTTTTCGCCAGCGTCGACGACCTGCCGCTGATGGCCGGTCTGACCGAAATCCCCGAGGCCGCCCTGATGTACGACAAGCCCGGCGGGCGCATCGCCGAGGTGATGGCGCGCGGTCCGGTGTCGCGGGCCGACATCGTGCGCTTCTATGCCCAATCCCTGCCGCAGCTGGGCTGGCGCGTCACGAATGGGGGTTTCGAGCGCGACGGCGAAATGCTAACCATCACCTACCGGGCGGACGGCGGCGACACCGTCGTGCATCTGCGCCTCAATCCGAAATAACCCCCTCCCCGGAACCTGGAGATCGAATTCATGTCTTACGAAAACATATTGGTTGAAACCCACGATGCGGTGGGCTTGATCACGCTGAACCGCCCGGACGCCCTCAACGCCCTGAGTTCGCCGCTGATGGCGGATCTCACCGCGGCGTTGGACGAATTCGAAGCCGACGATGCCATCGGCGCCATTGTCATCACGGGCAGCGAAAAGGCCTTTGCGGCCGGCGCCGACATCAAGGAAATGCAGTCCAAGGACTTTATTACGGCCTACAGCGAAGACTTCGTCACCGCGGGCTGGCAGCGCATCACCCGCTGCCGCAAGCCGGTCATCGCGGCGGTCGCCGGGTTTGCCCTCGGCGGCGGCTGCGAAACCGCCCTGATGTGCGATTTCGTCATCGCCGCCGACAACGCCAAGTTCGGCCAGCCCGAGATCAAGCTCGGCATCCTGCCCGGCGCCGGCGGCACCCAGCGCCTGACCCGCTACGTCGGCAAGTCGAAGGCCATGGAGATGTGCCTGACCGGACGCATGATGGATGCCGAGGAAGCGGAGCGCTCGGG
>CAYOAD010000202.1:0-6903 GCA_964401845.1 uncultured Rhodospirillaceae bacterium | reverse complement strand
CTTAGCCGGGGCGCTCACCGACTTCGTGTAGGTTCCACTCATCTTGGTGATGTAGGTGTCGATGAAATCGACGCGTTTTTCAACATTGGCAAAGATATCCTTTGCCGTCGCGGTGCCTAACACACCCTTGGCCATCGCCTGGCTTAGCATACGCTGCCTGCCAAGAACTTCGATGATGTTGGCATCATTCGCGGCGATGGAGAGAGCCCAAAAAAGGTACGCACCAGACGCGACACTGACCAAACCGAGGACCGAAAGCAGTAGTGTGACTTTCAGTTTTATTGACATGCTTCTAATAGACATAAGGATCCCTCTTATTTCGTAACCACCATTTAGCGGAAGGAAAACAATCAGGCTGCCCACCAGACGTTTTTCGTGACACCGGTCACGGAAATGATTCCTATCCGGTCACGACGGTGACACACCTGAGTAATCGGATTGTTTCTGAATCCGGTGATTTTGTTTCAGTTGTTACAATTCGGAATGAAACCAACGGCGTTTGGTTGTCGCCTGGGTATTTGCCTCAAGGAAGCGATTAGTACTCGAAATCCACTTCCAGCTTGCCATTCGGTTTGACGACGACATTGCGCTGCTGGCTGCCCAGTGCCGGGTGCCAGACGACGAGTTCGTAGGTGCCCGGCGGGATGTCGCCGATGACAAATCGGCCGCGGCGGTCGACCTTGGCATAGTAAGGCGTTTCTGCAACGTAGGCATGCCCCCGCATGAAGTTGTGGGCGTCGCAGGTCACCAGCAGGGGGCCTCCCTTTTTCAGGGATATCGTCTTGACCGTGATATCACCGCGCGCAGGCTGCGAGACGTTCAACACGGATGTCCGTTTGCCGGCGTGCAGGGAGTAGACGTTGACATTGTGCAGCACGTTGTCGGAATTGATGACCTCCAAGGCGCCGTTGTTGGCGAACACCGCCAGGTTCGGTTCGAACCGGCAACCGATCTGGTTGATCGTGATCTTGCGTGCCGCCGCCCGGAAGGGTTTGCCGCGTTTGACGCCCTTCAGGATGACCAGGGCGCCCTGGAGCGCCGAGCCGTTCGCTTTGACCACGTCGACGTCGCGGGTGCCCGGGCCGCAGACCGTGTTGTTCTTGGTGATGATGAAGCGTTCGACCTGGGGCCGGCTGCCGCGCAGCAGCACCTGACCGCTGATTTGGCCGCCGTGGACGACCTCTGCCGTTTCGTAATCCGCCGCCCGCGCGCCGGCCGGGTTCAGGCAGGCGACGGCTGTCGCGGCGAACAATCCCGCGAGACCCCGGCTCATGCTTTTGCGTTGGCGGTTTTTGGCGTACATAAACGTCCGGTCGCTGTCGGAAAATATGGATGGCGGTGGCGCAAGGTACCCGCAAAGCATCGATTGCGCAAAAAAATGCGTTATCATCGCGCCGCGCACCGCAAGCCGGATTAGGAATGTCGAAGCCTACAAATCCCGAAATCGACCCCGGAGGGTCCGCCGCTCCGCCCGCTCCCGCCGGGCGCAGAAGGCGGACGCTCGGCATTCGTGCGCGGCTCACCATGTGGTTTGTCGCCGGCGCGCTTGGCGCGGTCGTGATCGGCGCCGTCGTGGTGTACGTCGCCGGCGCCGC
This sequence comes from uncultured Rhodospirillaceae bacterium, assembly GCA_964401845.1. GTDB lineage: Bacteria > Pseudomonadota > Alphaproteobacteria > UBA2966 > UBA2966 > CAYFKJ01. The sequence goes on along the minus strand of CAYOAD010000202.1, from coordinate 5,308 downwards.
TTCGATCCAGGGAACGCTGGGACAGACCTATTGCCAGATCGCCAGCCGTTCGGTGGGTGAATTGGAGGGGCGCATCGCGGCGCAGGTCGGCTACGTCCGCACCCTGGCCACCGATGTCCTGACGACGGAAGTCGCCATGGAGGTTGACCAGCATTATACCAACCGCTCCCAGGCCTGGATCGGTGCGCTGCACAACCGGCTATCGAACAACTGGCTGTCGGCCGGCAGCGACGAAGAACGCCGCGAACAGCTGAATCCCGAACTCTCGAACCGGCTGAAAATCCTGGCGGGGCTGCGCTCAGGCATCATTCACCGCCTGGCCGTCTATGACCGCGCCGGGGTGCTCATGGCGGACAGTACGACGCCGCGGGAACGCGTCGTCACGACGGCGTCGTGGTTCGTCAAGGTATCGACCAAGCGGGATCACTTCGTCTATCTGGACAATGACCGGGCGGCGCAAACCATGACCGTTGTCGTGCCCGTTTGGGGGGGCGTCGAGATCGTCGGTTTCGCCTTGGCGGATATCGGCTACCAGGCCTGGATCGAAGAGGTCAGGGACATCCGCTTCGGCGATACCGGCGAAGCGGTCCTGGTCGATTATGCCGGCGTGCCGCTCGACGGCACCGTCAGGCTTTTTTTGATCCAGGCCCTGGCGCAAAAGCCGCCGACGCCGGCGCGGGCGGCGCTTGGCGATCGTCGTTCGCCCTACTGGGTGGCCCTTCCGTCCGCGGGCGGTTGGCCCTTGTGGCAGCGTTTGGCCTGCGTCGCTCCCCTGACCGAGATCAACGAGTTGCGGCGTTTCCTCGACCTGCCGCCCTGGTCCCTGGTGGTGACCCAGTCGCCGAAGGAATCCTACGCCGCCCTCAGCCGCTCGCTCGGCTGGTTGGGCGTGGCCGGCGTTCTGGGGATTATCGTCGTCGGTGTCGGCGGCGGCCTTCTGGCCTGGCACATCGCGGGCCCCATACAGAAACTCAGCACCGAAGTCCGGCGTTTCGCCGACGGCGACAGGGACTGGGGGCTGACGGTCGAGGGCAACGACGAAATCGGCGACCTGGCGCACGAATTCAGCGACATGGCCCGCCGCGTGACGGACAGCGAGAACGAGCTCAACGCCTACCGCGAGGAACTGGAACAGGAAGTCGAGGCGCGCACCCGCGAAATCGCCGACACCCAGGGCCTGGCCGCCATGGGCCGGATGGCCAGTATGATCGCGCACGATCTGCGCAATGCGCTGTCGACCATCAAGATGAACCTGCAGATTTTATCGCGCCGCCACGACACCGCGGACGACGCCGACCATGAACACCTCCATATGGGTCTGGGCCAGGTCCGTTACATGGAAGAGATTATGCGCGACATGTTGAGTTTCGCCCGGCCCGAGCGCCTGCGGGCCGACTGGCATGAACTGGCCCGGATCATCGACGAGGCCGTGACGGCGTTGGCCCATGTTGCGGCTGACAAGGACATCGATATCGTCGTCGAAGGCGGCGGCGGAATCCCCCTGGTGCATTGCGACCGGGTCAAGGTATCGGAAGTCCTGCGCAACCTTATTGACAACGCCATCCAGTCGACGCCGGCCGGCGGCGAGATCACTATCTCGAGTTACCTGATCATGGAAAGCGATGATCCCGCCGTGCAGATTTCGGTGGCCGACACGGGCCGTGGCATAGACGACGAACAAATGGCGCAGATTTTCGAACCCTTTTTCACCACCCGCGCCAAGGGCACCGGGTTGGGGCTGGCCATCGTCAAGCGCATCGTGGAGCAACACGGCGGCGAGATTACGGTGGAGACCGGACCGCCATCCGCAAACGATGACGAAGGCGGGCGCGGCGCGGTTTTTTCGTTTACATTGTCCACCAGTCCGGTCGGTGACGATGGCGCCCAGCGCCCGGCCCCGCCCGGCCCCGACTGAACGACAGAACCAACAGCGTTTCGCCCATGCCCCGCATTCTCATCATCGACGACGATCAGGCCAGCTGCCGCACCCTCGCCCTGCATTTCGGACAGCGCGGCTTCGAGGTCGATACGGCGGAAAACGCAGAAGCGGGTCTCGATCGTCTGCGGGAAAATACCATCGATGTCGTGGTATCGGACATCCACATGCCGGGCCGGGACGGCATATCGTTGCTTGCCGAAATCGGCGAGCGCTACGAGGGGCTCCCGGTCGTCATGATAACCGCCTTCCATGACCTCGATTCGACGGTCGCCGCGATGCACGCCGGCGCCGTCGACTATGTCGCCAAACCGATCGATCTCGACGAGCTGGAAACGGCGGTTGACCGGGCGCTGACGGCCCGGTCGGACGAAGCCGGCGGGGGCGACGATGAACTGGTGATCGACGGCGCCGCCGCCGCCGGGTCCCTGACGGGCCGCAGCCGCGCCATGCAGGAGGCCTACAAAACCATCGGCATGGTGTCGCAAAGCCGCGTGACTGTTTTGATTCGCGGCGAATCCGGCACTGGCAAGGAGCTCGTCGCCCGCGCCATTCACAGCGCAAGTCCCGAAGCTGACCGGCCGTTCGTCGCCGTGAATTGCGGCGCGCTGGTGGAAACCTTGCTGGAAAGCGAAATGTTCGGTCATGAGAAGGGGGCCTTTACGGGCGCTGCGTCGGCGCGCAAGGGCAAGGTTGCCATGGCCGAGGACGGCACCCTGTTTCTGGACGAGATCGGCGAACTGTCGCCGCGCATGCAGGGCAAACTGTTGCGCCTGCTGGAAGCCCGCGAGTATTCGACGGTGGGTGGTTCGAAAACACTGACCGCCGATGCCCGCTTTGTCGCGGCGACCAACGCCGATCTGGAAAGCCGAGTGGCGGACGGCAGTTTCCGCGAAGACCTGTTCTACCGCCTAAATGTCGTCAACATCACCATGCCGCCGCTTAGGGAGCGCGCGCAGGACATCCCGATCCTGGTCGAGCAATTGCTAAAGCGTATCAACCGGGACATCCACAAGAGCGTGCGCCGTGTGCCTGCGGACGTCATGGAGGCTTTGGCGGCCCACGACTGGCCGGGCAATGTGCGCGAGCTCGAGAACGTCCTGATGAAGGGTGTCGTGATGGCCCAGGGCGATACCCTGAGCCTGGCGCATCTACCAGAGGACGTCGCCCGGATCGCCGAAGCCGCAGGCGGCCCGACGGCGGATGAGGCGGTCACCGAATCGGCGTTGTCTCTGGACGAATTGGAGCGCCGCCATATTGTCGACGTTCTCCGCCAGACCGGCTGGCACAAGGGCCGGGCCTGCGAGATATTGGGCGTCAGCCGGCCCCGCCTGGAACGCCGCATCAAGGAATACGGTTTAAGTCAGGAAAACTGACTGAATTTTCGACCAAAATTCTCAATTTATTGATCCGTTAAAGCGCCGCGGAAGCCATTTAACGATTCGTTAAATGGCCCCGCAAACTGCTGTTTCGACGCATCCTAATTTTGCCCCTAAATCATTAGTATCAAACGCAATTATTTTTTTCACCAAATCCCCAAATTTGGTACGGCTTTTGCTGCTATTCGCGCGGAGTATTAGGTCCGCGGGAGAGCATCCGTTTTCCCATAAGAAAAGCCGCCGGGCCCCGGTTCTTGACCACCGAGAACACAGGGAAAAAGGCGGAGGCGGGCCGCAAATGGAGGAAATGGCTCATGAGCATCGGGCATTCACAGCGTACAGGCCGGGTCTTAATCACGGCGATTGCGCTGGCCGTCATCACGACGACCGCCCCGGTAGCTGTTCAGGCGGACAATAATTTTGGTCCGGTCAAGGCAGCGAAGGTCGACCCAAAAAAGGCCGCACTGGGCAAGCGGTTGTTTTTCGATAAACGTCTATCCGGCGATATCGCCATCAGCTGCGCCAGCTGCCACGATCCCGAAAAGGGGTACAGCGACGGTTTGGCGCTGTCGAAGGCCTATCCGGGTTCGGATGGTTTCCGCAACACGCCGACTTTGATCAATGCCTGGCAAAAAGCCGCCTGGTTCCACGACGGCCGGTTGGGCACCAATCTCAACGACGTGACCCGCGAATCGCTGACCGAAACCTACATCATGAACATGGACATGCGCCTGATGCAGGAACGCGTTAAGCAGGATCCGGTCTACGTCAAGATGTTCAAGGAGGCCGGATACGGCGAGCCCAGCAATGGCTCGATCCGCAAGGCCATTCCGGAGTATCTCAAGACCCTGACGTCGAAAGGTGCGCCGTTCGACACCGGCAAGCTTTCGGCTTCGGCCAAGCTCGGTTTCGATCTCTTCACCGGCAAGGCGGGTTGCTCGCAGTGCCACAACGGTCCGCGCTTCAGTGACGACAAGGCGCACAACACCGGCGTGCCGGACAATCCGCAGATCTGGAACGATCCCAAGCGTCACGTCACCTTCGTGACCTACGCTATGTTCCTCGGCGTCGAGAACTACATGAACATCCGCCGCGATCCCGGCGCCCACGTGCGCTGGCACAAGTCGGACGGCTCCGACATCGGTAAGTTCATGACGCCCACCTTGCGCGAGCTCAAGTACACCGCGCCCTACATGCACAACGGCATGCTCAAGACCCTCAAGGACGTCGTCGCCTTCTACAACCGCGGCGGCGGACATGACGCAAACAAGGATCAGCGCCTCAAGCCTCTCGGCTTGTCTTCGGACGAGCAGGCCGACTTGATCGCCTTCCTCGAAACCCTGTCCGGTGACCCGCTCACCGGTCCGGATCATGTCTGGCAGGGCAAAATTCCGGCCAATTTCGGCGTTATCGCCAATTGGGTCGACGTCAAGAATTAGGAGCAGAGCAATGACCAGTCACAACAAGATCTCGACTGTCTTCACGGCTCTCGCGGCCGGCGTCGCCTCATTGGGCATCGCCGCCACCGCGTTGGCTGACAACAACCCGCCTCTGGCCGCCTTGGGCCCGCCGCCGGTACCGGCGGACAACCCGATGACGCCGGAGAAAATCGAACTCGGCAAGATGCTGTTCTTCGACACCCGTCTTTCCGGTGACGCCTCCGTCGCCTGTTCGACGTGCCACGAGCCCGATCAGGGCTGGGGCTTTTCGGATGATATCAGCCGCGGCTATCCCGGCGCCAAGCACTGGCGCAACTCACAGTCCGTCGTGAACTCCGCCTACTACGGCAAACTCTTTTGGGCGGGGGCGGCCAAGTCGCTGGAGGCCCAGGCCCCCAGCGCCGCCAAAGGCGCCGTTTCGGGCAACGGCGAGGCCGACATGATGGAGGCCCGCTTGGCTTTCATCCCGGAATACCGCAAGCGCTTCAAGCAGGTATTCGGCGACGTCTGGCCCAAGCTTTCCAACGCCTGGAAGGCTATTGCCGCGTTTGAGC
>CAYOAD010000201.1:0-7011 GCA_964401845.1 uncultured Rhodospirillaceae bacterium | reverse complement strand
CTGAATTGTACAAGCGCTTGAACGGACCCTTCAGTCCATAGGTACCGTGGAAGGTCGTGACCAGCGGCACGTTCATGCGCCGGGCCGCCAGCAAGGCGCTCCAGGCGGGCGCGCGGCTGCGGGCATGGACGATGTCGACGCCGCGGTCGAATATCAGGGCTGCCAAATCCGCGGCATTGCGGTGGACGTAGAGCGGATTTTTGGTCGCCACCGGCATCTCGATATGTTCGGCTCCGGCCCGGTCGAGCTCATGGACCATGCGGCCGCCCTCCGAGACCACCAGCGAGCGCCAGCCGACCCGGCCCAGGGCTTGGGCGATATCGACCGTAGTGCGTTCGACGCCGCCCGTTTCCAGCGCCGGCAGGACCTGCAGGATGAGGGGTTTGCCGTCTTCTCCCCGAGGCTTTCCGCCACCGCCCGCGATGCTATGATCCCCGGCGTTTGTATTTTCCGATGTCGAAATCAAGAAACGGTCACCCTCATGAACACCGATGCCAGCCGCCCCGCCATACTAACCCGCCCTGACGGCGCGACAATCGCCTATCACGCGCTCGCGGGCAAGCCGCCCGGCGTAATATTTTTGGGTGGCTTCATGTCCGATATGACCGGCACCAAGGCCATGGCGCTGGAAGAAAGCTGCCGCGCATCGGGGCGGGGCTTCATCCGCTTCGACTATTTCGGCCACGGATCGTCTTCCGGAAAATTTGTCGACGGCACCATCGGGCGCTGGAAGGACGATGCCGTCACTGTCCTCGATGAAGTGGCGGAAGGCCCGCAGGTACTGGTGGGCTCCAGCATGGGCGGCTGGATCATGCTGCTGGCCGCCTTGGCCAGGCCGGAGCGCGTGGCCGGGCTGGTCGGCGTGGCGCCCGCGCCGGACTTCACCCGCGAGCTGATGTGGGACGGTTACACGGATGAAATCCGCGAAACCCTCAAACGCGACGGCGTCTACCTGGAGCCCAGCGAATATTCGGATGAACCCTACGCCATCCGTCTCGAACTAATCGAAGAGGGCGACAATCACATGATCCTGAAAGACGGTATTGATCTTCGCTGCCCCGTCCGCCTTTTGCACGGTATGCAGGACCCGGACGTGCCCTGGCGGCATTCGCTGAAACTGGTGGAGGCCCTGGCGGGTAACGACGTCACCCTCAGCCTCAGCAAGTCCGGCGATCACCGCTTATCGGAACCCGGCGATATCGCGCGCCTCACCGCCACCGTGGAGACCCTGTGCCGGGACCTTTCGGCATGAGCAAGGCCCGGCAAGTCGTCTTCGATCTGGGCGGCGTTCTGATCGACTGGAACCCGCGTTATCTCTACGCCAAGCTCTTTGACGATGCCGAGGAGATGGAGGATTTCCTGGCCGAGATCTGCTCGCCGGAGTGGATCCTGCAAAGCGATGCCGGTCGGCCGTTGGGCGATTGCGTCGAGGAACTGGCCGCCCGCCACCCCGACAAGGCCGGCCTGATCCGGGCCTACCGCGACCGCTGGCCGGAGATGCTCGAGGGCCGGCTCGACGGCACCGTCGACACACTGGCCGCGCTGAAGGCCAAGGGCGTACCGCTCTATGTCTTGAGCAACTGGTCGCGCGAAACCTGGCCCCGGGCGCTGGAGGCCTTCGATTTCCTAGACTGGTTCGACGGCATCGTGGTGTCGGGTCTGGAAGGCGTCGCCAAGCCCGACGCGGAAATCTACCGCCGGCTCGAACCGCTGGGCGTGCGTCTCGAAGACGCCGTGTTCATCGACGACCGGGCCGACAACATCAAGGCCGCCGAGGCGCTCGGCATGACCGGCATCTATTTCACCGGGGCGGCGGCCCTCGACCGCCGGCTCGAACAACTAGGACTGTTGTAGCGCCTCCTCTTGACCGGCCAGTTGCGGCCGCATGCGGTCTGCTTTTTTGAAAAACAGCCGGGCGCGGCTGACGATCTGGTAATCGCTCATATGATCGGCGGGTTCGACCGCCATCACCCGTCCGGCCATTTCCTTGTGGTGCTTTTCGATGTACTTGGCGAGTTCCTGCTTGGCCCCCGCCGGACCCATGATGAGAATTTCCTGAGCCTTACCCAGCGCCTTGACGACGCCCTCGAAGAACTGCTTGTCCTCGGCGGGCCGCTTGCCGGATTTCCCCCGGTCGCGGTGGCCGCTGGGCTGATGTTCGGAATCGTCCTGGGCGTGGATGATTTTTTCATCCGATTCTTCGTATGTGATGTGAAAAACCTTGGCGTCGCGATGGTCAAGCCAGACCACGGCATGGAAGTGTTGCATGGATAACCCTCGTACCTGTTCTTGTGGCGCCCGGAAACCGGACGCGCCGGCCGTTATTCCCGCCGGTCCATGTAATAGATAAGGGGTCGGAGGGCCGCTGCGTCAACCGCGACCAGAGGACGCAGGCGGGGCTGTCTCGGCCTGGGAAAATATGGCCTCCAAGCCCGAATGATAGTTCGGATAGGCCAGTTCGACCCCCAGTTCGTCGTGAAGGCGGTCGTTGCGGACGCGTTTGTTGTCGTTCCAGAACGTTTTGGCCATGTCCGAGAGATCGGCCTCCTCGAACGCCACCAGCGGCGGCGGTTCGACGCCCAAGAGGTCGCAGGCGTAGGCGATGACGTCGGCCGGCGGCGCGGCCTGGTCGTCGCAGACGTTGTAAGCGGCGCCGGGATTGGGTTTGGCCATGGAGGCGCGTATAACCGTCACGATGTCATCGACATGGATACGGCTGAAGACCTGACCGGTGCGGTCGACGCGCTTGGCGGTGCCGGCACGGACCTGGTCGAGGGCGCTGCGGCCCGGACCATAGATCCCCGCCAGCCGGAACAGGTGGACGGGAATTCCGCTCTCCTCGCCCAGTTTCAGCCAGGCGTCCTCGGCTTCCATACGGCGGCGGCTGCGGGGGCTGCCGGGGCGGCGTTCCGAGGTCTCGTCAACCCAATCGCCGTCCCGCGTCCCATAGACGCCGGTGGTCGAGAGATAGCCCGCCCAGCTTATTTGCGGCGCCAGATCGGCGATCTCGCGGGCGTGCAGATCGAGCACGGCGTCGCCGTCGGCATCGGGCGGCACCGATGACAACAGATGTGTCGTGCCTGCCAGCGCCGACGCCGCCGAAGCCAGCGGGCCGGTCCGGTCGAAGCGGTGAATTTCAACGCCCAAACCGGCCAAATCTGCGGCCTGCTCCTCGCCCCGGCAGGTTCCCGCGACCTTCCAACCGTCGGCCAAAAGCGACCGCGCCAGCGCCTGGCCGGTATACCCCAGGCCGAAGCAAAACAGCCGGTTCACACCAAAACCTCTTGTTTTTTGCCGAAATTCGCGAAAATCGCCCGAAAACGGGAATTTGATTTATTACACAACAGAAACAAAACTCCTGATTCCTGAAATATGCCGGTTACACGACGCTGGCTTAATAGTACCCGACGAAAGCGATGCCGCTGCCCCCAAATCGGGCCTCCCTCCCAAAATGGGCATAGTCGCAGCCGCATCAGGTACATCGTCAAACCTCCCTGCCGGCTCCCCAAGCCGGCCGACTGACGCCTCCCCGTCAGTCCTCCCTGCATATCCCTGCCCCCGCATTTTCGCGGGGGCTTTTTTTTGACCCTAGGCTTTCGAGCGCCCAGCGCGCCGCTTCGCGGACCAGCGAAGACGCATCATCTAGGCACTTTTCCGCCGGCCCCGCCAGTTCCGGCAGGCCCGAGTTGCCGATGGCGATCAGGCAGTTGCGCACGAAGCGGTCCCGGCCGGTCCGTTTTATGGGGGAGCCGGAAAACACCTGACGGAATCCGGCATCATCCAGCTGAACGTAGTCGGCCAGACGCGGTGCCGTAAGCTCGATGCGCGGCAGGAAACCCGGTTCCGATGTCGGCTCGGCGAACTTGTTCCAGGGACAGACGGCCAGGCAGTCGTCGCAGCCGTAGACCCGGTTGCCCATGCCCTCGCGCAAATCCGGGTCGATGTCGCCCTTGTGCTCGATGGTGAGGTAGGAAATGCAGCGCCGCCCATCGATCTCACGGCCCTCCGACAGTGCGGCGGTGGGACAGGCGTCGATGCAGGCCCGGCAGGACCCGCACAAATCCATGTGCGGCGGATCGGGCGCGATGTCGAGATCGGTGAAGACCTCGCCCAGGAACAACCACGATCCGAAGGCGCGGGAAACCAGGTTGGTATGCTTGCCGCGCCAACCGATGCCGGCGGCCTCACCGAGCGATTTCTCCATCACCGGCGCGGTGTCGACGAACACTTTGATGCCGCAGCCGTATTCGGCGGCCATCCAGCGGCCGAGACGCTTGAGCCGGCTTTTGACGATATCGTGGTAGTCGCGCCCGCGGGCATAGACGGAAACCGTTGCGCGCTCCGGCAAGTGGGTCAGCTTGAGCGGATCGTCAACCTGACCATAGTTCATGCCGAGAGCGATCACCGTCCGGGCCTCCGGCCACAACGCTTGCGGATCGGCCCGGCGATCGGCATGGCGGGCAAGCCAGTCCATGTCGCCATGGCGGTCCTGGTGAAGGAATTCCGCGAGGTGCGCCTTGGCGTCACCTTGCGCCAGGGCGGAGGCGGCGGCAAAGCCCACGGCCTGAAAACCGAGCGCCCCGGCTTCGGCCCGGATGGCCGATTTGATCTCTTCGCTCATACCCGGCTGTCCCTCTACGGTTCCGTCGCCGGCCGCGACATAATTACTCTACCAAGCTTTCAGAAATCCAGATCAGCATAATGCTTGGGCGGCGGCAAGCCCGGAATGTGATCGGCCAGCAAGGGCCGGAAGGTGGGCCGCGACTTGATGCGGGCATACCAGTTGCGCGCGTCCTCGTGATCCTCCCACGGCACGTCGCCGAGATAATCGAGACAGCTAAGGTGGGCCGCCGCCGCCATGTCGGCGACGCTGTAATCGTCACCCGCCAGCCAGTTGCGCCGTTCCGTCAGCCAGGCGATGTAATCGAGATGGGTGTGCAGATTGTAATGCCCGGCGCGGATGGCCTCGGAATCGGGCTCGCCCAAGCCCATGAAGCGTTTCCAGACCTTCTGGTCCAGCAGGTTGGCCGATACCTCGGCGTTGAACTTGAGATCGAACCAGGCCACCAGCCGGCGCACCTCGGCGCGCGCCGCCGCCCCGCGTCCCAGGATGGCGGGATCGGGGTAGACCTCGTCGAGGTATTCGCAGATCGCCATGGATTCGGCGACGATGGTGCCGTCGTCGTCGACCAACACCGGCACTTGTCCGGTCGGATTGACGGCGAGAAACCCGTCGCGGCGCTCCCAGACCTTTTCCACCAGAAACTCCGTTTCCAGCGCCTTCTCGCCCAGCGCAAGGCGGACTTTGCGCGAAAAGGGCGACAAAAAAAGGTGATAGAGCGTACGCATCGCCCGCAGTCTAGAGCGGTTTCCGTTTTAACGGAAACGCCCCGTCTCATATATTCGAAGCGTCACAATGTGTTAACGGCCCTCAGTGTTTCAAGCAAACTTGAAACACCCCAGCCGTTGGTGCGGGTACGGAACAATGCGCTCACGTTACGCCGTTTTGGCCGCCTCTTTCGCGTCGCTCAAGGGATGTTCGATCTTGTCCAGCATTTCCTTTGGGCAGACCTGCCAGAAACGGCCGATCTCGGTGTCCCACTCGGTTAGCAGGTTGGCGGCGAAGGTCGACTGGGTCTCGCGGGCATGGCGCCGCACGAGATCCTTGAGGAAGCTTTCCCAATGCGCGCTTTGCAGGCGTTGGTACACGACCGCATCGGGATTGACCGCCGTCTCGAACATGCCCTTGCGGTCATAGACGAAAGCCATACCGCCGGTCATACCGGCGGCGAAGTTATCGCCCACCGGACCGAGAATGACGGCGGTGCCACCGGTCATGTACTCGCAGCCGTTGGCGCCGCTGCCTTCAACCACCGCGGTGCCGCCGGAATTGCGCACGCAGAAACGGTCGCCGGCCTGGCCCGCGGCGAACAGTTCACCGCTGGTGGCGCCGTAGAGCGTGACGTTGCCGATAATGACGTTCTCATTCGATTGCAGCGGCGAGGAAGTCATCGGCCGCACGACGATGGTGCCGCCCGACAGGCCCTTGCCGACATAGTCGTTGGCGTCGCCGAAAACCTCCAGCTTCAGGCCCTGCACGGCGAAGGCGCCAAGCGACTGGCCGGCCGAGCCACGGATGCGGGCCGTGATGTGGCCGGGCTGCAGGCCGGTCATGCCGAAGCGCCTGACGATATGCGACGACAGCCGCGTGCCGATGGCGCGCTGGGTGTTGCGGATGTTGTAGGCGAGCTGCATTTTTTCGCCGACCTCGAAGACCGCTTCGGCGTCCTCGATCATCTGGGCGTCCAGCGTGTCCGGCACTTCGTTGCGGCCCTTGAGCGTGCAGAAACGCGGGTTGTCGCCGGGATCGGCCATGGCGAGCAGCGGGTTGAGGTCGAGATCGTCGAGGTGCTCGGAACCGCGGCTGACCTGGGCCAGCATGTCGGCCCGGCCGATCACTTCTTCAAGCGAACGGACGCCGAGGGAAGCCAGGATCTCGCGCACCTCCTCGGCCATGAAGCTGACGAGGTTGACAACCTTTTCGGCGGTGCCTTCGAACTTGGCGCGCAGGTCTTCGCGCTGGGTGCAAACGCCGACCGGGCAGGTGTTGGAGTGGCACTGGCGCACCATGATGCAGCCCATGGCCACCAGGGCCAGCGTGCCGATGCCGAATTCCTCGGCGCCCAGCATGGCGGCGACGACGATGTCCCGGCCCGACTTGATGCCGCCGTCGGCGCGCAGCTTGCAGGTATGCCGGAGATTGTTGAGGGTCAGGATCTGATTGACCTCGGCCACGCCCATCTCCCAGGGCAGGCCGGCGTACTTGATGCTCGATTGGGGACTGGCGCCGGTGCCGCCGTTGTGGCCGGACAGCATGATGACATCGGCCTTGGCCTTGGCCACGCCAGCGGCGACCGTGCCGACGCCCGATTCCGCCACCAACTTGACCGAAACCTTGGCGCGGGGATTGATCTGTTTGAGGTCGTAGATCAATTGCGCCAGATCCTCGAT
>CAYOAD010000200.1:0-7018 GCA_964401845.1 uncultured Rhodospirillaceae bacterium | reverse complement strand
GTTAAATGATATATATATTAGATAATTCAATAATTCAAGAGATATTGAAATATGGATGAGAAAAGTGTTCTCGACATGCTTGGCGCGTTGTCACAGGAAACCCGCCTACGCGTGATTCGATACTTGGTTCAATGCGGGGTCGATGGGGCCTCGGCGGGTGATGTGGCAAAGCATGTGAGCGCTTCTTCTTCACGAATGTCGTTTCACCTGTCGGCTCTGGAACATGCTGGCTTGATCTCGTCCGAACGCCAATCGCGGCACATTATCTATCGTGCGAACAACGAGAATCTGGGTGGGTTGGTGTCGTTTCTGCTGAACGACTGCTGCGGCAATCACCCCGACATCCGGGCCTGTTGCGACGGGTAGGCTCGTCTGCGCCGACACTTCCGGACAGACCCCGCCGGCGCTTGCTTCGCCGGCGGGTTGCCCCAGTCGTTACTGATAGTTCCACATCTGGCGCCGGATCAGCCATTCGCCGGTGGGTTGCCGGTTAATGAGCCAGATTTTATTGGCGGTCATTGACTTCTGGGCGCCGTCGGCATGGGCGACCAGGGATATGTTGGCCTCCGCCACGCCGCAAACCCAGTCTTCATCGATCAGAAAGGCGTCGATGGGCTTGGAACTGACGGTCCACTTGGCGACATCGTAGTCGCGTTGTTCGCTTTGCTTGATTTCCTCCGGGCCGCGTTCGGGCATGCCGCCGGGCGGTATGCGGATGGCGTCAGAGGCGAATAGGCTGCTGTAGGCAACTGAGTCGTTGGCGCTGACGGCCGACTGATACCGTTCGCACAGGGTTTCAACAATTTCCATCGGATCGGTCATTTTAATCTCCATCGGTTGGTTTGGTCGGTTACTCGTGATGCCGCGAACCATGCCCCGGAGATCGCCGACCGAGCCAGTGACGGAAATGTAGCGCCCCTGATACACTTTATGTACTAGGCCTAACTTCGAGAGTGCGTTAGCGTATCGGCTAGGGGGAACAAGCGATGCCAAGCAAAAGTTACGGAATGTTTTGCCCGATCGCCATGGCCTGTGAGGTCGTGGAGCCGCGCTGGACCCTGTTGATCCTGGCGGAAATGTGGTTGGGGGCAACGCGCTTCAATGAAATCCGGCGGGGCGTTCCAGGCATTTCCCCGACGCTGCTATCGAAGCGGTTGAAGGAAATGGAAAAGCAGGGCCTGGTCGAACGGCTTGAGGACCGGGCCAAGGGCACGGTCGACTATGTCCGCACGCCCATGGCGGTCGAGCTTGAACCGGTGCTCGATCTATTGGGTGATTGGGCTTACCGGCATGTCGAGCCGGAGGTCGCGTTGAACAATTTGAAACCGGATTATCTGATGTGGAACCTGCGCCGCCAGATCGATCCGTCGGTCATGCCCGAACGCCGGGTCGTCGTGCGCTTTCATTTCCCCGACTGCCACAAGGATGAAGCAACATTTTGGCTGCTTGTCAGGCCCGGCATGGCCGCCGATCTCTGCTTGATAGATCCCGGCTTCGATGTCGATCTCTTTGTCGAGGCGGAACTTAAAGCACTGGGCTCGGCCTGGATGGGTTATTCCTCCCTCCAGAGCGAAATTTCCAGCGACCGCATTTTTCTGAGCGGCGACCCGCTGCTGGCCAAGACGATGGACCGCTGGCTGGTGAAAACCGAGGAGGCCGAGGCGGCCGAGTAACGCCCGGAAAAAAGCCGCCTGCCCTATTTCTTGCCGATCAGAATGGTGGCCCCGCCCCCGCTCGTCTGCTCGGCGTGAAGGGTGCCCGCCGCCAGGGTGCAGGCCTCCCCGGGGAGATGCGTCGCCGAACCTTCCTCGGTGACAAGGGTGAATTCTCCGCTCAGCACCAGGGCGTAGGCGGAAAAATCGTGGGTGTGCATTTCGTTCAAGGTGTTTGGTGCGATATCCAGCACCTCGGCCTCGCCGTAGCCCTGTGCCTCTAGTTCCTGCCTGAATTGCGTTTCGTCCATTTCCGCCCCCCTTATCCGAACGACAATCCGGCGGCCTCGATCCCCGCGACGGCGCAAATCTCGTCGTTGTCGGAGTTGTCGCCGCTGACGCCGACCGCACCGATGACCTGGCCGTCTTCATTCCGGACCAGCACCCCGCCGGCAACTGGAATGAACTTTCCCCCCGAAGCCGCGCTCACGGCCGCCATGAAGGCTGGCCGGTCGGTATTGTTGGCGCCGACAACCCGGCTTGAGGCGCCAAAGCCCAACGCACCATAGGCTTTGCCCGTGGCGATCTCGACCCGCAAAATTCCTGAATTGTCTTCCCGCTGCAGGGCCACGGCGTGACCGCCGGCATCGAGAACCACCACGGTCAATTGTTGAAAATCCTTCTCCCGCCCGGTTTTCAAAGCGGCGTCGATAATCCGGTTGGCCTGCGCCAGGGTGATCTGTGGCATGTGTGATCAGTCCTTTCTTCGGAGGGTACTGATATTCGCCGAAATGATATTGAAATTGTCTCCGGGGCGTAACAATTTTCCGGTAAAGCCCGGGCGGTGCGGGCGCCGGTTCATTCCGCCGTGCCGACGTTCGCGGATATCCAGTCGAGGTAGTCCGGGTTGCCGCCCTCGATGGGCAGGGCGACGACGCAGGGACAATCGTAGGAATGGAGTTGGTTGACGCGGGCGACGATGGCGTCGACGTAACCGGCTTCGGTCTTGGCGATCATGACGGCTTCATCGTCGATTTGAACTTTCCCGTCCCACCAATAGAAGGAGCGCATGCCGTCTAGCACGTTGGCGCAGGCGATCAGCCGTTCCTGCACCAGGACCTCGGCGATCCTCGATGCCTCCGCCCGGTCGGCCGCCGTCATATAGATGAAGCGCGGCTGGCTGGCAGAGTCGGACGGCATCGCTTCGGCCTAGCCGCGTTCCGTGCGCAACGCGTGGGCCGCGGCCAGAGCCGCCGTCAGCAGAACCACCGCCCCGCCCTGGTGGGCCGCCGCAACCGGCACGGGGATGACGTAGATCAGCGTGACGATGCCCAGGACGATCTGCAGCACCAGTGCCGCCAGCAGAAGGTGCTGGGCCAATCGGACGCCGGGCGAAAGGTCGGTGTTCATCGACTTCAGCCAGTAGAGCATGATGGCGGCGGCGGTCGCCAATGCCAGCCAGCGATGGTCGAACTGAACGGTGATGGTGTTCTCGACAAAGTTTACGTACCAGGGCTCCATCATCATGATGCCGTCGGGAACCCATTCGCCGTTCATGGTCGGGAAGGTGTTGTAGGCGAAGCCGGCATCCAGGCCGGCGACCAATCCGCCCGACAGCATAACGACGAAAACCGCGGCGGCCAGACCAACGGAAATGCGGTAAAGATCCCGCACCCTCACGCGGTAATGCGCCGACGGCGGCACCAGCAAGGCCATGGCGATCCACAGTCCGTAGGCATAAATCACGACGGCTAGGCCCAAGTGAGCGGTCAGGCGGTAATGGCTGACGTCGGGATGGTCGACCAGACCGCTCGCCACCATCCACCAACCCAGGAAGCCCTGCAATCCGCCCAGCACGAACATGATCCAGAGCTTGGGCATCAGCGAACGTTCGACGCTTTTGCGCCAGAGGAAATAGAGGAACGGCAACAGGTACACCAGGCCGATGGTGCGGCCCAGCACGCGATGGGAAAACTCGAACCAGAAGATCGACTTGAAACCCTCCAGGTCCATGCCCCGGTTGACCTTGAGGTATTCCGGGAACGTCTTGTAGCGTTCGAATTCGGCCATCCAGGCGGCTTCGCCGATCGGCGGCAACCAGCCGGAAATCGGCTTCCAGTCCGTCATGGAAAGGCCCGAATGCGTCAGGCGCGTGACACCGCCGAGCACAATCATGGCGAAAATCATGGCGCAGACGATCAACAGCCAGACCGCGATGCGGCGGTCGGCGCCGCGTTGGCTGTCCAGTGTTGAAACAACTGTGGTGGGTGTCGAAGAAGTCATAATTACCGGTAGATGCTCGTGATTTCGATTTCGCGCGATATTACCTCAACAGGCACGGCTGCGAAGCTAAAGAATGGCCAAAGCGACCATATGCGCCCTGCCGGAGCCTTGATTACGGTCAAACCGCTCGTGCGTCAAATTGCGGCACCCATGGGATGGGTCTGCAGCCGGCAGAACAAAATTTTGACCAAACGGCCGGGATCGTTTAGCCAATGAAGTTCGCCAAAAAGGCTGGCTCTACAAGGCTCCCGCATGACCCAATCGAACTACGCCTCCTCCCACCCGACGGCGAGCATCAGCGCCAAGAGGTTTCAGTACTCGCCCTACTTTCACTGTTACGCCAACCCGCAGGCGGTCCTCGGCGTCTATGCGAAACGCTTCTATCCGCTGTCGTTGGGTGAAGACCCCATCGAGCGTTATTGGGCGCTGCGGCGCAACGTCGTGATGTACGACGTGCCGGAAAAGCCCCTCGAAATATCCGGCCCCGATGCCTTGCGGCTGCTGGAGCGCGTATTCTGCCGCCACATCGCCAGTCTCAAGGTTGGCCGGGCGCGCTATGCCATCGCCTGCCTGCCCGACGGCGGCATCCTGATGGATGGCGTTCTGATTCGCCTGAGCGAAGACCGCTTTTGGTACGTTCAGGCCGACGGTGAATTCGAGACATGGCTCAGGGCCCACGCCCTCGGCCTTAACGCCGAAATCCGCGATCCCAATTCCTGGGCCCTGCAGATCCAGGGGCCCAATTCGATGACGGTCCTGGCGGCGGCGGTCGATGACCCCTTGCCTGGAAAATTCGGCTTTTTCCACGTCCGGGAATGCCGGATGGGCGGCCAGGATTTGCTCATCTCGCGCACCGGATGGACCGGTGAGCTCGGCTTCGAGATCTACACGAACGACAAAACCGACGGCGAGGCGTTGTGGCGCCATGTGATGGCAGCCGGCGAGGCCACCGGCCTGGTTTCCAGCGCACTCGAATCCATGGGCATCCGCCGCATCGAAGCCGGCATTCTGGACAACGGGACGGACATAGATCCCTCAATGACGCCCTTCGAAGCGGGGCTCGGCGCCTTCGTCAATCTCGAAAAGGAAGACTTCATCGGACGCAACGCATTGCTCAGCGCCGATCAATATCCGCTGCTCCGCGGGTTAACCTGCCCGACCACCGCTCCCCTTTCCGGTCTTGAGGTCCAGGGAGACGGAAAAACCATCGGCCACATGACCGCCGGCGCCTGGTCTCCCTACCTCGATCGCGGCGTGGGGTACGTTCGGCTCGCAACGGCCGATGCCGCAGACGCGAAGCCGATCTCCCTCATCGACCGCGACGGATCTCCCCACCCCGCCGAGATCGTCCCCCTGCCGTTCTACGACGAAGCCAAGGATATCCCGCGAGGCATAGACACACGAATTCCCGAGCGGCCTGCGCCACGGTGACGGTGGGGACAAACCGAAGACCGCAATAGTGACCTTAAATCCGGTTTTCCCGTTCCGCCCAATAACGGTCCCGCAGATGCCGCTTGTAGAGCTTGCCAGTGGGCAGTCGCGGCAATTCCGCTTCGAAATCGACCGATCGCGGACATTTTTGGCGCGACAGGTGCTCGCCGCAAAAGGCCATCAGTTCTTCCGCCAATTCCTCGCCGGGGTCGAAACCCGGCATGGGCTGCACCACGGCCTTGACCTCCTCGCCCAGATCCTCATTCGGGACGCCGAATACCGCGGCATCCGCCACCTTGGGATGGGTGATCAGCAGATTTTCGCACTCCTGCGGGTAGATGTTCACGCCACCCGAAATGATCATGAACGTCGCGCGGTCGGTGAGGTATAGGAAATTGTCCTCGTCGATATAGCCCATGTCGCCCACCGTGCTCATGGCGCCGTCCGCCGATTTGGCTTCCGCCGTGCGTTCGGGGTCATTGAAGTATTCGAATTCGGTCGCGGTTTCGAACCAGACCGTTCCCGGCGTGCCTGCCGGGCAGGGTTTCATCTCGTCATCCAGAATGTGGAGCACGCCCAGCAACACCTTGCCCACGGTGCCGCGATGGGCCAGCCATTCCTCGGAGTCGCAGGCCGTGAACCCCAACCCTTCCGTCGCGCCGTAGTACTCGTGAATGATCGGCCCCCACCAGTCGATCATCTGCTCCTTGACCGGCACCGGACAGGGCGCGGCCGCATGAATGGCGATTTCCAGCGACGAGATGTCATATCCGTTACGGATCTCATCCGGCAGTTTGAGCATGCGGGAAAACATGGTCGGCACCAGCTGCGTGTGCGTGATCTGATATTTGCCGATCAGGCTCAAGTACAACTCGGGATCGAAGCGTTCCATGATAATGACCGTGCCGCCAAAACGGATGGTGAAGTTCACCGCCGCATTGGGCGCCGAATGATAAAGCGGCGCCGGTGAGAGGTAGATCATGCCTTCCCGGTAGCGCCACAAGTTCTGCAGGAACTGGTAGAGCGGCGTGTTGTGCTCGGGCGCCTCGTCGGCCATGGGCCGCAGGATGCCCTTGGGCCGGCCGGTCGTGCCGGAGGAATAGAGCATCGACTGGCCGAAACTCTCGTCCGCGATCGGGCTGTCGGACAACGACGCTGTGACGGCCTCGAGACTGACGACCCGCTCGCCCTGCCCCGGCCCGTCCACCACCACGCAGAGCTGCACGTCCGGGCACTGTTCCAAGGCAGCCAAGGCAACCTCCCGGCACGCTTCGGAGGTAATCAGGATCCGGCTTTCGCTGTTGTTGACGATGTAGGCCAACTCGTCGGCGGTGAGGAAGGAATTGACGCAGGTGTAGTAAAGCCCGGTCCGCTCACCCGCGCCGCAGGCCTCCAGATAACGGGCATTGTTTTCCATGAAGATGGCATAGTGATCGAGGCGTTTAAGGCCATGTTTGCGCAACAGGTGCGCCAACCGGTTGCAGCGCGCCTCGAATTCACCGTAGGTCACGACCTCGCCGCTTTCCGCCATGATGAAGGCCGGTTTGTCGGGATGCCGGCTGGCGTGTTCGCCCGGATACATGGATGCTCCCCCGTTCGATTTTCCGCTTGGATAGTTTATCCACGCCGACACGGTTGCCTAGGCTGAAAAC
>CAYOAD010000199.1:0-7038 GCA_964401845.1 uncultured Rhodospirillaceae bacterium | reverse complement strand
GTCACCGATCAGATGTTGCGGTTGGGCATCGCAGGCACGCCGGACGAGCTTATCAAGCGGATCGAATACCTGGCCGAACAAGGCATCACCCAGGTCAATCTCGGCGGCCCCATCGGCCTCGATCCGGCGGAAGCCATCCGCCTGATGGGCGAATACGTCATTCCCCATTTCCGTTGAACGGAGGCCGGCTACTTGGCCGGCACCAGTTTCCAGACCTTGCCGGTATTGCCAACGGGAATACCCTGAGCGGTCGTCATCATGTAAAGCTCGCCCTCGGCGTCTTCACCCAGGCTGTGCAGCCTGACGTCCATGCGTTTAAGGATATTGATCGGCCAAAGGGCACGCCAGGATTGGGACGGCGTGGCGACGAATATTTGACCCGACGGCTTCATGACCGTCGCGCTGAAATCGCCGAAGACGAATTTGCCGTAAAGGCCCGGCAGCGCTTTGCCCCGGTAGAGGAAACCGCCGACGTTTGCTGTTCCCAGGGGCGTTCTCTTGACCTTCGACCAGGGCCGCAAGACGGACCAGTTGGCGTATTCGATAATTGGATCACGGATGGCCTCACCCAGCGGTCCTTTCTTCGGACAGACCTTGGGCGGAGCGAACGCGCGGCTGCGCTTGTAGCAGTGCATGCCTTCCCGGATCGCCCAGCCGTAATTGCCCTGCCGGTCAACCAGATAGACGGTTTCCCAGAAGCTTTCGGCAACCCCGCTGACGAACATGTCGCCGTTGCCGATGCGGTCGAAGGAAATACGGAAGGGATTGCGGAATCCCCAGGCATAAATCTCGTCACGCCCTTCCGCCTTGCCTCGGAACAGGTTGGTGGGCGGTATGGCGTAACCGGGATGGCCGCGGTTGACATCGATGCGCAGGATCTTGCCGTTGAGCCGGCCGGTATCCTGGGCATAAGCATCGTACTTGTGAAACTCTTCCGGGATCTTAAAGGGATCCTCGCTGATTTCCTGGGTGTGCCGGTTGGGATCGTTTTCGTCGACCTTGGGCGGGATGTAGACGTCGGGCACGCCGTGGGCCCCACCCCCGTCGCCGACGCCGACATAAAGGTATCCGTCCGGCCCGAAGGCAAGGCCGCCGCCGTTGTGCTTGCGGTTGACCCAATCCAGCTGTAGCAGCACGCGCTCCGTCGCGCGGTCGACCCGATTGGGGTCGTCGGCCGACACTTTGAATTCAGATGTCCGCCAGGTGTAGGCCGTCTTGCCGGTGAAGGGCGATCCGGCGCGGCGCTTGGCGCTGTAATTGATATAGAGCAGGCCGTTGCTGGCGAAATCGGGATGGAAGGCCAGCGCCAGCAGACCCCGCTCGTCGAAGGCCTTGAGCAGCGGCGTCAGCTGATCGCGCAGATCGATGAAGGGCGTCTCCAAGCGATTGCCATCCTTGTCCAGAACGTAGACGACACCCAGCTGATCGCCGATAAAGCGCCGCCCGCTGCCGTCCGGCGGCGCCACCAGCAAAAGCGGCGCGCTCAATCCCTCGGCCACCAATTCGAGCGAGACTTGCGGTAAAGCCTGGCGTGCCGAAGACGGCGCAAACAGCCCCGATGCGGCAACCGCCAAGGCGGTATAAAGCGCGATGCGTTTCATTGCTATCCCCCCACTTGCCCGGCATCTCTCCGGCCCCCTATAGTCGAGCCGATTTCCCCTGTCGGCTAAATCCGAGCGCCCAGAAAATATCAGGTAAACCGACAATTTCCTATCTCAAGAAACGGGAACTTTCATGACCGATCCGGATGCGAGTGCGAAAATCTACCATGTCTGCCGCCGCGATGAGTGGCTGGCCGCCGTCGCGCGCGGCGCATATGCCGGGTCGTCGCAGGATCAGGCCGACGGCTTCATCCATTTCTCAAACCACGCGCAGGTTCGGGCGAGCACGGCAAAACACCGCGCCGGACAGGATGACCTGACGTTGCTGGTGGTGGATGTATCGAGATTGGGCGACGCCCTTAAATGGGAGCCCTCGCGCGGGGAAATGCTGTTCCCGCACCTTTATGCGGAACTGCCGGTTGATGCCGTTGTCGAATCGGTCGACATTTTGCTGGGCGCAGACGGCAGGCATATCTTCCCGGAGGGCTATCCCGCCGGGGACTGACGGCGACCCTAAAGGTTGGCCAGACGCTCCGTCAGCAGG
This sequence comes from uncultured Rhodospirillaceae bacterium, assembly GCA_964401845.1. Classification (GTDB taxonomy): domain Bacteria; phylum Pseudomonadota; class Alphaproteobacteria; order UBA2966; family UBA2966; genus CAYFKJ01. The sequence goes on along the minus strand of CAYOAD010000199.1, from coordinate 4,893 downwards.
TCGAAAAAACCGTCCGCGTCGACGTCGCGGATCACCAGCGCATTCTTTTTGCGGTCCGTGACGCCCCACCAGTCCACCACCGTGGCGCCGCGTGTCAGGTCCGAAGAGGTTTCAATCTCGACGTTGCACTCGCGTCCTTGAAACAATTCCGGCTTGAGCAGCCAGGCGATAACGGTGGGATCGTGCAGCGGCCCCCCGTCGGTGCCGTATTTCTCCTCATCGAATCGCTCGAAGAACAGCAGCATTTCCGTCAGCGCCGTGGCGGCTCCGGATTCGAGCGCCTTCATGCGCTCCACCCTGGCTTTGGTGGTCAACACCTTGTGCGTCACGTCAAGCGGCATCACGATGATGGGGATGCCCGACGCGAAAACGTCACGCGCGGCCTCGGGATCGACGTAGACGTTGAACTCGGCGGACGGCGTGATGTTGCCCTGCTCGAAATATCCTCCGCCCATCATCACGATTTGCCGCACCCGTCCCGCGATGGCGGGCTCCTTCTGCAAGGCCAGCGCAATATTGGTCAGCGGCGCCAGGGTGCAGAGCGTGACCGTTCCCGCCTCCTCGGTCATGAGGGTTTCGACAATGAAATCGACGGCATGGTCATCCTGCAGGGCGGTTCGGGGCTCGAACAGTTCGGGCCCGTCCAGCCCCGTCTTGCCGTGTACGTGCTCCGCCGTCACCAGCGGGCGTTCCAGCGGCCGGTCGGCGCCCGCGAACACCTTCACGTCCATACGCCCAGCCATTTCGCAGACAATGCGGGCGTTCCGCGCCGTCAGTTCCAGCGGCACGTTGCCGGCCACGGTGGTGATGCCGAGGATCTCGAACTCCGGACTGCCCAGCGCCAAGAAAATTGCCGCCGCATCATCCTGGCCCGGATCAGTATCGATAATTATTTTCATGCCTTACCCTATGACGCACCCGCCGGTCCGTTCAAGTCGGCGGGACGGCGCTTTTGGTTTCCCGGAAGGATCGCTCACATGAAAATCGGCTTCATCGGCCTCGGCAATGTCGGCGGCAAACTGGCGGGCAGCCTACAGCGAAACGGCTTCGACCTGATGGTCCTCGACCTCGACGAGGCGGCCACGTCACCGTTCGTCGAAAAGGGTGCTGTGGTGGCGAATTCGCCGCAGGAATTGGCGCAATGGGCGGATGCCGTCATCACCTGCCTGCCCTCCCCCGCGGCCAGCGCCGCTGTGATGGAGGACGGCGACGGGGTGCTTGCGGGTTTGTCGGCAGGGAATTTGTGGCTCGAGATGAGCACGACGGACGAGGCCGAGGTCAAACGCCTGGCAGTCGAGGTCGAAGCCCGCGGCGCCCTGCCGCTGGACTGTCCGGTTTCGGGCGGCTGCCACCGTGCTGCCACCGGAAACATCGCCATCTTCGCCGGCGGCGAGCGGTCCGCTTTCGAGCGCGCCCTGCCGGCGCTTTCCGCCATGGGCCGCAGCATCCTGCATACCGGGCCGCTGGGCAGTGCATCGGTCCTGAAGGTCGTGACCAACTACCTCGCCTCGGTCCACTTGGTGGCGCTGGGCGAAGCCTGGGCCACCGCCCGGCAGGCCGGCATGGATCTCAACACGACCTTTGAAGCCATCCGCATTTCATCGGGCAACTCGTTCGTTCATGAGACCGAAAGCCAGGTGATCTTAAATGGTAGCTACAACATCAACTTCACCATGGACCTGGTACTGAAGGACATGGGACTGTTCGAGGACGTGGCGGCGCGCGGTGAGGTGCCGCTTGAGCTTTCCCCCCTGGTGCGCGGGATCTTCGAGGAGGGAAAAGAAGCCTACGGTGCGCGGGCCTGGTCCTCGATGATCGTCAAACGGCTGGAGGATGCCTGTGGCATGGACCTGAGAGCGCCGGGTTTTCCCGCTGAATTGACGGATCATGAGGCGGAGGCGCGGGGCGGCGAGGTGGAAGTCCGTTCCGGTGTCAGGCGATGATCGGTTGCGATAGAATCCACAGGCTGACCATCGTATAGGCCACCATCAACAACAGCATCGGCATCTGGCTGAGCAACGCAGCCCGCGCCGTGGAGAAAATCCGCTGGGCCGTAACATGCGCAATGTAGACCGCCAGCACGTGGCCCGCCACGATCGCCGTCACCGCGATGTACCAGATCATTTTGGCATTCACGACACCGATGTCGACCGCATAGGACGCCGTTCCAAACAGATTCCAGCCCGCGCCGAACGGATCGGACAGCAACGGTATGATGTTCTGACCGGCAATCAGCAAATAGGACAGGTAGTGGGACAGGTGATAGGCGATTGCGATCGGCACCAGCGAGAGAACGAAATAGCCGGCGACATCGCGGGTTGAGACCGTCCCTCCCCCCGCCCAGGCGATGATCCGGCTGGTGAGGAGGAACACGGCGACGAACAGCAGCGGCAGGATAAGCAAGGCAATAGTCTTGATCACCGCGATCAGATCGGCGCCGGCGCCCTGAAGTGCCAGAAGCGTGGAGCGCAGCGTTTGACTTTCGGCGATCCAGTTCAGGATGGCCGCCCAAAGCGGCGTTTCCAGAATACCGTCGAACGTTACGGAAGTGAGCAAAAGGAGGACGAAGCAAATCGTCGACAGGTGCAGGGGATGGCCAGTCAGCAGCCCGACCGACGGGAAGCGCAACCACCATTTGCCCGCCTCGCAACGGGTTACCGCGAATCGGGCCAGCAGGGAAAATACCACGGCGAAAACCTCACCATGCCGCAGCCAGACATCGCGACCGTAATACGCCATGCCGGTCCAGGTGATCGCGGAGTAAACGAGTATCAGCAACGCGAGGGCGCGGGGCTGTTCCCCCTGTTCGGAGATCAACTCCATCCAGACGAAAATCAGGAAAAACAGCAACGCCGGCCAACGTCCGAGCCACTCCGGATAGGGATGCGAAGCCGCAGACAGACGGGATGGTTTCGCCAGCCAGGTAGAGACGATCTTCCACGGATTTAGGAGCTCCCAGAGGTTACCGCAAAGCGTCGAGATGAACGCCATCCCAACCCACCAAACGACCCAGACAAAGGTCGGCGCGATATTCTTGAACGGATCGGAATGGCCAAACAGCCCGGCAGAGAGAAGCAGCAGGAATACTGACAAGGATAAGATTCTGATTGTGTTCAGCACAGGCTCGCCGCCCAGCCATCCCAGCCCCGGTAGCGTGAGGAGATCGAAACGAAATTCCTCGACGCGTGCGCCGCGGTCCTTCAGGAACAGGGCCATGATGACGAAGGACAGGGCGACAGCGGCACCCGCCCCCAGCAAATAAAGCCACAAAGGCAGCGGCAGGTCATAGCGGATACCGAACGCGTGCGCCCAAGCCGCTTCTGACCATGTAACACACACGGCACCTGCGGCTGCAGCGGCGTACCCGCCAATTCGGTTTCGTATCCGAGCCATGCCGCCGCGTTACCGGGGATAGATTTCCAGGTAAACCAATGTCGCGTGCCCGAAATTATGAGCCGAGATCGGAAAGCGTCCGGCGGTATGGGCCTTGAAGGTCAGCGAGACGGTCCGGCCAGGCTCGGCCTTGGCGTGAAGATCGTAGCCGTGTAAATGGAGGTCCGCCACCTCATCCGTCCTCCAGTCGATGCGCACGTCATCGCCTTCGGTGATGCGGAAAGTTTTTTTTGCGGCGGTCACCTTGCGCCCGCGAATTTCCACGCTGAATTCCCGAATTTTGGTCGACTGGGCCAGACCATGTCCGGACAACAGAATCGGACCGGTCATGCAGACTGTCAAAGCCGCCAGCGCACCAAGGGTTTGCCGACGGCCCAGCCGATTTGGAGGAATTTCGTTCGTCATGCGCGTTCCCGATCCCGCAAATTCAATTTTCACTTCAACAGATAAAAAATGACTCTTAATCATTCTAATTATGAGTTGTAATTAGATGGAATACAAAGAACGGAATATTGGGGGGACTTGAGATGAAACGATTTGGTATCTGCATTGCGGCGGCCGCGCTGGCGGCGTTTGTTGCACCCAATCTCGCCAGGAGCGAAATCCTGGCCATGCTGAATTATGAAAGCAAACCAGCGGAATCATTGAAGGCTCTAAAGCTGACGAGCACGGGAGAGCGCAAGGAGGGAATCGCCATCATCGATGTCGATCCGAATGCGCCGACGTTCGGTAGAATCCTAATGGACATTCCGCTGCCGCCAGATCTGGTGGCGCACCACATCTTCTACGACCGAAAGCAGGAAAAAGCCTACGTCACGGCGTTAGGCAAGCCCGAACTTCATGTCTTCAACCTCAACGAATATCCCTATCGCCTGAAGAAGATCGACGTGCCGAAGTGCCAGATGGGAGAGGACGTGATCTTCTCCGAGGACAACTCGACCTGGTACCTGACCTGCATGAATTCCGCCAATGTTTATGTCGGCGATACAGCGACGGACAAGATCACCGGCGTGATCGACATTCCGGGCACGAACCCGCATGGGCTGGTGGTGCTCAGCGATATCGACCGGCTGCTGGTCACCAGCACCATCACCGGTGATCTCAAATCGCCGCAGGAAGAGTTGAGTGTGGTCGAAATCAGCACACACAAGGTGCTCGGCAAACTCAAGATGTCGAATAAGAAATCGCCGTCGGGAGTGGCGCCAGTCGAATTGCTGCGGGTTCCGGGATCGGACCCAGCGATCGTCTACACCACCAATATGTTCGGCGCCTCGCTTTGGACCGCCACCTGGAATCCGGCAAAGAAAGACTTCGACGTGGCCGAGGCGTTTGACCTCGCACCTGTCGACGGCGGTGTTCCGCTGGAGATGTATTTCGTCGACGGTGGCAAGACCATGTACGTCACGACGGCCAATCCGGGCTTATTGCACAAATTCGATATGTCCATGGATCCGGCAAAGCCCAAGCTGCTCTATTCGTTGAAAACCGGTGAGGGCGCCC
>CAYOAD010000198.1:0-7063 GCA_964401845.1 uncultured Rhodospirillaceae bacterium | reverse complement strand
AAACCTGCGCCAGAACCTCTCATAGGAACTGGACCACTTAACGGGGGCAGGTCAACCCGCTTGAAGGCGCCGGGTGGTTTGCCGCCGATCTGGCTGCCGGGATAGCCGATTACCTTGAGATCAACCCCGGCGGCCTCCACGGCCTTGCCCCATGGTTCCATCAGCTTTGCCCAGATCGGGTGTTTCGGGCTGGCAAAAAAAGCCTGCTTCAGTTCCTTCGCCTGTACTTGAGATGTTCCGCCCGCAACGCCTATTGCACCGATACCGGCAATCAAAATTGCGACTGTTGCCAGCCGTACCGTCCCAAGCCCCATTTTCTTGAACATGGTCGCTCCCCTATGATTTGGCTGTAAATCTAGCAAAACCACATATCATGGTGCCGTCAAGGAAATTGCCTGCGGTCAGGGGGATCGGGTTTCATGCGTGTCGCCGCCAATCTTTCGATGTTGTTTTACGAGGCTCCATTAATCGGGCGAATTGGCGCTGCCGCCAACGCCGGTTTCGACGTTGTGGAAATCCAGTTTCCCTACGAGGCGGATTTGGAGGATTTGGTGGCCGCCAAGGAGCGCGCCGGCGTCGACATGGCACTAATCAACATCCCCCTCGGCGATCTCGACGCAGGAGACGTGGGCCTGACGTGCTTACCAGGCCGGGAAGCGGAATACCGTCGGGCCGTCGACGAGTGTTTCGAGTATGCCCGCGCGCTTGACGTCAGGCGCATCAATTCGCTTTCAGGCCGGCCTCCGGAAGGGCAGGCCGATGAAGCGATGCGCACGCTGATCGACAATCTTCGTTTTGCTGCTGATCGTTTTGCAGAAATTGACGCCACGGTTCTGGTTGAACCCGTCAATCCGACCGAGGTGCCTGGATTCCTGTTCAACGAACTTGAGCCCGCGATTGAGACGGTGGCGGCGGTTGATCGCGAGAACGTCGGGCTGTTGTTCGATTTCTATCACATGGCCCAGACGGAAGCCTCCTTGAGCGGCGCGATTCGACGGGCGGCCGGGGTGACCGCGCACGTACAGTTCGCCGATACGCCGGGACGCCATGAGCCGGGAACGGGCACGATCGACTTTGAGTCGGCGCTGAGGACACTGAAGGAAACGGGATACGACGGCTGCGTCTCGGCGGAATACAGACCGACCGGCGACACCGTGGCAAGCCTCGGTTGGCGCGAGGATTTCGAGAGATGGACGGCGTGACGGCGGCCTTGCCGGTCACATTTGAATTCACAGATTTTCAAGACATATCGCTTGAACGCATGGTGCGAACTGGGGAACCCAAATGACGGAACACACCTACGGCAGCAATCAAAGAGGACTTCGCTCCCGGATCACGACCAACGGGCTGGACCGGACGCCGCACCGGGGCTTCATGCGCGGCATGGGTCTTGACGACGAGGCAATGTCCCGCCCGTTCGTCGGCGTCGTGACGACGGCCAACGAAACTTCGCCCTGTAATGCCAATCTCGCGCAGCAGGCCGAAAACGCCTACGCCGGTGTCGAGGAGGCGGGCGGCACGCCGCGGTCGTTCACGACGATATCGGTGTCCGACGGCATCAGCATGAACCACCAGGGCATGAAATGCTCGCTCGTCTCGCGGGAGGTGATCGCCGATTCCATCGAGCTTGTCGTCCGGGGCCACGCCTATGACGCACTGGTCGGCTATGCCGGATGCGACAAGAACCTGCCGGCCATCATGATGGCCATGGTCCGCTGTAACGTGCCGTCGGTGTTCCTGCATGGCGGCAGCACGCTGGTCGGAACCTGGCGCGGCAAGCCGGTATCCCTGATCACCACCTACGAAGGGGTCGGTGCCGTTCAAACCGGCGAGATGTCAGCGGAAGACCTCGATGAACTTGAGCGGGTGGCCATGCCGACCATCGGGGCGTGCCCCGGTCAGTTCACCGCCAACACCATGGCCATGGTATCGGAGGTTCTGGGTCTGGCGTTGCCCGGTTCGGCAACGGCGCCGGCGGTATTCGAGGAACGCCGCGCGCTGGGCAGGCGGGCCGGCCACACCGTCATGGATATCCTCAACAACGGCGGCCCACTGCCGCGCGATCTGGTTACCCGGAAAAGCCTGGAAAACGCTTGCGCCGTCGTCGCCGCCACGGGCGGTTCGACAAATGCGGGTCTGCACATTCCGGCCATCGCTCACGAGGCCGGCATCCGTTTTACGCTGGAGGACGTCGCGGAGGTATTCGAACGCACGCCCCTGATCGGCAATCTTCAACCCGGCGGCGTCTACTATGCCGAAGACGTCCACCGGCTCGGCGGCATCGCCGTGATCGTCAAGACTTTGCTGGACCAGGGCCATCTGCACGGCGATACGCCGACAGTCATGGGAACGTCCCTGGCGGACACCGTGGCGGATGCGAATCCGCCGGACGGTGAGGTGATCCACGATGCCGCGGCGCCGATCTCGCCGACGGGCGGAGTGGTCGTCCTGAAGGGCAATCTGGCGCCGGATGGCGCCCTTATTAAAGTGGCGGGCCTCGCCAAGCTCGTGCACGAAGGGCCGGCCCGGGTTTTCGAAAGCGAAGAAGACTGCATGGCCGCAATTCGGGAGCAGGCTTACGAGGAAGGCGACGTAATCATTGTCCGCAACGAAGGGCCGAAAGGGGGGCCGGGCATGCGCGAGATGCTGGGTCCGACGGCCGTCATCTACGGCCAGGGCATGGGCGAGAAGGTGGCGCTGGTCACCGACGGACGGTTTTCGGGCGCCACACGGGGCATGTGCATTGGCTATGTCTCTCCCGAAGCCGGAGCGGGAGGGCCGCTCGCCCTCGTCCGGAACGGCGACACGATCCGCATCGATGCTGAAAAACGGACGATGGACCTGATGATTAGCGAGAGCGAAGTGGCGGAGCGCCGCAACGCCTGGAAACCGAACGAGCGAAGCGCGCCGCTTGCGGGCGTCCTTCAGAAATACGCCGATCAGGTCGGATCGGCTCACCTGGGCGCCGTCACCCACAGGGGAAATCTGGAATGGGAAATGGAGGAAGCGCAATGAGCGCTGAAGCCCCCAGGATCGGCTACATCGGCGTTGGCCTGATGGGACGGCCGATGGTCGACAGATTGCTTGATTCCGGCCATGCGGTCACGGTGTGGAACCGATCCCGCGACAAACTTGACCCGGTGGTGGCACACGGTGCGGTGGCGGCGGAGACGCCAGCCCAGCTTGCCGCGGAAAGCGATTTCATTTTTCTCTGTCTGATGAATGCAGAGGCGGTTGAGGCCGTCGTCTTCGGACCCGAAGGCGTGGCTCAAACGTCGGAACCGAATATCCTGGTGGACTTTTCCACCCTGCACCCAGAGACCAGCCGGTTGTTTGCCTCGCGGCTCAAAGACGCCAACGGCATGGGTTGGGTCGACGCGCCGGTTTCCGGCGGCGTGCCGGGCGCCGAAGCCGGAACCCTGGCGATCATGGCGGGTGGAGAAGAAGAGGATATCGAAGCGGTTCGGCCTGTGGTGATGAACCTGTGCGCCCGGTTCACCCGGATGGGCGGAGCGGGGGCGGGACAATCCACCAAGATGTGCAACCAGATCATCTCCGGATGCACCATGGCGGTGGTGGCGGAAGCCGTGAGTTTCGCCTTGAAATCAGGTGTCGACGCAACCCGCCTCACTGAAGCCCTCAGCGGCGGCTTCGCCGATTCCATTCCGTTTCAGCTATTCGCCCCGCGCATGGCGGCCCAGGATTATTCGAACCCGCTGGGCGCGACAAACACCATGATTAAGGATCTGGACGTCGTCGAAAACATCGGCGATGGCGTCAACGCTCCACTGCCCATGACGTCGTCCGCTTTGTCGATCATGAGCGCCGTTGCGGAACAGGGAGACGGTGAAAGCGATATCTCCACGATCATCAAGTTTTTCCTGGAGAACGACCGATACCTTTCAGACTGAAGCCGGCCATCCGATCAGATTTGTCAATGCTTTATCTGGTTTGATTTCCCGCTAGTATTAGCGGCGCACGGCTGAGCGTCGCCGAGACTTTCCGGGCGAATCGACTCTGAACGCGGATGATGCCAAGCTGTGCCGGGGGATTTTTACATACGGTGTAATTGCGACAATAACCATCTTAACGAACAGGGAGAGTCACAATGAAATCTATGTTGGGTATAACAGGCCGACTGCTTTCGGGCGTCCTGTTGACGTCAATGATTGCCGGCGTGTCCGGTATGGCCGAGGCGAAAGACGTCACGCTTCGCATGGCGAACTGGGTACCGATCAAACACCATTTGCCGGCGGGAACTCTGCCGCCGTGGATCGCCGAGATCAAGAAAGCGTCTGGCGGCAGCATCAATATCGTCATCGACAAGGCGCCGATCGCCAAGCCGCCGGCACAGTACGATATCGTCCGCAAGGGCGCGGCGGATCTGGCCTACCACGTCATGGCCTACACGCCCGGTCCATTCGAAATCGTGCGCGGGGTTGAACTCCCGTTTATCGCGCCCAATGCCGAGGTCGGCAGCCAGGCGGCCTGGGACTGGTACGACCGCAACATCGGCTTCGACAAGGAGTTTAAGGACGTCAAGGTCATTACCATGATGGTCCATGGCCCCGGCATGGTGCACTCCAAAAAATTGATCAAGACGCTGGAGGACTTACAGAACGTCAAACTGCGTGTCGGCGGCGGCGGTGTGCGCATGGCGGAAGCCTTGGGTGCGACGCCCGTGGCCATGCCGGCGCCAAAAGCCTACGAAGCCATCCAGAAAGGCGTTACCGACGGCGCCCTGTTCCCGTGGGAAGCCGTTCGGGGCTTCAAATTGCATGAACTCGTTAAGTATCATCTCGAGGTTCCGGGTGGGCTTTACACCACGCCGTTCGCCGTCGTGATGAATAAGAAAAAATGGAACAGCCTGACCAAGGACCAGCAGGCAGTGCTGACCGAGTGGGGCGGCGTCAAGGGCGCCAAGATGCTCGGCGCAGGTTGGGATCGGGCTGACGTGGCGGGTAAGAAGGCCGCTACGGACGGCGGGGCGACCATCAACGTTCTCTCGGATGCCGAAAAGGCCAAATGGGCCAAGAAGATCGCCTTCATGACCGATGTCTGGGTCGAGAAAGCCAACAAGGCTGGTCTCGACGGCAAGGCTCTCTTGGCTGACTTGAGAAAGACGATGGCGAAATACGCGGCCATGAACTGAGGAGAACCGCGTACTTGCTAACAGTCGATCGGGTGGTTGCGTGCATACCATAGGCCGGATTCTGGAGCGGACCGCCCTTTTCTTGGCGGCGGTGTCGGCGACCTGTCTCGTGGCCTTGATGCTGCTGACCTTCGGGGACGTGATCGGGCGTTATTTTTTCAACGCGCCGATCACGTTTACCGTTGAACTCACCGAACTGATGATGGGTCTGGTGATCCTGTTGGGTTTGGGCCTGACCACGCTCAAGGAAGGCCATATCACGGTTGACATCATCACCCGCATTCTGCCGCCGCCGGTGCAGTTCATATTGGCGGCGTTTTCCCGGCTCTGCGTGGTCGGTTTTCTCGGCGTCGTGACCTGGCAGTTGTACCTGCAGACCCTGCAGGTCTATGCCGATGGGCTGTACACGCAAATCCTCGGCGTGTCCGTTTATCCCTTCGCTGCGATTATGACGATGGCCGCGGCTTTCGGTTGCCTGATCGGACTCTGGATATTGCGTAATAAACCGGGGGGTACCAGCGATGGAGGCGCTTGACGCCGGCCTGATATCCTTTGCCGGCATGTTCGTGCTCCTGATCCTGGGCGTACCCATCGGATTTTCCATGGGCATCGCCGGGCTTGCCGGCATGTCCATGATTATCGGTCCTGAACCCGCCTTCGCGCTCTTCGGCACGACGGCGTTTGAGACCACCATTACTTATGATCTCAGCATCGTGCCCCTCTTTATCCTGATGGGTTCGGTGGCCTCGCGTTCGGGCCTTAGCCAGGAACTCTATGAGGCTTTCGACGCTTGGATCGGCGCCTTCCGCGGCGGACTGGCGTTGGCGACAATCGGCGCCTGCGGCGCCTTCGCCGCGATCTGCGGCTCCTCCCTGGCGACGGCGGCGACGATGACCAAGGTCGCCCTGCCGGAAATGAAGCGCTATCACTATGCCGAAAGCCTGGCCACGGGTTCCGTCGCGGCGGGCGGCATCATCGGTATCCTCATTCCGCCGAGCGTCATCCTGGTGCTGTACGGCATCCTGACCGAGACCAGCATCGGCGATCTTTTCATCGCCGGTTTCCTGCCGGGTATTCTCACCATTCTCGGCTTCATGGCCGCCATCTCCATCGTCACCCGCCTCTGGCCCGACATCAGCCGCCCCGGCGAAAAAACCACTTTTTCCGTCAAAATGCGGGCGCTCGGCAACACCTGGGGCGTGCTGCTGCTTTTCCTTATCGTAATCGGCGGTATCTACTTCGGCGTTTTTACGCCGACCGAGGCGGCCGGCATCGGCGCCGTCGGCGCGTTTGTCATTTCAGCGATGCGCCGCAAGCTGAGTTGGGTATCCGTCAAAGACGCGCTTAGGGAAACCGTCGGCACGACGGCGATGATCTTCTTTGTTCTGATCGGCGCCATTACCCTGAACAATCTTTTGGTGTTTTCCGGAATCGCCAACGCCCTTTCCGATTTTGTCAGCGGTCTCGACTATCCGCCTTTGGTGGTGATGGCCGTCATTCTGCTGATCTACATGGTCATGGGCTGCGTGCTGGACGCCCTGGCGATGATTCTCCTGACCATTCCGATTTTCTTCCCGGTCGTCCAAAGCCTTGGGTTCGACCCGGTTTGGTTCGGCATTCTTGTGGTCATGGTGGTGGAACTGGGATTGATCACGCCGCCGATTGGGATGAACGTCTTCGTCATCAAGGGGATGGTGCCGGAGGTTAAGCTGAGCTCGATTTACGTCGGCGTCATGCCTTTTGTCATTGCCCAGGTTCTACTCATCCTTCTGATGTTTTTCGTGCCGGAAATCGTGCTCTGGCTGCCCGAAACCGCGGCCCAGTTCAGATAGACGGGCCGAGATCAGCGGGCGCCGATTCCCTCGAACAAGGTTCGGCACATGTTGTCTGCTAGCTCCTCGATATCCAAGC
>CAYOAD010000197.1:0-7093 GCA_964401845.1 uncultured Rhodospirillaceae bacterium | reverse complement strand
CTTCGGACTGGGCCGGGTGGATGGCGATTTTTCCGATGAAGCCGGATCGGCGGTCGCGCAGGCATTCCTCTTCCAGAGCCGCCAGATCCTTGTAGTCGACCACCACGCCGCCGACCGGCTGCGCATCGATGGCCCGCGCCGTGGCGAGGCACATGGTCCGGGCATAGAGATAGGGGTCGTCATAGTCGCCGGACGTGGGATGCTGGTTGTCGCTGGCGCCGAGCGCGGCGGCGAGATCCTCGCCGCCCCAGGTCATGGCCGCCAACCGGTCGCTGACGCCATCCAGGTAGGAATCGAAGGTCAACAACGAGGCTGCCGTTTCAGTCGCGATGCAGAGGATATTGGTCGAGCCCCGGGCCAAACCGTGGCTCGCCTCCAGAGCGTCGAGATAATTGGCCAGCTTATTGACTTCGGCTGCCGAAAAAACCTTGGGCAGCACGATGCCGTCGGGGGCACCCGGCATCACCGCCGCCAAATCCGGCAGTGAAAAATCATGATCGAGCGGATTGATTCGCACCCAGAGCAGTTGGCGCGAGCGGTCCGCTCGGTCAGCGAGGTAGGCGCGGCACATGTCGCGGGCGATCTCCTGTCGGTCGTCGGCCACCGCGTCCTCGAGATCGAGGATTAGGGCATCCGCCGGATTGTCGCGGGCCTTATCCAGCTTGCGCTCGCTGTCACCCGGCACGAACAGCCAGGACCGGATTATCTTCATGATCTCATCCCCGTCACAACGTTTTGGTTGCCAGCGTGAAGAGCCCGACGGGCTCGCTCAATCCCCGTATCTCGGTTTCACCGATGCGGTGAAGTCCGCTATCTCCCAGCAATTCCGCCGTCGATTGCGAAACCAGCAGCGACGTGCCGTGCTCCTTGTTCAAATTTTCCAGGCGCGCCGCCAGATTGACGGCATCGCCGTGCACCGTATAGCTCTGGCGGCCGCCGCCGCCCACGTTGCCGGCGATCACTGGTCCCGAGTTGAGACCGATGCGGATCTTCAATTCCTCGCCGGCGAAGGTTTCGTCCCGGACCGTGGAAAGGAGTTCGCGTGCCGCCTCGAACGCATGCCGGGCGTGATCCGAGTCCTCGAACGGGACGTTGAAGATGGCCAGGATGGCGTCGCCCTGAAATTGGGTCACCACGCCGTTGTGTTTACCGATGATTTCGGTCGCCGCGTCGAAGTAGGCGTTGAGAATGTCGACGATGGCCCGGGCTCCCTTGGCCTCGGTCAAATTGGTAAAACCGGCGAGATCGGTGAACAGGACCGTCGCCTGTCGCTCGATCGGGTCCAGAGCACCACGGTCCTTGATCATGGAATCAACCACCGCTTCGGGCACGAAGCGGCCGAACATCTGGGAAACCGCCGTCATGTCGCGCTCGGCCTCCAACTGGCGCCGGACGGTTTGCCGGGCCCTGTACATGACGATGGCGATCAGGATAGCGACCACGAAATACACGACGGCCTCCTGCGCCCGGCTGCCGGCCGCCGCGAAGTCGGCGCTCAGAAAGACTTCGAGGAACTCTTTTTCGCTCTTATCGAGCGGGACATCGGACCACTGCAACGGGGATTCCATCGCGGCCAACACCCAGCCGAACGCGGCCAGCCAGCCGGCCGCGCCCGCCGCGCCCGCCCACAGCACCAGACCGGGCGAGAAGCTGAAGGCGGCCACACCGAGGATGACGAAGTAATAGGGAAACACATCGAACTTGAACATGAAGATCTGGGGTAGGTTAAGTGCCGGTTCGGGCGGCAGGACGGCAACCGCTGTCGACATCAGCAGGATATCGATGGTGAGAAAAACATACTTCACCCACTTGCGGTCCAGCGCCGAACCGATCGTCACATGGTGGATAATGCCAAGAGCGACAAGGACCAACACCGCGAGGATGATATCCGCCGCCCGCTCAGGCCCGCGGGTCGCAACCATCAAGAAACCGAGCAGAAAAAGGGCAATCAACCGCCCCTTGATGGCTAGCTTCAGCCCGGCCTGCTCGGCTGCGTAAAAGGTCGCGTCGAGGTCGGTTTGGGCCTGTCCATGAGTCATGGGTTAAAAACTGCCTGCCCGACATTTCGAAGTAAAGAGAATTGGAGAAACCGGTTGATCGGCCGGGTATCTCCTTCAAGAGTTCGAGTACCGAGATGTTCCTAGCGCACCGCCGGCAGGATATAGCGGTGCAGCATGTGAAAGATTTGCTTTTGCGCCACGATTTTTTGCTCTCCGTAGTTGGCGGCGGTCGTGGCAACCACCAGATCGAGTTCCGGCACGGCGACGATGAATTGCCCGCCGTTGCCCCAGGAATGGATGAGCTTCAGATCGCGGTCACCGACGCGTAGCAGTGTTTGGAACCATTGATAGCGATAGCGCGAGGTCCGCTGCATGACGGGGTCGGACGAAACGAAATCGGTCCACGACCAGTCCGTCAATCGGCCCTCAGATCGGATCTCCTTAATCCAACCGGCCGGCACCAACTGGTGTCCCAGCCAGCGGCCCTCCGACACGATGAGTTGCCCGAATTTGGCCATGTCGCGAGGCCGCATTTTTTGACCGCCGTGCAGGAACATCAGCCCCTGCGGCGAATACCCCGTTTGATAGTTCGAGATATCCAGGAGCGCCATCAGCCGCGTATCGACGAAGTTCTTAACCGACCCCAGACCAGCGCGCTCAAGGGCGGCGGCTAAGGTGAAACCGAAGAGCATCGGGTTGGTCGAACAGTACCGCCACGTCCTGCCGGGCTCGTCCGCCATGCGGAGTTCGGCGTGCGAGCGAACCATGTCCTCGCTGTTGCGCAGTTCGCTTTCCCTTTGGGGGGCGGCGCCGGGCATCTCGGAGCAATCGAAGCCCGACGTCATCGCCAGAAGATCGCGGATAGTGATTTGTTGTTTGCGCGGGTCCGGATCCGCCAGCGCGTGGTAGTCGGCAAGCAGCGGCATGATCCGGTCATCCAGCTTCAAGATACCCTCCTCGATGGCGATGCCGGCGACGAGACCGGTTACGCTCTTGAAGCTGGATCGCGTCTGGTGCAATACGTCGCGGTCGTAGGGCCTGAGATCGCCTGAAGAGCGGGATTTGTAGCTGCCGAAATATCGCTCGCTCAACAATTTACTGTTTCGCGCCAGCACCAGGCCGTTGATACCGACGTAATCGCCCTTCCCGATGCGCTTCAGCAGCAGGGCGATCAGCCGGGGATCAACGCTTTCCTTCCGCAAAGTTGAAACCGGCCAACCGTCGTGGAGCTTGCCCGGCAAGGCGTTGACCGCCGCGATGTCGACATCGTTAACCGCTGTCTCTGTTGCTTGCAGCCAGGGGCGTTCCTCAGCCGCAACGCCTGTGCAGACCGCAATCACCAGGAGCGAAATCCCAACGCGGATCAAGTGGCCCGGTCCCGAGCTCAGGGCTTGGTCTTGTTGATCAGCGGCGCCATCATGCGCTGCGGTTCGTCGGTCCGGTAGGTTTCCTCCAGATAATCGATGCCCAACTGGATGCCCTCCGCCGGGGTGATCTCCTCCCAGGCGTTGATCAGCTTCTTCTGCGCCCGCACCGCAAGCGGGCCGGCGCCAAGGATTTGCGCCAGCCTCAATTCCACCGCCTCATCGAGACCTTCCGGTTCGCAGATCGATTCCAGGAACCCCATGGCCAGGCCTTCGGAAGCCTTGTAATTTGCGCCGGTCAGCAGCATTTCCCGCGTCTTTCCCCAGCCGATCAACAGGGGCAGCAGGGCCGCCTCGATCACAGACGGCAGGCCGACGTTGACCTCCGGCATGCCAAAAATCACGGTCGTGTCGGCCATGCGGAAATCGCAGGCGGCGGCGAGTTCCGTGCCCGCACCGAGGCAATAGCCCTGCATGCGGGCGATCACCGGCACCGGGCAATCCCGAATGGCCTGCATGGCCAGGTGTAAACTTGTAATGAACGCCCTGCCGCTGTCGGGGTTCAGGGAATGCAGTTCCGGCAGGAAGGCGCCGCCGACAAAGGCGCGCGAGCCGGCGCCGCTGATGACCACGGCGCGCAGATCCTCTTGGCCCTCCAGATCGCTGAAGACCGATATCAGTTCGCTGATCATGGCGCTGCCGATGGAGTTCATCTTGCCGGGATGGTCGAGCGTGATCCAGGCGACTTCACCGCCGTCCCTAGCCTCGATGCGGCAGGCCGCGGTGCCGCGGTCTTCGATTTTTCCGGCGGGCGTTTGTTCGGTTTCCGGCGTCATGAACATCCTCGTATGGAGTGATTGAGTCCGCCCATTGTTCCTTGTCCCGTCCAGGCGCGTCAATCACACTCAATCCGATGATGGCTAACAAACTGAGGAAACGGACCGATGCTTGACCGACTGCAGCAAGCCGTGAACGAAAACCCGCGGGTGGTGGAACGCGGCCACCTGGTCTCCCTGGACATCCAGATCGGCATCGGCGGCAAAGACCATATCGTGACGATCGAGAAAGGCCGCGTCGCCGACCACCGGCCCCGGCGGCTGGCCGTGGAGAGCGGCGTGTTTTGCCTGCGCGCGGATCGTGAGGTCTGGGAGGAACACTGGGAGGCTGTGCCCAAACGCGACTTTCACGATCTCTTTTCGCTGTTGTCTTCCGGCAAAGCTCGCCTCGACGGCGACATCAAGCCACTGATGCAACACTTGCTCTATTTTAAGGACCTGTTCGCCGCCCCCCGGCCGCGATCAATCGAGGCCACCCCACCTGAACCGGTCTCCGGCGCCGCGTTCGAACCCATTACGGGGCGCTATGCGGAAATGACCCTGGGAGGCGAAACCTCGCGCGTCTACATCGAAGAAGCCGGCAGCGGCATTCCTCTGGTCTGCCTGCACACCGCCGGTTCCGACGGCCGCCAGTTCCGCCACATGCTGTGCGATCCCGCCGTTACCGACCATTACCGGGTGATCGCCTTCGATCTGCCGTGGCACGGCAAATCCAACCCGCCCGCGGGCTGGCAAGATGCGCCCTACCAGCTCACCACCGAGCGATACCTGCGTATGGTCGGGGACTTCTGCAAGGCGATGGACCTCGACAACCCGGTGCTGATCGGCTGTTCCATGGGCGGGCGCATCGTCTTGCATCTGGCGCTGACCAACCCGGAGAGCTATCGCGCGGTTATTGCCTTGGAGGGCGCCGACCGGCTGGAGCCCTATTACGACACCGCCTGGCTGCACCGGGGCGACGTGCACGGCGGCGAGATCAGCGCGGGCTATGTCTCGGGCCAAGTGGCGCCGCAAAGCCCGGACGAATACCGCTGGGAAACCCTCTGGCACTACATGCAGTCGGGACCGGGCATCTTCAAGGGCGATCTTTATTTCTACTGGCAGGACGGCCATTTCGACGACCGCTCCGGCCGGATCAATACTTCCAAGTGCCCGGTTTATCTGTTGTCAGGCGAATACGACAATTCCTGCACGCCCGAACGCATGTTGGCGACGGCGGAGCGCATCAAGGGATCGAAGGCCGTCATCATGGAGGGGCTCGGCCACTTCCCCATGTCGGAGAATCCGGAACGCTTCGCCGGGCATCTGTTGCCGGTGCTGGACGCAATTCGCGACGCTTAGGCGACGCTAGTCGTAGACCACGCGGGGCAGCCAGAGCGAAATCTCGGGCTGCCACATCACCAGGATCAGCACCGAGGCTTGCAGGATGACAAAGGGGATGATGCCGCGGTAGATGCTCACCGTCCGCACCTCGGGCGGTGCAATGCCCTTGAGGTAAAAGAGGGCAAAACCGAAGGGCGGCGTCAGGAACGAGGTCTGCAGGTTGATCGCCACCAGCACGGTGAACCAAAAAATCATTTCTTCCTTGGCCACGTGATCGCCGAAATCCAGTTCCGCCACCATGGGGGCGAATACCGGCAGGATTATCAACGTGATTTCGATCCAGTCGAGGAAGAAGCCCAGAATGAACACGATGCCCATAATCAGGAACAACAATCCCCACGAGCCCAGCCCGACTTCGAGGATCAATTCTTCAACGATGTCGTCGCCGCCCAGCGAACGGAAAACGTAGGCGAAGGCGGTTGCGCCGATGATGATGAAGAAGATCATGGCGATGGTGAGGCCCGAGGAGTGGCTGACGCCCTTGAGAATGTCCCAGCGGAGCCGGCCCTTGATCCAGCCCAGGAACAGCGCGCCGAAGGCTCCGACCGCGCCCGCCTCGCTCGGCGTCGCCAGGCCAAACAGGATTGAACCCTTGATGAAGGCGATCAGGAACACCGGCGGGAAGAAGCTTTTCAGCAGCAGCGGCGGCAGTTCCTTCGGCGGCACGTAGAGCATCTCGCGCGGTAGCGGCGGCGCCATCTCGGGTTTCGCCTTCGAGATGACCGTGATGTAGGTGAGGTAACAGACCGCCAGCACCAGCCCGGGCGCCAAAGCGGCCATGAACAACGTGCCGACCGAGACAGACAGCAGGTCGGCCATCAGGATCAGCATGATGCTGGGCGGGATGAGGATGCCGAGCGTGCCGGAGGCGGCGATGGTGCCCGTCGCCAGGGCGTGGCTGTAGTTCTGCCGCAGCATGGGCGGCAACGCCAACGCCGTCATCATGGTCACCGACGCGCCGATAATGCCGGTCATGGCGGCCAGAATGGTGCCCATCACGGTCACCGCCAGCGCCAGGCCGCCGGGGACGCGGCGCAGCAAGACCTGGCAGCAATAGAGCATGTCGTTGGCCACGCCGCTGCGTTCCATCATCACGCCCATGAAGACGAACGTGGGCAGCGCCACCAGCACCAGATTTTCCGCCGCGCCGCCCCAAATCCGGGCAATGAAGTTGAAGAATTCGATGAGATGGAAAACGCCCAGGGCATAACCGATCAGGCCGTAGGCGACGGCGATGCCGCCCAACAGAAAGGCGACGGGGTAGCCTGTGAACAGCAGCAACGCCAGCGTGGCGAACATGAAGACGGGCAGGTAGTCGATGAATAACTGGATGATCATGTCGGGGGTCTCGGCGAGGGCGGGAGCCGGACGATACTATAAATCTATTGAAAATCGATGGAAAAAACGCGCTCGCAGACGCGTCAAGAATTACTATCCGGTGACCATGACCGACAGGGTGACCTGAAACCTTGAAAGTGATCCGAGACGTTTGAGAGGATTTGGCGCATTC
>CAYOAD010000196.1:0-7324 GCA_964401845.1 uncultured Rhodospirillaceae bacterium | reverse complement strand
CAAGCTGATCGATGCCGCCAGCGAAAAGCTTCATGGTCTTTTCCCGGTCGCCCGGGTGAAATGTCTTTTCGACGCCGATGGCGAGGGAAACTTCGGCCTGGCCCGACAGCACATCCTTCCAGGCGCCGTGAAACGCCATTGATCCCGTGGCGCAACCGCCCTCGACATTAATCATCGGGACGCGTTCGGGAAACAGGCCTTCCCGCACCAGCGGTGTGAAACAGACTTGGCCCCGAATATTGTCCTGATCGAAGCTGCCCATGCCGCAGTTGCCGAACCAGGCGTTTTCGATGTCTTCGCCCGACCCAAGGCCGGCATCGCCGAGCACGCCGAGATAGGCTTCCCGCGTTAGATCCTTGAAGCCGGTCTCCGGTTTCTTCTCGAACGACGTGCTGAAACTTCCGATGACAAATGCATCACGCATAACCGTTACCCTTCCACGTTAAATACAGCGGCCACCGTCGACTTCCATACAGACGCCGGTGAGGAAACTGGCCTCGTCGGAGACCAGGAACAAGGCCGAGTTGGCGATATCTTCAGGCTGGGAAAAGCGGCCCAACGGCACGGTCGCACGGAATGCTGCACGTTTTTCCGGCGTGTCCTCACCAAGAAACTTGGCCAGCAACGGAGTCTCGCCCGCAACCGGGTTGAGAGCGACAACGCGGATTTGCTCAGCGCCCAGTTCCACAGCCAGGCTTTTGGTAATGCCGATGGCGGCATATTTCGACGCGTTGTACCAGACCAGTCCGGGTCGCGGCCGCACACCGGCAGTCGAGGCGATATTCAGGATCACGCCGCCCCCGCCCTGCGAGCGGAACACCGGCACGGCGGCACGCGCGCCGTGGAATATGCCTTTGACGTTGACGTCGAAGATGCGGTCGAATTCTTCCTCAGGCACATCGCCCATCGGCATGTTGACGTGCGTGAAGCCCGCGTTGTTGACCAGAATGTCCAGGCGGCCGAAACCCTCCACCGCGGTCCCGATCATGCCGTCCACGTCGTCACGCTTACTGACGTCAGCGTAGACGAAGCGTGCGTTGTCGCCGATATCGGACGCTACTTTTTCGCCGGCCTCGTCGCTGATATCGGCAATCACCACATTGCCGCCTTCCCTGGCGAACAATCTCGCGATGGCCTCGCCAAAACCGGATGCCGCGCCGGTTACCACAGCCGTTTTACCTTGGAGCCTCATGTCCTCACCTATCGATTTGCCGTTTTGGTCGGAAAACTGAACGCAGCAGCGTGGCGGTCACCCGGCGGAAAGGCAAGTGGAAAGCAACGCCTTAGCAGCCTACCCGCCCGGCAGGGTAAATCGGAAGGTTGTTCCGGCTCCCTCTTCGCTCTGCACGGATATCTCGCCGCCATGTTTTTCGACGAATTCCTTACACAGGAGAAGCCCTAATCCGGTTCCCGATTCGCCGTCGGTACCGCGGGTCGACTGGTTGGCATCAATGCGGAACAGCTGGTCGAGCTGGCTTTCGTTCATGCCCACCCCATTGTCCGTTACCGAAACGCCCACCCAGTCTTCATCCGAACCGTTCAGTTTCGACGCATCAAGCGTCACTTCACCGCCCGGTGGCGTGAATTTTATGGCATTGCTCACGAGGTTTCTGATGATGGCGCCGACCAAATTCGAATCGGCGACGACGTTGAGTTCAGTGGGTTTTTGAAGCAGTTCCACGCCTTTGGATTCCGCCACCCCCAACTGATTCTCGATACCGATGTCGATCAGATTATCCAATGACTCGTGTTTCGGTTCGAATTCAATGGCGTCCATCTGCGCCAAACCCCAGGCCAGCAAATCCTCAAGCAGTTGGTAAAGATTGTTGCTGGTGGCGCTAATCGATCCCGCCATCTTTATCAGTTCATCCCGGTCGAGGGTGTCCCCCATGGAATCGATCAGCTGGCTGTATCCGAGCAGGATGTTGAACGGGTTCTTCAAGTCATGGGCGAGGATCGAGAAGAAGCGGCTCTTTTGATGATTGAGGATTTCCAGTTCATCCCGTTGTTCGGAGATTTTGTTCTGGGCTTCGACGCGCTCGGTGACATCCCTGCCGACGCCTCGATATCCGCGAAAATTGCCTTTGGGGCCGAAGATCGGTTTGCCGCTGATCGCGACATGCCTCATTTCACCGTCTTCACCCACAAGGGAATACTCGAAATTCCGGAATGGCCGATGCGCTTCCAAATCCTCGAGATTGGTGTGTAATAGTTTTTTATCAAGGATCGTTCCTGCCAGCGTCTCTTCACGCGTCTTGCCGATTGCTGACTGCGTGTCGACCGGGGCATCCTTCCAGATAGGGCCTTCGGAGAAATAGGTAAAGCGCAAGTCCTTGCCCATCTCCCAATACCAATCGGATGCCGATTCGGTAAAGTCCCGAAATCGTTCCTCGCTGAATTCCAGCGCTTTTTTCTGAACCGCGAGCTCGGCCTCCACCAATTTTAGTTCGGAAATTTCCCGGTTGATCGAGCCGACGGAAACCATCTCGCCATGCTGATTGAATATGGGGAATTTGGTTGAAAGCAAAACACGCTTGCGGCCGTCGTTCGTGAACCCGCCAAGTTCAGTGGAAACCGCCCTTCCCGCATCAATAGCGTTTTGCTCGTGTTCCGAATAGTCGTCGGCCAGTTCCTTTGAGACGCCCGGAATCTCGTGAAGTGTTTTGCCGATGATTTCGTTCAACGGCAGACCAAGCTGATCCTGGAAGGTCTTGTTCGCCATCAGGATCCTGCCTTCAAGATCCTTGAGAACGATGACGTCCGGCGTGCCGTCGATGACCGCCCGGAAGCGAGCTTCGTTTTCCCTTAAGGTTTCCTCCGCCCGCCATCGGTCGGTGATGTCCTCTACCGTCGTGAGAATGCCGCCGTCGTCGGTTCTGGTCCGGCGAACCTGCGCGATGGTGCCGTCATTGAGGTGCCGCTCAATCATGATTTCCTGGCGCTTCTCGTATTCAGAAGTTTCCCGCGCGACAATGTCGTCGATCTCCCCCTCGCCCAGATCACCCCGTTCGGCCATGATCCGGAACAGGTCCGAGATGTGCGTTCCATGGCGCAGCATATTCGCCGGCAGGTCGAGCAGCTCCCGATAGCCTTCGTTGGTGAAGACGACCCGCATATCGGCATCCGTCTGAAGGATGCCGCCCGGCATGTAACCGAGCGTCAGAGCCAGCCGCCGGGTGCTCTTCTCGAGTTCCTCCTCAATCTCCTTCAGGTGCGTCACATCGGTGCGGATTTCTGTGTGTATGCCGTTTTCGGCCCGGCGAACGGAAGTTTGAATCCACCGTCCATCGCTGTGCTTGCGGTCACTGTCGTATTCACCGGTCCGAAGATGGCTCAGGATTTCCGCGGTCCATTCCGCTTCACGCCCGACGACATCCGGATAAACGCCGCTTTCCGCCCTCATGCGCACCGTATCCTCCAAGCGGACGCCGCGAACCTCTGCCTCCGCCGTTTCGGGAAACAATTCGCGATGGGTATTGTTGATGAAGACCAGTTTTTCGTTTTCATCGTAGATCGCGATACCCGCCTTCATCTGGTTGAGCGACTCGACGATGTATGAGAGGTGGGACTTGACCGCCTGTCCTTCGAGAAAGCCGCGATGGAGGAAACGCGAAAGAGCGATCAGAAACGCGAAGTAGACGGCCGTCATGGCCGCCATGGTGAAGTGAATGGTCTCTCCGGCGTAGAGGAGCCGGATGCTCAGCAACGCAAGGGCCGGCAGGCAGAAACCCAGGCTGATCTTCGGATAGTTCCACGAGCCCGCCGTCGCCCCGGCGGTTGCGCCGGCAATGACGAACGTCAGCAGAGTTTGCCCGCCGAGGGAATCGTCGGGAAACAGGACGATCGCACCGCCGCCCCAGATCGCCCCCATCATGACGGCCGACAGTTCCGCGCGTTTGATCGAGCGCAAGGATATTTCCATCTGCGGCGGCAAATCCCGATGGCGCCACCAGTCATGGACCGCCATCAGGCCGGTGAACCAAATTAGACCGATCCAGATAACGACGACCGCCAAGTCGGCCGACTCGAAAAATCCGGCGGCGATGAGCGACCCCAGGGCGATCTGGGAAACACCGTACAGCGGCAGCATCTGACGGAAATGCCGCATCTGTTCGATGGTGTTGGCATCCGTCCGGGCGCCGTCGTCACCGATGTTGGTATCGTCGACCATGAGGGAAACTCTATCACAGCCGTTTCGTAATGAAACAACCGGTGGTGTGGATACCTTCGGTTAAAATGTCCGCTGTACTAGGCGATTCCGGCAGCGGCGCGCTCCGCCGCCCGGGCAGCCTCCCCCGGCAATCCCAGGTTTTCATAGACCAGGGCCAGAGCGAGATTGGTCGGAACGCCTTCGGGGTCGAAGCCCCGGCGTTGCTCCAGCAATCCCTGGGCGGTTACGAATCGCCCGGTATGAATCAGCGAATCCAGGAAGACGAGGTCAAAGAGATCCCGTTGCGCATGGCTGCCGCCGATTTCCACCAGTCGCGGGATCGCCTGCCCCAAGGCCTCAACAGCCACCTCATGATCGCCACGGGCATGTGCCGCCAGACCGTCGCAGGCCGGCAGGCAAACCTCGGTCCAGGCGGCCCGCTGAAATTCCGGCGCCTGAGGGGCGAACTCACCAAGGCTCCTGAGCAGTTCATCCGCTTCCGGGGCGCGAGCGCGGGCCAAGCCGTAGAGATATTGCATGGTCAGAAACGGCTGGACGTGATCGCCAACCCGGACCTTGAGGTAACCGGCGACGTCTTCCCAGCGGTTGCCCGCATCGACGCCGACGAGTTCCAGACGCAACAACAGCGACACAGCGCCGATCTGGTCCTGTGAGTAGTCCTTGAGAATGCCCCAGACATGATCGTCGTAAATCGCCAGCGCGGCCTGGTAATCGCCCCGGCTGATATGGAACACGGCAAGATGCCACCAGTTGTGGGTGTACATGAAGGAATTGAGATCGGTCCAGGTCGAGGCCACACGCTCCATGAACTCGATACCCTCGCCGGTGCGGCCCTGCGTCAGCATGATGTGGGCCAGGGCGTGCTGGGCCCAGGGCTCCTTTTCTTCCAGTTCCAGCGCCCGCCAGGCGGATTTTTCGGCATCGTACAGCAGGTGGCATTGCTCCTGGGCGAAGGCAGTCATGCCGTGCATGTAGGCCAGATCGTCGTTGGCCTCCCGCGCAAGTTCGGCGACGCGCAGCATGCCGGGCGAATTACCCAGATTGAACTGGTGGTACTGGCAGGCCTTTACCGTGGCAAGTTCCCGGGGGTAGTTCCCGGCGGCCGTTTCGCAAAGCTCGATGGCTTTGGGGATGTCGTTGGCGACCCAGGCCCGTATGGCTTCCGCAACTTGGCGCTCCTGCTCCGTGGCGCCGGTCAAGGTTGCGTCGGCCCGTTCCAGATACTTGGCCGCCTGCACCGGACCGTCGCGCGATTCCATGAACATGTAGAGCATCGCGGCATAAGCGTTGGCGAGGGCGCAGTCCGGATCGGCATCCGCCGCGCCGAGGATGTTGAGAGCCTTTTCCTCGTAGGCCAGAAAGCCATGGGTGAAATCGTTGACGCCCGCCAGCGTCTCATCGTTGTCGGTGGTAACCGGGTTACCCATCCAGTCCTCGCGCATTCATGCCCCCAAATTCCGTCGCCCTGATCAGCACCTCTCGCTGTTACCTCAGTTTCGGTCCGAATGCCACAAGAACATAACAAGAACAATTCTTCCATCTCCGACACCGACGGGTTAGACTGGCGGCAATGACGTTTACCGTTTGCCGAGATTGCCTGGAACTCGCCGATACCGGGGGTGATTTGCCCCCCGAAGCCTGCGGATCGTGCGGTTCCCCGCGCCTGGCCGCCCACGCCGAATTGCCCCGGCTAGACATCGCCCACATCGACTGCGACGCATTCTATGCCTCGGTCGAGAAGCGGGACGATCCCAGCATCCGCGACAAGCCGGTGATCGTCGGCCACGCCGGCGGCCGCGGCGTCGTCACGACGGCCTGCTACATCGCCCGCAAGTTCGGCCCGCGCTCCGCCATGCCGATGTTCAAGGCGATGGAGCTTTGCCCCGACGCCGTGGTCATCCAGCCCAACATGGCCAAGTACAAGGAAGTCAGTAACCAGATCCGCGACATCTTCCGCGCCGCGACGCCGGTTATCGAGCCGGTCTCGATGGACGAGGCTTACCTCGACCTGACGGAGGGCGCCCGGACCGATGCCCGCCCGCCTGCTGTGCACCTGGCGGAAATCGCCAAGCGCATCGAGGACGAAGTCCGCATCACGGTCTCCATCGGCCTCGCCTACAACCGCTTCCTGGCCAAGCTGGCCTCGGACCTCAACAAGCCGCGCGGTTATTCGGTGATCGGCCGGGCCAGCGTCAAGGCATTCCTGGCGCCCTTGTCGGTGCGCAAAATCAACGGCGTCGGCGACGTCACGGCCAAACGCATGGAAGCCGACGATATCACCACCATCGGTCATCTGCAGGCGCTGACGCCCGACCAGTTGGTCAAGCATTACGGCAAGTTCGGCCGCCGCCTGGCGCTCTACGCCCAGGGCGAGGGCAGCCGCAAGATCAGCACCCACCGCGAAGCCAAGAGCATCTCCGCCGAAACCACGTTTGCCCGCAATACGTCGTCAGAGACGGAACTCTGCGACACCGTACGACCGCTCTGCGACCGCGTGGCCAAACGTCTGGTGAAAAGCGGCCTGGCCGGCGGCACCCTGGTGTTGAAAATGAAGACCCACGATTTTCAGACCCTCACGCGCAACCAGAAACTCACCGACCCGACCCAGCGCGCCGACGTGATTTACGAGACCGCCGCCCAACTCATCAAGCGCGAAGCCGACGGCCGCGCCTTCCGCCTGATCGGAGTCGGCGTCAGCGAAATCCGCCCGGCCGCCGAAGCTGACCCGCCGGATTTGTTCGCCGGGCTGGGGTGAGTCAGGCGGCCTGAGCTATCGCCCGATCGATGACGCCGTCGAAATTGACGTCCGCCGGCAGCGTGCCATAGGCGCCGGACCAGCGCGAGCCTAAGCGCGAGGCGCAGAAGGCGTCGCTCACCGAAGACGGAGCGTGTTGGACAAGGAGCGCGCCCTGTAGCGCCAGGGCCATCATTTCGGTAATGCCGCGGGCGCGGAGTTCAAGGTTCTCGGGATCATCGAGTTCCTGCTTGAGGGCCGCGACGGCGGTATCCAGGGCGGCATTTCCGCCTTGCGCCGCGTCAAGTTCGGCAAGGAACGCCGGGATGGCGGCTTGCTCGCGGAACATGGCGCGCAGCACGTCGAGGCACATAACGTTGCCCGACCCCTCCCAGATGCTGTTGACCGGCGCCTCGCGG
>CAYOAD010000195.1:0-7331 GCA_964401845.1 uncultured Rhodospirillaceae bacterium | reverse complement strand
CTCCTTCCGCCTTGGCCCGGGCCGGCGTGAAATCGGCCACGGCAAGCTCGCCTGGCGAGCCATCAAGGCCTTGCTGCCGTCGGCGGAGGATTTTCCCTACACCGTTCGCGTGGTGTCGGAAATCACGGAATCGAACGGCTCCTCCTCCATGGCCACCGTCTGCGGCACCTCGCTGTCGCTGATGGACGCCGGCGTGCCGCTCAAGCGGCCTTGCGCCGGTATCGCCATGGGCCTGATCCTGGAGGGCGACAAATACGCCGTTCTCTCGGACATCCTCGGTGACGAGGATCACCTCGGTGACATGGATTTCAAGGTTGCCGGAACGGAAGAGGGTGTTACATCACTACAGATGGATATCAAGATCGCCGGCATCACCGCCGAGATCATGGAGATCGCGCTGGCCCAGGCCAAGGGTGGCCGTGAACATATCCTCGGTGAAATGTCGAAGGCCCTGACCTCGGCGCGTGACGAAGTGGGTGAGCACGCCCCCCGCATCACCACGACCTCGGTGCCCAAGGACAAGATCCGTGACGTCATCGGCACCGGCGGCAAGGTGATCCGCGAGATCTGCGAGGTGACCGGCGCCAAGATCGATATCGAAGACGACGGCACCATCAAGGTCGCCGCCACTTCGACCGAATCGGCCGACGCCGCGCTCAAGTGGATCAAGGACATCGTGGCCGAGCCCGAGGTCGGCGTGATCTACCAGGGCAAGGTCGTGAAGGTCGTCGATTTCGGCGCTTTCGTGAACTTCATCGGTACCCGCGACGGTCTGGTGCACATCAGCGAGCTGGCCGACCACCGCGTCGGACAGGTCACCGATATCGTCAACGAGGGCGACGAAATCTACGTCAAGGTCCTGGCGGTTGACGACCGTGGTAAGGTCCGCCTCAGCATGCGTGTCGTCGATCAGGAGAGCGGCGAAGAGCGCAAGGAAAAGGCGGCCGCCGACTAAGCAAGCTCCGCACCGGCGTCCGCGGCAATCGCGCGGTGGACGCCGGATCGGAAACGAAATTGGAATTGGAGCGGTAAGTGAAGGCACTCAATCCGGTTAAGGTTTCGGGGCGTGAACTATTGCCGCTGCTGGAAGCGGGCAAAGGCGTTGCCGTTTCCGACGGCGAAAGCTCGGGAGCCTGGGCCAAGGCCGGCGGCATCGGAACGGTCTCCGGCGTCAACCCGGACTACGAGGATGACGACGGCAACATCGTCGCGCCCACTTACAAAGGCAAAACCCGGGGCGAACGCCACGAGGAACTGGTCGCGCAAGGCATTCGCGGCGGCATCACCCAAGTGAAGATCGCCCACGACGTGGCTGGCGGCGAAGGCCGGCTGCATCTCAACGTATTGTGGGAAATGGGCGGTGCCCAGCGCGTCCTCGAAGGCGTCCTGGAAGGCGCCAAGGGACTGGTGCACGGGATTACCTGCGGCGCCGGCATGCCCTATCAGGTGGCCGAAATCGCCGCCAAGCATGGTGTCCACTACTACCCCATCATCTCTTCGATGCGCGCCTTCCGGGCCTTGTGGAAACGCGCCTATCACAAAAACTCGGAACTGTTGGGCGGCGTGGTCTACGAAGACCCCTGGCTGGCGGGCGGCCACAACGGGCTCTCCAACGCCGAGGATCCGCGTGCGCCCCAACCGCCCTACGAACGCGTTTTGGCCGTCCGCAAGTTCATGCGGGAAGTCGGGCTCGACGACACCCCCATCGTCATGGCGGGCGGTGTTTGGTATTTGCGCGACTGGGAGGACTGGATCGACAATCCGGAACTGGGTCCGATCGTCTTCCAGTACGGCACACGCCCGCTGCTGACCAAGGAAAGCCCGATCCCCGAAACCTGGAAGCAGAGGCTGATGACGCTGAAGGAGGGCGATATCCTGCTGCAGCAGTTCAGCCCGACGGGGTTTTGGTCGTCCGCCATGCACAACGATTTCATCCGCGAACTGGAAGCCCGCAACGCCCGTCAGGCGGATTACCGGCGCAAGCCGGAAAACGGCTTCGATGCCGGCTTCGCCTTTGGCGCCCGGGGCCGCGAGGTCTTCCTCTCAGCCGACGACAAGGTCAAGGCGGAGGCCTGGGTCGGCGAAGGCTACACCGAACCCATGCGCACGCCGGACGATTCGCTGATTTTCGTCACGCCCGAAAAAGCGGCGGAACTTCGCAAGGATCAGATCGACTGCATGGGCTGCCTCAGCCAGTGCCGCTTTTCCAATTGGGCCGAGACCGAAGACGGCACCAACGGGCGCAAGGCCGATCCCCGGAGTTTCTGTATCCAGAAGACGCTGCAGAGCATCGCGCATGAAGGGGATGTCGACAACAACTTGGTTTTCGGCGGCCACAACGCCTTCAATTTCGCCACCGATCCCTTCTATTCCAACGGCTTTGTACCGACGGTAAAGGAGCTGTTCGAGCGCCTCCAAACCGGCGATTGACCAAGGTCAATTACTATAATTGTTCAAATTAGTAATGTAGCGCCTTGATGTAATGCTTTTAAATTTATCCTTATTTTGATAGGGTTAAATCATGAACGAAATGACCTCCGTGGCCAACCGGCCCTTCACCGGCGTGATCGACCGTCTCAAGATCGCCGGCCTCCGCCCGACGCGCCAACGTCTGGCGCTTGCCCGCCTGCTGTTCGAGAACGGTGACCGCCACGTTACCGCCGAGGCATTGCATGGCGAAGTGCTCGAATCGAACATCCGGGTGTCCTTGGCAACCGTTTACAACACCCTTCACCAGTTCACCAAATCCGGGCTGTTGCGGGAGGTTGTGGTCGATTCCGGACGCGCCTATTTCGACACCAACACCACCGAGCATCACCACTATTTTGACGAACAGACCGGCGTCCTGAGCGATATTCCGGATTCCGGCCTGGTCCTGTCCGGCACGCCGACGGCCCCTGAAGGCCGTGAGATCAGCGGTATCGAAGTCGTCGTCCGGCTGCGCCCCAAGAAAGATTAAACGCCGACATCGGTCGATTTGATCGAAGAGCCCTATTCAATTTATTGGATAGGGCTCTCGTCGTTGGCCCGCCGGCGGCCGGCATTCTTTCTAGAACCGTTCTAATTTATTGACTTACACTTTGCCTCGGGGCATATAGGTAGGACGACTAGTTTGCCGCCGCGGACGCATATTTCAGCGCACGCGTGTTGTTGACGGTATTCGTTTGATTATCACTTGTTCGAGTAACCAGGGAGAACCCGATGTCGCTTGCAGGCTCCAAGACAGAACAAAATCTGAAGGATGCGTTTGCCGGTGAAAGCCAGGCCAACCGCCGCTATCTCTATTTCGCGCAAAAGGCCGATGTCGAAGGCTACAACGACGTGGCCGCCGTCTTCCGTTCAACCGCCGAGGGTGAGACGGGCCACGCTCACGGCCATCTCGAATACCTCGAAGAAACCGGCGATCCCGCGACGGGCAAGCCGATCGGCGGCACCTCGGACAACCTGGCGGCCGCGGTAGCCGGCGAAACGCACGAATACACCGACATGTATCCGGGCATGGCGCGCACCGCCCGCGATGAGGGCTTTGACGAAATCGCCGAGTGGTTTGAGACCTTGGCGAAGGCCGAGAAATCGCATGCCGGGCGCTTCCAGAAAGCGCTGGATACGCTCGACGACTAGAGCGCTGAAAGCATAACGAGGCAAATCCGATCGGCCGGGCCGGGGGGCTAGGCGGATCGGGTCTGATGAAAGGGGGAGATGCGTTCGCGCTTCTTCCCCTTTCTATTTTTCGGCGGGGCGGTATTTTGACGCCGGACCTGTTTCGGGTTTCGCTCACAGCAGGGGCATGATTTCCACATGACGACAAAAGAAGGCAGCACGGAAGCTCCCATACGCCGGCCGATCAACTGGCAGGACGAAAAGTATTATGACGTCGGGGACATCGAGGCGGAGCTGACGCGGGTTTTCGACATCTGCCACGGCTGCCGGCGCTGCTTCAACCTGTGCGACAGCTTCCCCAAGCTTTTCGACCTCATTGACGAATCGGAAAGCGGTGAACTCGACAGCGTCTCGCCGGTCGACTACAAGCCGATCGTCGATGCCTGCACGCTCTGCGACATGTGCTTCATGACGAAGTGCCCCTACGTGCCGCCGCATGAATTCGATCTCGATTTCCCCCACCTCATGCTGCGCTACCGGGCCGCCGAGCACCGCGCCGGCAAAGTCGGCTTTTTCGCCCGCCAGATCACCGCCACAGACCGCAACGGTAAGCTCGCCGGCATGGTGGCGCCGCTGGCCAACTGGACGACGAAGCGCGGCAACGCTCTGACGCGGGCGCCGATGGAGGCCGTGGCCGGCATCCACCGCAACGCGGATTTGCCGGAATTTCATAGCCAAACGTTCATCGAGCAGGCCGCGGCGTCGCCCCCGGCAAAAGCGGCTTCCGGTGCCGGCCGCCGGGCCGTGCTCTACGCCACCTGCTTCGTCAACTACAACAACCCGGCCATCGGGATGGCGGCGCAAGCCGTGCTGGCGCTTAACGGCGTCGATGTCGTGGCCGACTATCCCGGCTGCTGCGGCATGCCGCAGTTGGAGCAGGGCGACCTGGCCGACGTGGCGGCCAAGGCGCGGGCGGTCGCGGCGGCTTTCGAGGCCCACATCGACGCGGGCCGGACGATCGTCGCCCTGACGCCGAGCTGCGCCCTCATGCTGAAATTCGAATGGCCCCTGTTGCTGCCGGACGATGCGCTGGTCGCCAAGCTTGCCGGCGCCACCATGGACATCACGGAATACGTCGTCGACATCGCCCGCAACGAAGGCCTGGCCGACGGGTTAAAGCCGTTGGACGCAAGCGTTGCGCTGCATTTCGCCTGCCACGCCCGGGCCCAGAACATGGGACCCAAGGCGGCCGACATGCTGCGCCTGATCCCTGACATCGATCTGCAGATCGTCGAGCGCTGCTCGGGCCACGGCGGCTCCTGGGGCATCATGAAGGAAAACTTCGAGACCGCGCTGAAGGTCGGCACGCCGGCGGCGCGGCAGGTGGTGAAATCGGCCAAGACGACGCTGGCGTCGGAATGCCCCCTGGCCGGACAGCATCTGCTGCAGGTGATGGAGAAGCTGGACGGGGCGGCGCCGCCGGCACACGCGCCGCATCCCATTGAACTGCTGGCCAAGGCCTACGGTTTCGACGCCTAGACAAGACGGAAAGCAAAAATGACGGCTCAAAAAATGGAAATTGGAGAAGCGGATATTCTCGACCCGGAGGCCTACCAGGCGGTCCGGGCGGAACGCCGGGCGGCCCTGATCGCGGCCAAGCGGGACCGTCGCCTGGCGGTTGGTCCGGACGCCACGATCTATTTCGAAAACTGGGACACCATGTGGCTGCAGATCCAGGAGATGCTGCGCATCGAAAAAGGCGGGCGCGAGCAACTGGCCGATGAACTTGCCGCCTACAACCCCATGGTGCCGAAGGGGCGCAATCTTTCCGCCACCTTCATGATCGAAATCGCCGACGAGACGCGCCGGGACAGGGTGCTCTCGGGCCTCGGCAACATCGACCAGACGGTGACGCTGCAGTTCGCCGGCGAGACGGTGGCGGCGACGGCCGACGACGACGTGGAGCGCACCTCGGAAGACGGCAAGGCGTCGTCGGTTCACTTCCTGCTCTTCCATTTCAGCGACGCACAGGTGGAAAAATTCCGCGCCCCGGGGGCCGAAATCGTGATTTCGGTGGGCCATGAGAACTACCGCCACTTGGCCGTCCTGCCGGAGCCCATGCGGCTTTCCCTGGCCACCGATTTCACCTGAATTTCAGACTGTTAGTCGAAATTTTCCGCGTCGTAGGCGCCCCAGATGTGGCCCCGCCGCAGCCAGCCGTCGGTGCCGGAAATGCGCATGCGGCACCATTTGTCCCGGCAGGCCAGCAGGCCGCCTTGGACGCCCGCCTCGGCGCGCAGCACCGGCACGGTACCGTTGAGCCGGCGGTAAAGGGTGCGCACCTTGCCGGTAACGATGGCGGAGCGGTGTCCCGACAGCAGGCTTTTGTGGACCCAGCCCTCGGTGCCCTCAATGTCGCGCACTTTGCGCCATAATTCGAACTCGGCGATGATTTCGACCGGCAGGCCCTTGCGCACGAAAATCCAGCTGATGGGATAGCGCACGCCCGGTCCGGCCCGCACGTTGACCTTGTCGGCGCGCAGGCTGGCGAAGCGCGGCAATTTGCCCGCCGCCTCCGTCACCGGAGCGGCCCAGCAAAACAACAGTACGAAAAGGATGGAAAAATACGCCGTCCGTCGGAATTCAAGCATGACCTAACTTACGTCAATCGCGAGCCCGATGCCAAGCCGCGCCTAGCGGCATTATTTCGCAGCGTCTCTCCCGATCAAATGGTTCCATATGAGTGAAATATGTTCTAGACAAGTGCGTGCGCCCGCCGGCGCAACGCATCGTCCCTGAGGAGCCTCCATGACTCAACAAAAGCCCGTCGTCGTCGTCACCCGCAAGCTGCCGGAAGCCATCGAAACGCGGATGATGGAACTCTTCGACGCCCGCCTCAATCATGATGACCAGCCAATGGATCAGGCCGCCCTGATCGAGGCCGTCAAGAGCGCCGATATCCTGGTTCCGACGGTGACGGACCGCATCGATTCGCGCATTCTCGCCCAGGCCAACCCGGAACTTCGCCTGATCGCCAACTTCGGCACCGGCGTCGATCACATCGACCTGGCCAGCGCGCGCGAACGCGGCATTACCGTGACCAACACGCCCGGCGTGCTGACCGAGGACACCGCCGACATGACCATGGCGCTGATCCTTTGCGTGCCGCGCCGCCTGGCCGAGGGCGAACGCCTGATGCGGTCGACCGAATGGTCCGGCTGGTCGCCGACCTCGATGCTGGGGCACCGCATCTGGGGCAAGCGCCTCGGTATCATCGGCATGGGCCGTATCGGCCAGGCCGTAGCGCGCCGCGCCCGCGGTTTCGGCGTCTCGGTGCACTACCACAACCGCAACCGCGTGCATGAGGAAATCGAGCAGGAATTGGAGGCGACCTACTGGGAAAGCCTCGATCAGATGCTGGCCCGCATGGACATTATTTCGGTGAACTGCCCTCACACGCCGGCGACCTACCACCTGCTGTCGGCGCGGCGGCTCAAGCTGCTGCAGCCACAGGCCTTCATCGTCAACACGGCGCGCGGCGAGGTGATCGACGAAAACGCCCTGACCCGGATGCTGCGCGGCAGCGAGATCGCCGGCGCCGGCCTCGACGTCTTCGAGCACGAGCCCGCCGTGAACCCGAAGCTTTTGGAACTCGACAACGTCGTGCTGCTGCCGCACATGGCGTCGGCCACCCTGGAGGGCCGGGCCGAAATGGGCGAAAAGGTCATCAT
>CAYOAD010000194.1:0-7379 GCA_964401845.1 uncultured Rhodospirillaceae bacterium | reverse complement strand
ATTGTCGTCTTGAAGCTCAGCCCGAGATCCAACGAGCGGTAGAGCACCTGTTCCGCCGCATCCGTCGCCGGCGTTTTATCGCCGCGGTCCTGCACCAGTTCGATGCCGATCAGCAGCCCCCGCCCCCGCACGTCGCCGATCAGGGCGTGGTGGGACTTCATCTCGTTGAGGCGGTCCAAGGCATGCCGGCCGACCGCCACCGCCTGCTCGACCAATCCTTCGTCCTCGATGATCTCGACGGTGGTGAGGGCGGCCCGCGCCGTGACCGGATTTTTTTCATGGGTGTAATGGCCGAAAGCATAATCCCCCGCGACGTCCAGGCCGGGCCGGCAAAGCGTTGCCGAGATCGGCAGGATGCCGCCGCCCAGGGCTTTGCCCATCACCAGGATATCGGGCACCACGCCGTCGTGGTCGCAGGCGAACATTTTTCCGGTTTTACCAAGGCCCGTCGGGATTTCATCGAAAATGAGCAGCGTGCCGAAGTCGTCGCAGGCTTCCCGCACCGCCTGCCAGTAACCTGGCGGCGGCAGATAGGGCACGGCGCGGGCCGGCTCGGCGATGACGGCGGCGACATCGCCTTCGCGCTCGAGCACGTAGCGCACCATGCCGGCGCAGGCGAGTTTGCAGGTATCAAGATCGGGTGTGCCGTCCTCCCTGACGCCATGACCGTAAGGGCAGCGGTAACAGGCAAAGGGGGCCACATGCTCGGCGCCCGGCAGCAGGGGACCGATCGGGCCACCGCGGAACAACTGTTCTCCGCCAACGCTTGCCGCGCCAAACCCGGCTCCGTGGAAGGCGTCCCAAAAAGACAAAGTCTTAAAGCGCCCGGTGGCGGCGCGGGCAACCTTGAGGGCGATTTCCACCGCATCCGAACCGCCCGTGGCGAATAATACCTTCCCCAGGTCTCCCGGCGAGATCACCGCCAATTTTTCGGCCAACTCGACGGCAGGTTCGTTGGTAAAACGGCGCGGTGCGAAGGATAACTCATCCATCTGGCGGGTGATGGCTTCCTTCAGTCGCGGATGACCGTAGCCGATGTGGTGGACGTTGTTGCCGTGAAAATCCATATAGCGGCGGCCGTCGGCATCCTCGATGTGGATGCCCTCGGCCTTGGTGATGACCGAGAGGCACGGCGTCGAAACCGATTGGTGCAGGAAGGCGCCGGCGTCCCGGTCCAGCAGGGCTTGCGCCTCAGCGGACGTACTCTCGTCGGCCCAGGCCTGCCGCCGGGGTGAGGTGTTCACATCACCCTCGGTTTGCGCAGGCCCGCCGAAGTCCCGCTCGTCGCGGCCGCCGGTCGTCATCTCGATATTCCTTGCGCCATCGAACCGTCCAAATTTAACATAAGAAAATCATCTTATATTCTGCTCATTAAGAGGTTTGGCTTATGTATTCTTCCCAGCTGCGCGCCTTTCATGCGGTCGCAACCCACGGCGGATTTACCAAGGCTGCAGAGAAGCTCGGCCTCACTCAGCCGGCCCTTTCCGACCACGTGCGCAAGCTGGAAAAACGTTTCGACGTACAGCTTTTTCACCGCCACAAACGCCGTGTCTTCCCCACCGAATTGGGCCTGCGGCTGATGGAGATCACGCGCCGCCAGTTCGAACTCGAAGACGAGGCCGTTAAGTTGCTCAGGGAAAGCCAAGCGTTGCGCGCCGGCACCCTGAACATCGCCGGGGGCGCGCCGCTCCATATCGTCGGTATCGTCGCCGCCTTCCAGAAAAAATACCCGGGCGTCCGCATCACCCTGAGCCAGGGAAACTCCGACGAGGTGATGACCCAGATCCATGATTACAGCGCCGACATCGGCGAGCTGGGCCAGGCGCCCAACGACGACCGGCTGTTGAACATCCCGCTGCGCAGCGACCCCATTGTCGCCTTCGTGCCGAAAGACCATAAGTGGGCAAAGCGCAAGAAGATCACGCTGGCGGAGTTGGCTGCGGAGCCGTTGGTGCTGCGCGAACCCGGCTCCACCACCCGCCAACTTGTGGAAGAGGAATTCCGGCGGCTGGGAATTGAAGCGGAATTCGTTATGGAGGTCGAAGGCCGCGAGGCGGCGCGCGAGGTTGTGGCCGCCGGCATCGGTGTGGGCATCGTTTCAAAACTGGAATTCGGCCACGATGAGCGATTGACACCCATCGCCTTGAGCGACTGCAAAGCCGTCATGCAGGAATCCATCGTCTGCCTGAAGGAACGTGCCGATCTGCGTATCATCGATGCCTTTCTGACCGAAGTACGGTCACACCTGGGTGTCTCCTAGATCGTACCGTTGACGGCGTTGCGGAAAATGGCGGTGTAATCCGCGACGCTCAGAGGTATCGGATTGCCGCCCGCTACCGGGTCGGCGTGCGCCAACGCTCCCATGTCCTCGGCGTGCTCGTCCCCGAGATCTATCTCAGTCAGGGTATGGGGTATGCCCAGTGCCTCGCGGAACTCCAGGACCCAATCCATCAAAGCGCTGAAACCGGTTGAGGGCAGGTCGAGCAGCCGCATCAGCGGGACCGACTTGTCGGCGATGGCCTCGCGGTTGGCCGCCATCACGTAAGGCAGGAAGATCGCGTTGGCGAGGCCGTGGTGAACATTGAAGTGGGCGCCGATGGGATGGGCCAGGGCGTGAACGCCGCCCAACCCTTTTTGGAAGGCCGTCGCCCCCATGGATGCGGCGGTCAGCATATCGGCCCGTGCCTCGATGTCGGCGCCGTCGGCATAGGCCCGCGGCAGCGCCTCTGCGATCAGACGCATGCCTTCCAGCGCGATGCCGTCGGCCATGGGGTGGTAGGCCGTCGCGCACAGCGCCTCGAAACAGTGAACGAAAGCGTCGATGCCCGTCGCCGCCGTGATGTGGGGCGGCAGACCGACGGTCAATTCCGGATCGGATATCACGACGGCCGGCACCATGGTGGGGTGAAAGATGATCTTCTTCACCTTGATTTCTTCGTTGGTGATGACGCTGGAACGTCCCACCTCGGAACCCGTGCCGGAAGTCGTCGGCACGGCAACGACGGGCGCCAGGCCGTCCACGTTGACGCGCGTCCAGTTGTCGCCGACATCCTCGAAATCCCAAAGCGGCCTGTCCTGGGCCACCATCAGGGCCACCGTCTTGGCGGCATCCAGGGCCGAACCGCCGCCGAAGGCGATGACGCCGTCGTGGCCGCCTTCCCGGTAGGCCGCGATGCCGCCGTCGACGTTCGATCCTGTGGGATTGCCCTGGACATCGGAATAGAGACCCGTCGGCAGGCCGTCGGCTTCGTTGGCGGCGATGGCGTCCGCGACCATGGGCAGACCCGCCAGGCCCTCGTCGGTGACGAGCAGCGGCTTGGCCATGCCCAACTCGCGACAGGCGGCCGGCAGCTCCGAAATCACACCCGGGCCGAAACGCATGCTGGTGGGAAAATTCCAATGCCCTGAAATTGTCTTGGTCATGTCGGCGGTCCTCTAACTCGTTACCCGTTACAGCTTGGTTCTCAAATGGAAGCTCTTGGGCCGGGTCAACGTCTCGTAGCCGACCGACGACAAGGTGCAGCCCCGCCCCGAATTCTTGACGCCCGTCCAAGCCAGCGCCGGGTCGAGATAGTCACAGCGGTTCATGAACACCGTGCCGGTTTCCAAATCGTCGCCGAGCCTGAGGGCTGCGTCTTCGTCGGTCGTCCAGATCGAAGCCGTCAGACCGAATTCAGAATCGTTCATCAAGCGGACGGCCTCCTCGTCCGAACTCACGGGCATGATGCCCAGCACCGGACCGAAGCTTTCCTCGGTCATCACGCGCATGCTGTGATCGACATCGATCAGGACCTGCGGCGCGAGGTAGGCGGAGCCGGCCTCATCGCCGGCGAAGCGCGCCGGATCAACCAGGGCTTTGGCGCCTGCGTTGACGGCGTCCTCCGTCTGGCCCCGGACGAAATCGGCGGCGGCGGCCCGCACCATGGGTCCAAGGTTGGTTGAGGGTTCAAGGGGATTGCCCAATTTGTAGCCGCCCACCAATTCGGCGGCGGCTTCGGCGAACCGGTCGAAAATGTCCTTGTGGACGTAAACGCGTTCGATACCGCAACAGGATTGGCCGGAATTGAAGAACGCGCCGTCAACGACGTTCTCCACGGCGTGGTCGAAATCCGCATCGGCCCGAACATAGGCAGGATCCTTGCCGCCGAGTTCCAAACCGGTGGCGATGAACTTGCCCTGTACCGCGCGCTGCACGGCATGGCCGCCGGGTACCGAACCCGTGAAATTGACGAAGCCGACGCGTTCGTCCGCCATCAGCTTTTCGGCATCGGTGCGCGAGAGGTGGAGATACTGAAACAACCCTTCCGGCAGACCCGCCGTTTCAAAGGCTTCGGCGAAGCGCTCGGCGCAGAGTGGCGTCTGGTGGGAATGTTTCAGCACCACGGCATTGCCGGCCATCAGGGCCGGCACCACGCCGTTGACAGACGTCAGGTAGGGGAAGTTCCAGGGCGCCAGAATGGCGACGACGCCCAAAGGTTCGCGCTTGATGAAACGGTTGAAGCCGTCGGTTTGCGCCGGCAGCACGTCGTCCAGCGCTGCGGGCGCGATGGCGATCATGTGACGGGCGCGTTCCTCGAAACCGCCGACCTCGCCGGGGCTTTGGGAAACCGGCCGGCCCATCTGCCAGGAGATCTCCGCCGCAATCTCGTCACGCCTGACAACGAAAGCGTCCACCGCTTTCGAGAGGATCTCCTGCCTTTCGGTAATCGGTACCCGCCGCCAGGCCTTTTGCGCCCGAACCGCTTTTTCCAAGGCATCGTTAATGTCCCCGGCCGCAGCAAGCGGTCGTTCGACGTAGATGCTGCCGTCGGCGGGTGAAATAGTCCTTAGAATCTCTGTCATACCAATACTCTTAATCCTTTACGCGTTCCGCCATTGGATCATAGGGCGTCCGCAAATGCGCGGTGGCGTCGAAACGCTCGCCCGCCACATCGATCACGAAACCGCCGGACTGGATCATGGCCTTGTCGATGCCGCCCGCGTGCCTGACGTAGCCCAAGCCAACGGCACGCCCAAGCGTGTGACCGTAGGAACCGGAACCGATCTTACCCACGGGCTCGTCCTCCAACAGGATAAGCTCGCCGCCCCAAAGCACGGGCTCGCTGTCCTCCAGCGTGAACTGCAGGAGTCGCTTCGTCAGGCGCTCGCCCCGCGCCGCCATCAACGCGTCATGGCCGATGAAGGGGACGTTCTTGTCGAAATCGACGGCAAACGAAAGACCGGCCTGAAACGGCGTGTAGTCGGGCGTGAGCTCATGCCCCCAAGCCCGGAAACCTTTCTCGATGCGCAGGCTGTCCATGGCGTAGTAGCCGGCATCGCGCAAACCCAGACCGGCGCCGGCGGCGCAAATCTCCTCGTAGACGCCGACGGCGAACTCTGCGGGGACATAGAGTTCCCAGCCCAACTCACCGACATAGGTCATCCGCACCGCCCAAACGGTCGCGTAACCGACACTGATCTGCTGCATGGTCGAGAAGGGAAAAGCGTCGTTGCCGAGGTCGGCGTCGGTGATGCGCGACAGCAGTTGGCGGGAATTGGGCCCCATGACGCCGAAGACGGCGTAGGCGGAACTCATGTCCGTGATGACGCAGTGGGCGTCTTCCGGCGTATTGCGCCGGATCCAGCCGAGATCGCGCGTCGTCTGCGCCGATCCGGATACGACGAAATAGGCGTCCTCGGCCAGACGCGTCACCGTCAGATCGCTTTCGTAGCCGCCGGGCTCGTTGAGTATGCCGGTATAGACGCAGCGCCCCGGTTCGACCGCCACGTTGTTGGCGCAGAGGCGCTGCAGCACGGCCTCTGCGTCGCGGCCTTCGATACGGAACTTGGAGAACGAGGTCTGGTCGAACACGGCCACCGCTTCGCGCGCCGCCTGGTGCTCGGCTGCGCGATTGCCGAACCAGTTCTGGCGGCCGAAAGAGTATTCCATCTCCGGCTTCTGGCCGTCATTGGCGAACCAGACGGCGCGCTCCCAGCCCATCTTGGAGCCGAAGCAGGCGCCCTTCCCTTCCAGCAGGTGATAGACCGGCGAGCGGCGGAACGGTCGCGCCGTATGCATTTCGCGGTTGGGCCAGGGCATGGCGTAGTGCGTGCCCAGTGTTTCGCCGACGCGCTCGCCCAGCCATTTGTCGTTGCCTTGGAAACGGGCGAAGCGGCGGATGTCGACGGGCCAAAGATCCATCGTCGGCTCGCCGTTGACGATCCATTCGGCCAGCGCCTTGCCGGCCCCGCCGGCGCTGGCGATGCCCATGGAATTGAACCCGGCGCCGACGTAGTAGTTCCGCAGCTTCGGCGCCTCGCCCAGGATGTAATGGCTGTCCGGCGTGAAACTTTCCGGCCCGTTGATGAACTGGCGGATCTCCGCCTCGGCCAGAACGGGAATGCGGTGCAACGCATTCTCCATCAGGATCTCGAACTGATCCCAATCGTCGGGCAGCAGGGTGAATTCGAAATCGTCGGGAATACCGTCCATGCCCCAGGGTTTGGCTTCGGGCTCGAACCCACCCATCACCAGGCCGCCGACCTCTTCCTTGCAGTAGATGTAGCCGTCGGGATCGCGCATCACCG
Source organism: uncultured Rhodospirillaceae bacterium (assembly GCA_964401845.1). Taxonomy (GTDB): domain Bacteria; phylum Pseudomonadota; class Alphaproteobacteria; order UBA2966; family UBA2966; genus CAYFKJ01. The sequence continues at coordinate 812 of CAYOAD010000194.1, read as the reverse complement.
GCAGGTCGGGCGTCACGCCCTCGACCTGCTTGGTGACGATATACATGTGCTCGGCCGAATAGAGCGGCACGGTGACGCCCGCCAGCCGGCCGAACTGGCGCGCCCACTGACCGGCGCAGTTGATCACGACCTCGCAATCGATGTTGCCGCTGGCGGTTTCAACGCCGGTGGCCACGCCGTCCTTGACCGTCACGCCGGTGACACGGGTCTTTTCGAACACTTTGGCGCCGCGCATCCGGGCGCCCTTGGCCAGCGCCTGTGTCAGATCGGCGGGGTTGGCCTTGCCGTCGCCTGGCAGCCAGACGCCGCCGACCACGTCGTCGATCTGCATGATGGGCCAGATGTCCTGGGCTTCCTTGGGCGAAATGAGATCGGCCTCGATGCCATAAGCCGCGGCCACGGCGGCGGTCCGCTTCAGCACCGTCATGCGCTCGTCGGTGCGGGCGACGATGATACTGCCGGTGCGCTTCCAGCCGGTGCCGAGACCGGTTTCCTCTTCCAGGCTCTCGTAGAGATCCGTGCTGTACTGGATCAGCCGCGTCATATTTTCCTGCGAGCGCAACTGGCCCACCAGTCCGGCGGCGTGCCAGGTCGTGCCGGAGGATAGCCGGCCCTGCTCCAGGATCACGACGTCCTTCCAGCCCAGCTTCGTCAAATGATAGGCGACGCTGCAGCCGACGATACCGCCCCCGACGATCACGGCTTTGGCGGACGTTGGGAACTTGGCGTCGGGCATGGGGTGCGATCCTATTTGGTTGCCGAAAGGGCTGTGGCGAAACGATCGAGGAAGCGGTCGCAAACGTCTTCGTCGT
>CAYOAD010000193.1:0-7460 GCA_964401845.1 uncultured Rhodospirillaceae bacterium | reverse complement strand
GTTTAGTGGAACTGAAATCTTCCATTTCTGACCTGCGGCGCGCTGCGCTCGCTTGAGCCATTTGTCGATTGAGCTTCGCTCTACTTCAACATCCTCAAAAATGTATTCGCCGTTGGAAAAATAACTTCCGTCCCAGTCGATTTCGGCCCCGTCCCAAGGTGTCCCTCTCAGAAGGGTCTTGGTTTCGTGTTTGAAATAAGTTTTGCTTCTCCCACGAGAGCGCACAATCGCATCCCGAAAAGTTCTTGCCAGTGAAGCTCGAATCTCCTCTCCATTAGCGTCAACAAACTCAGAAACATAGTGCTCCGCTTCCATGAGCGTTAGCCAATCTGGCGTTGGAAGTTTCATTAGCCGCACCTCCTCCTACTCGATATTTCCTACTTTGGATTAGACGCAGCGAATGGGAGCAGGAACTCCTGTTATTCGTTCCGTCGACCTTGCCGCGCCTGATTTGTTTTGTCAGGCTTCAGTTCCTACATCGGCGACAAGTCAGCGCTTCCCCACGGCCTCAAGAAGTTGCTCTCCAAGCCCCTCCATGGCGTCCCTGACAGGGTCTTCACCTAGCCTCGCGTAAATCAATGTTGTCGAGATGTTTGAGTGTCTAAGGGCATCTTTGACCTTATTTAGGTCCACACCGCCTTGAGTGAGCCATGAGCCAACTGTCCGTCGAAGATCATGAAGACGCAGATCGTGGAGCGCTGGAGGCAGTTGTATTCCGCCATCTTCTGTCGCGGCAATTACGCTTTCAAAGGAAGGATTTTCACCAAGGCTCTGAACTAGGCTCGACACTTCTTCATCTTCATGTGAAGTCCAAAAAGCGACTGAAGCTCGTTTCCGCACGCGGCGCCACGCCTTGTCAATGTTCACCCTGTGTTTGCCCTTCACCGATCCAGGAAACAGGTAGGGGTTCTTCTCGAAAGCCGGGATGGACTGCAAGATGGCAAGTGCGGGCCTGCTGAGTGTCAAAGACTGTTCTTCTCCAGATTTGGTCTCTGGAAGCCGTAGAGATCCATGTTTCCAGTCTATGTCGGACCTTCTGGCTGTTAGGAGTTCTGTCTTACGGGCGCCGGTGAGCATGTAGAGCCACAGAGCGGCGCGAACGTACAGGTCTGGCTCCAAGTCGATTGATGCCGCCAATAACCTAATCTCTTCTGGCTTCGCCCAGCGTCTTCTTTTCTTTTCTGGAAACTTGCGGATACCTTCCGCGGGATTCTCATGGTCAAAGTCGACATCGTCCCATAGCCTAGCCTGTCGGAAGACTACTCGCAGCAAATCCAGTGTCCGATTGGCTTCATAAGGCCGTGTTTTCCCAATAGAATTGTGGAGTTTTTCGAGATCGCTTCGTTTGATTTCCTTAATTTTTCGGCCCCGCCATGCGCTCGGGATGTGCCGCTTTAGCCGACCCTGGTCTGTCTCCCAAGTGCGCTTATGAATCTTAGCGTACTGTTCGATGAACTTGTCGCTGAGATCTCCGAATGTCGTTGCCGACTTCGCCTTTTTCTTTTCTTCAAGGGGATCAGTTCCTTTCCGAATGCCAACGCGCAACTCCCTGGCTCTGTTTCGCGCTTCGTTCAGTGTGTATTCAGTACCGAAATCGCCGACCACCATGAAGGTCTGCTTTTCATTGAGGCGGTATTTCAAAACGAACGCTTTGCGGTTTGACGGATATATGCGAACGCCGAAGCCTGGAAAGGTTTCGTCCCACCGGACATCTCGGCTCCTCCCGTCGCCCTCGTACCTGAACTTTCTAATTTTGGTGTTCGTCAAGTTCACTCGCGGCATCAAGGATCCTCGCTATTCACTGGTCACCTAGGTCAAAAGTCACCTCAAAGTCACTACTTGAAATAGTAATTGAATGTGCCTGTGGGGCAAATGCCTCAGTAATTTCTGGCTAAATATAGCCAATTTTTGTTTGAGAGAGTAGGGTTAAGGTGTAGCGTGTGGTGTAGACCATTTGAATGGCATTCAAGAGGTCGTCGGTTCGATTCCGATTGGCTCCACCAAAATTCATCAAGGGGTTAGCTGGAAACGGCTAACCCCTTGTTCGTTCCGGGAACGACTGATTGGCGACGTGCCCGATAGGCCGAATTCATTGGCGCGAGGACATCAACGCCGGGTCAGTTGCCCGCCGACCCCTCGGATGTGGTGACGGTGGCGGCGCTGCTGCCGGCGGCCTTCGCCTGCTGAATGCCGGCGCTATCCTGGCGGACCAGCCCGACGAAACTGAATCCGTCGACATTGGCGATGGCGAGAATTTCCTCGCCGAGGCGCTGCCGGATGTCGATGGCTTTCAATTCGGCATCCTGTGCCGTGATGTCGGGATCGATGAGTTCGGCCACGCCGGTGGGCATGTGACCGGTTGCGGTCTTGGCTGAGTCCGGCGCCCCGCCGACCGCCGCCGCGGATTTTTCCAATTCGTCGACGCGCGTGTCCAATGTCGTGAGCGCCTTTTTAAGAACCGTGTCGGTCGCTTTTGCCTCGGTTGGCAGGGTGACGCTAATTTGGCTGATGCCCAGGCCCTGAGCGCTGAGATCCTGGGCTTCGACCTTGATTTCCTCGCCCTCGGTGGTGGTCACCGTCAGGTTTCCAGCGCCTTCGGCAATCAGGTTGACGTCGCCGACGGTGGCTTGGTCAACCTGGCCCTCCAGGCGCTCGCGCAGGGTTTCGAAACGGTCGATGAGGTTGTTGCGGGTCTGTTCGTCGATGTTGTCGGCTTCCGCCTGCACGGCGATGGCGCCGAGTTCCAAGACTGTTTCGCGGATGCCTTCGGCCGCGTTGACGGCGCTGGCGAGCGCCGTATCGGTGACCGTCAGGCCATTTTTCGCCGCCCTCAAGCCGGCGATATTGCCGAGGTTCGATTCGACCGAATCAAGCGTGGACCCGCGCGTCTGGGTTTGCTGGTTGGCGAATCGCTGGCTGTTTTCGGTCTGCAGGAGATTGCCGCCAACGATCCCGCTGCGGGCGTTCAAGCTCTGCAGGCCAATCAGACCGGAATCGCTGATCAAGCTCACCATTGCACGGCTCCAAGCCACGCCACCGCCGGGGTGACGCGAGTCACAGTGGAATCACCGCCAAACCATGTTCCAGGCACACGAAAGCACCGGGTTCGCGGTTATTTCCACGACCGGCATTCTGCCATTCGTTATGTGAGCATACTGCATCGCAAAGAGTTGGAAGGCACGAAGCTTTCCTAACTCGATGATTAATATACTCTTAACGCTGTCTTATTTCCAGTATTTATGCACTTGAACGAAATGGGCCAAATGGCCATAAATTCACACTTTTCTTCGTCAGGGAGCACGACATGAGCCGGTTAGATCCCGCTCCGGCCGCATCCGGCCCGATTACCGCCCATGACCCCCCTCCTAGGCCACGTGTCGAGGCGCGGGAAACCCAGGACTTCTTTATCGAGAAGAACGGGGCAAAATATGCGGGGAGGCATTTGCTGATCGACCTCTATGGCGGCCGCAATTTGAACGATCCCACCAGGATCGAGGCGGCATTGCGGGACGCCGCCGAGGAGGCCGGGGCGACCGTTTTGACGGTGAGCCTGCACCATTTTTCGCCCGAAGGCGTGACCGGCGTGGCGATCCTCGCGGAATCCCACATGAGCATCCACACCTGGCCCGATGCCGGTTACGCCGCCATCGACGTTTTCATGTGCGGCGAGTGCGACCCGAACGCCACGTTGCCGGCGCTCAAGCGCCATTTCGAACCCAGGGATGTAAAAACGGCGGAACACCTGAGGGGTGCGGTGGCTTGACGGACTGGTTCGAGGAAACCCTGCACGACGGGGCCGCCCACCGTCTGCGCATCGACAAACTGATCTACCGGGGATCAACCGGCTTTCAGGATGTTTTGATATTCGACAATGCTGCGTTCGGGCGGGTACTGGCGCTCGACGGTATCGTTCAGACCACGACGCGCGACGAGTTCATCTATCACGAAATGCTGGCCCATGTGCCCATCGTCGGTCACGGCAAAGTCCAGTCGGTGCTGATCATCGGCGGCGGTGACGGCGGCATGCTGGAGGAAGTCCTCAAGCACCCCGTGCGGAAGGCCACGATGGTCGATATCGACGGTGAGCTGGTTGATCTCGCCCGACAGCATCTGCAAGAGATTTGCGGTGATGCCTTCGATGACGCCCGCGCCACAATCATTGTCGGCGACGGTGTGCGTTACGTGGCGGAAACGGACAAGCGCTTTGACGTGATAATCGTCGATTCGACCGATCCCGTCGGTCCGGGCGAAGCGCTGTTCAGCCGCCCGTTCTACCAAGGTTGCCGGCGCTGCCTCGAGCCGGGTGGCGTGCTGGTGACGCAAAACGGCGTACCGTTCTACCAGGCGGATGAACTGAGCCAAACGACGTCGCACTGGCAGGGGCTGTTCGACCGCTACGGCGCCTTCGTGGCGCCGGTGCCGGCCTACGTCGGCGGTTTCATGGCTTTCGGCTGGGCCGGGGCGGGCGCCGATCTCTCGGCGGTCGACCGCGAAACGTTGAATAGACGTCTAGCGGACCTCGATCTGGGCGCGCGTTACTACAGCGCCGACATCCATGCCGCCTCGTTCGCGCTGCCCGGCTCCATCAGCGAACTCATCCGCTGACGAATTATTCCACGGTCGCTGATAATCCGAGGAGTGCCCGGCGGCGCAGCCAGAGGCTGGGGCGGTAGCGCTGATCCCCCGTGATCGCGGTCAGGGCGTCGAGCAGGGCCAGCACAATCTCGGGGCCCATGGCATCGGCCAGGGCCAGCGGACCCTGGGGATAATTGAGGCCGAGCGTCATGGCGGTGTCGATGTCGGCCGGTTCGGCGACCCCGGTCTGGGCCATTTCGCAACCCAGGTTGGCCACCATCGCCCGAATGCGCGGCGCAATGAACCCCGGACTGTCCTTGATCGCGGTGACCGCGGCGCCGGTCTGGGCCAAACGGGCGGCAACGGCGTCGCGCATCGCCGGGTCGGCGCCCGGCGCCGTCATGATGGTTATGCGCTTTTCCGTCGGCGTCAGAATATCGACGGCCACCAGGCGGCGGTGATCGAGCCCCGTGCGGACCGCCACGGCCGTGCAGTCTTCGCCGATCGGGGCGCAGACGATGGGGCTTTGCTGGTCGTCGTGGGCCAGGACTTCCGCGCCCGCGGCGGCCAGCAGGTCGGCCAGCTCGGGGTCGTCCTCGGCCAGTATGACCTGAGCCGCCGCTGTCGCATCGGTCTCGAAATTCGCCGTGCCGCCGCCGGACTGATTGCCCTCGGCGTCGTAGTCGAAGTAGCCCGCCCCGGTTTTGCGGCCAAAGCGTCCGGCGGCAAACAAGGCCTCATGCAGGGGCGAGGTGGCCAGGCGCTGGTCGGCGAAGTAACCGTCGAAGATGATCTTGCTGACGGGAAAATTGACGTCGATGCCGGTCAGGTCCATCAACTCGAACGGGCCCATGCGGAAGCCGCAGCAGTCCCGCATCACGGCGTCGACCTGGGCGGGCGTCGCCGCGCCTTCCTGGACGATGCGCAGCCCTTCGATGGTGTAGGCGCGGCCACCCAGATTGACCAGGAAACCGGGACCGTCCTTGGCGGTCACGGGCGTCCGGCCCATGCGTTTGCCGATTTCCGCCAACGTGTCGGCGGTAGCGTCGCTGGTTTCCGGCGCCCGGATGATCTCCACCAGCCTCATCAGCGGCACGGGATTGAAGAAATGCATGCCGGCAATGCGGTCACGCCGCTCACACGCCGCGGCGATCGAGGCAATGCGGATCGACGAGGTGTTCGACGCGATGATGGCGTCGGGGCGGAGGATGGCTTCCAGGGAGGCAAACACCTCGCGTTTGATGTCGAGGTTCTCGACGATGGCCTCGACCACCAAATCGCATCCCGCGAGGCCTTCGAGGTGGTCGGCGATGGCCAGATTGTCCTTGGCTCCGGCGGCGGCGTCTGCCTCGAGCCTGCCTTTCTCGACCTGACGGTCGATCATACCCGAGACGAACTCCCGGGCTTTTTCCGCGGCGCCGTCCGCGGCGTCGAACAGGACGGCTTTCATGCCGCCGGTCACCGTGACCTGGGCGATCCCCCGGCCCATGGCGCCGGCGCCGACGATGCCGACGGTGGTCTCTGCTGAGGAAGAATTGGAAGTCATTTGGGGGGATCCTTTGTCCGACGAAAAAGCGGCCCCTGTTGTCCCTAAGCTGGGCGGGAAAATCAAGGCCTTCAATGACCGCCGCACAAAATTAGGCGGCTTGAATGACGCCTGAGAGTGCTTACATATGGCGGTAGCGGCGCCGACACGGGCCGCAACCGTCCAATCCATTGCGTGAACGCCGATGGCGGGTTCAGGCGGGGCGGAGGATCAATGACCTGCGTGGCTCGCTCGTCGGAGGAGGTATGCCGCATGTCCCGAATGTCGCTCTTCAATAGCCCCCTGCTGCTTGGCTTCGAACAGATCGAACGCACGCTCGACCGCGTCGCGAAGGCGGGCGGCGACGGCTATCCGCCTTACAACATCGAACAAATCGACGAGAACGGACTGCGCATCACCGTCGCCGTGGCGGGCTTTACCATGGCCGACCTCTCGGTGACGGTAGAGGAAAATCAGCTGGTCATCCGCGGCCGTCAGAGCGACGACGAGGAAAAGGTATTCCTTCACCGCGGCATCGCCGCGCGGCAGTTTCAGCGCGCTTTCGTGCTGGCCGACGGCATCGATATCACGGGCGCCAGGCTGGACAACGGCCTGCTCAGCGTCGACCTCGTGCGCCCGCCGGCCGAACAACTGGTGCGTAGTATCGAAATCGAGGCGTCGGGCGCCACGCGTGGCCGGTCGGAAGACATCGACGTCGCCAAAGCGGCGGAGTAGAGGACGCATCGCGGCCGTGGCAACGGATTTTTCATAATTTTGGTTTAGGGTGAGAGCTATGCTGAACGACGGAAATGACAAACTTGCAACCATCACGTCCCAATTCATGGCGGCGCTGAACGATCCGTCTTTGGCCTACGTGAAACGCGTTACCATCGACGGCGAGGCCGCCTATGCGGTGCACGCCTCGGACGGCACCGAGCTGGCCGTCCTGGCGGATCGGGATACCGCGTTCGCGGCGGCAGCCTCGAACGAATTCAACGCCGTCAGCGTTCACTGAACCAGTTTCCGTTATTTCCGAAACACCCTAGAAAATTCATCTCAGCACTAAAGACCTGTTGATCTCAAAGACGATGCGCCGGGAGCCGCCACCCACGGGCCGCCGCAGCAGGCGGTAGCGCGCCCGATAGCGGCCGGGGGCCCAAGCTTTGCCTTTGCGCTTCTTGCCGGCGGCGGAGAACCATTGGGCCTTGTGCTGCTCGGCCGTCTGGCGCTTGGCGAACAACACAGCCTCACCCTTTGGATCAACGATGAGGTATTCCTCGACGTCCTTCGCCAGCAGACCGTAAACCGGTAGTGTCCAGAATCTTTCGCACATTTTTTCAGGCGACGGCTCCACTGGTTG
>CAYOAD010000192.1:0-7505 GCA_964401845.1 uncultured Rhodospirillaceae bacterium | reverse complement strand
GTTCTTGGCCAGTTCGAGGCGTTTAGCTTCCCATTTCTCGCGAGTGTCAACGGACCCCATGAAGTGGTGGTAAAGCTCATTGGTCGCTTGAATTTTGCGGGCGATTTTGTGCACCCAGGTTTTCGGAACGTGACAATCCGGGCAGGTGGCCCGAACGCCGGTGCGGTTGGTGTAGTGCACGGTCTCCTTATATTCGCGAAAGACGTTCCGTTCCATTTCGTGGCACGAAATACAGAAGGCCTCCGTGTTGGTAATTTCCATGGCCCAGTTGAAACCGCCCCAGAAGACGATGCCGCCAGCGAAGCCAAAGATAACCAAAGTACCTAATGCCCAACGCATCGTCGGGCGCCAAAACCAGCGCCACAACCGGACGATTACATTCGCATCATTATCTTGTTGTGTGTCGTTCGACATGATCTCAATCCCGCTCTACGCTTTCGATCCGATCCCTTTTTCTAGGACGACCGAAGCACTAATCCGCATCGACCGCGGATTTGAACTTGTTTCTGACCAAGGCTCGCGCCTGAGCTTGCGGTACATGGCACTGGGTGCAGAACCACCGCGTTGGGGAGACCCTGTCGAGGGCAACGCCGTTGCGGTTAAAGTAGTGCGTCTCGCTGACCTTGGTCGCCCCTTCTTCATTGCTGTAGGGCCAGTCGTGGCAGCGCAGGCACTGGTTGACCTTGAGATTGATCTGATACTTCTCGATGCGGTGAGGGATCAGAGGCGGTTGTTGTCGATAGGCCCGAGAAAATTTCTTGTCGACGCTCTGCTTCCACAATTCAGGTACGGGGCCCGCTTCATCGAGCGCCGCGCGGCCGCGCAACGATTGGACATCGGTATCCTGCGCATTCGCGTCGGTCTGGCCCAGAGCCAGGAAGATTCCGGCGCCAATCAGGGAAATCGCCATTGCAATTCGTAAGCTTTTCATTGCCCACCTCCTGTGCGGCATTTGACTGCTGTCGTTGGTAAATTTGTTTTCTGACTTGTCGATCATGGTCTTGTCCTCATGCCGCCTGACGGTGCTCGGTTTCCGCCGGGGGATCCCCGGCGTCCTCCGAAAAATCGTAGCGGTGGGTGAAATGGAAGACATCGAGCGCGCACACGTCGATGCAGCGTCCGCAGTTGGTGCAATCTCTGGAAAGGATAACGGGTGAACCTGATATCGCCCCGCAGGCCGTCCAGGCGTCGTCCTCGGCGGATTTGGTGAGTTCCCCTTTCAGCGCCGGGGTCAGGACGTGAGGCTCGGGGCAGACGGCAAAGCAATCCATGCAGTCGTTGCACTTCGCCCGGCCGGGAGCGGCCACTTTCAAGAGGCTGGATGTTCCGACCAATCCGTAGAATGCGCCGACCGGGCAGAGCGCCCCGCACCAAGCCCGTCGGCCAACGATCAAATCGAGCAGGAATACGGCGGCGGTGACCCCCCAGATCATACCGCCACCGAAAAGCAAACCCCTGTAGAGCAGCGTGACGGGATTGACCAGTTCCCATGCGACCACCCCGGTGACAGCGGCAACGATCAATGTCATGCCGAGCAGCCAAAGCCTGATTTGCCGCCTGGGCTGCCAGCCCTTGGGCAAACCAAGCCGGCGGTGCAACCAGCTTGCCGCATCGGTGACGATGTTTACCGGGCAAACCCAGGAGCAGTACATGCGTCCGCCGATCAAGGCGTAGGCAAGCACGACAATCATGGCGCCGATCAATGCCGACGTTTCCAGAGGATGTCCGGCCAACATCGATTGCAGCAATATGTAGGGATCGGTAAGCGGCAGGACGCCCAGGGTTAAACTCGACGCGATGGTGCCTTTGACAATCATGAGGCCGAACCATGGACCGGCGGCAAACAGGGCGATAAACCCCAGCTGTGCGAACCGCCTGGCGATTAGCCACTTATGCGCAGAATACCAGCCCTTCGCCGCGACGGCGGTGGCGCCGATGTGCGTTGCCGCCGTCATTGCACGGTCCTCGGCGCAGCCGTGGCGGGCCGGCGGTCCGGCAAATCCTTGATACCCGGGACGAGTGGACCGCCCTTCTTGGCCTTTTCTTCCCACCCCAGGCGGTAATGTTCGCCAAGGCTGCCCTTCGCCACCCGCCGCGGCAATACCTTGATAGCGGCTTCTTCAAGCACGCAGGCGCGCTCGCATTTACCGCATCCGGTGCAGGTCTCCGAATTCACGGTGGGCAGGAATATCGCGTGTTTGCCTGTCCGCTGATTGTGCAGACGTTCAAGCTTGATGGCGTCGCCAATCAGGGGACAGACCCGGTAACAGACGTCACAGCGCAATCCCAACACATTGAGGCAGGTTTCGTTGTCAACCAGAACGGCCAAACCCATGCGGGCTTCCGTGATGTCTTTGAGTTCCTTGTCCAACGCACCCGTGGGGCAGGCTTCGACGCACGGGATGTCCTCGCACATCTCGCAGGGGATATCGCGGGCCACGAAGTAAGGCGAGCCGACGCCGACGCCGTCACCCAGTTTTCCCAGCTTTAGCGTGTCGTAGGGACAATCGCGCACGCACAGTCCGCAGCGGACGCAGGCGCCGAGAAAATCCTCATCGCCAATGGCGCCCGGCGGCCGGATCATTCCGACGGGAACCGAACGCGCCCCTTTCGCATGGATACCCAGCGCAAGCCCGGCAATCCCCACGCCACACGCCACCCGCACCGCGTCGGTCAGGAAGCGCCGCCGGCCGGGGCCCTTATCGGCCCCGGCTTCGTGGTGTTGGCGAGGGGTACGCATGGCCCTGTCCGATCACCTGCCGATCAAGCCTTTTCGACTTTGACGGCGCACTTCTTGAAGTCCGTTTCCTTGGAAATCGGACAGGTAGCGTCCAGCGTCAGTTTGTTGACCAACTGGCTGGCATCGAACCAGGGGATGAAAATCACGCCCTTGGGCGGCTTGTTGCGGCCTTTCGTCTCGACGCGCGAGGTCAGTTCGCCGCGCCGGGTCGTCAACTTGACGGTTTGGCCGCGTCGAACGCCGCGTTCCCGGGCATCGTCCGGATGCATGAAGACCTGGGCCGACGGAACGGCGCGGTGCAATTCGGGCACCCGCCGTGTCATCGAACCGGAGTGCCAGTGCTCCAGCACCCGGCCCGTTACGAGCCAGAGATCGTACTGGCCATCCGGTTCCTCGGCCGCCGGTTCATAGGGCACGGCGAACATATTGGCCTTCTTGTCCTTCTTGCCGTAGAAGCTGACGCCCTCGCCCGGCTTGACGTAAGGGTCGTAACCTTCGCGGAAACGCCACAACGTTTCCTTGCCGTCGACCACCGGCCAGCGCAACCCCCTGGACTGGTGATAGGTTTCGAAGTCCGCCAGATCGTGCGCCTTGCCGCGACCGAACGTGGCGTATTCCTCGAACAGGCCCTTTTGCACGTAGAAGCCGAAGTGGGTCGATTCGTCGTTGTCGTGACCGTCTTGCAGCTGCTCGTTCGAGTAGGAATCAACCTTGCCGTTGGCATAGAGGATGTCGAAGAGGGTTTTGCCCCTGTACTCCGGCATTTTTGCGATCAGATCGTCGGGCCAAACCTCCTCGACCTTGAAGCGTTTGGAGAATTCCATGACCTGCCAGAGATCGGACTTGGCCTCTCCCGGTGGCTTGATCTGTTGACGCCAAAACTGCGTGCGCCTTTCGGCATTACCGTACGCTCCTTCCTTCTCCACCCACATGGCGGTCGGCAGGATCAGATCGGCGGCCATGGCGGTCACCGTCGGATAGGGATCCGACACGACGATGAAGTTTTCGGGATTGCGGTACCCCGGATAAACCTCATCGTTCATATTGGCAGCGGCCTGCATGTTGTTGTTGCACATCACCCAATAGGCATTGAGTTTGCCGTCCTTGAGCATGCGGTTCTGCAACACCGCGTGGTAGCCGGGTTTGCCTGGGATCGTGCCTTCCGGCACTTTCCAGATCTTCTCGGCGATGTCGCGGTGCGGCTTCTTCATGACCACGAGATCGGCCGGCAGACGGTGGGCGAAGGTACCGACTTCACGGGCCGTCCCGCAGGCCGACGGCTGCCCGGTCAGCGAGAACGGACCGTTGCCCGGCTCGGAGATTTTGCCGGTCAAAAGGTGGATGTTGTACATCAGGTTGTTGGCCCATGTGCCGCGGGTGTGCTGGTTGAAGCCCATGGTCCAGTAGCTGACGACCTTGCGTTTAGGATCGGCATAGAGTTCGGCCAGTTCGATCAATTCCTTTTCGGGGACGCCGGAGATTGCGGAGGCCTTCTCGACCGTGTACTCGGCGACGAAGTCCTTGTACTCGTCGAACGTCATCGGTTTGGAACCGCCGGCCTTCTTGCCATTCTTGGCCTTTTTCTCGCGCGGGTCCGTTGGCCGCAGGCCGTAGCCGATGTCGGTGTTGCCCTTGCGGATGTTGACGTGTTTCTTGAGGAATTCCTCGTTCACCGCGCCGTTCTGGATGATGTAGTTGGCGATGAAGTTCAGAATGGCGAGATCGGTCTGCGGTTTGAACACCATGCCGATATCCGCCAGTTCGAAGTTCCTGTTCTCGAACGTTGACAGCACCGCGACCTTGACGTGATCGGCGGTCAAACGGCGGTCCGTGAGGCGCGACCAGAGGATGGGATGCATCTCGGCCATGTTGGAGCCCCAGAGGACAAAGGCGTCGGCCTCCTCCAGGTCGTCGTAGCAACCCATCGGCTCGTCGATACCGAATGTGCGGATGAAACCGGCCACGGCGGAGGCCATGCAATGGCGGGCGTTGGGATCGATATTGTTGGAGCGGAAACCGGCCTTGTAAAGCTTGGCCGCCGCATAGCCTTCCCACACCGTCCACTGGCCCGAGCCGAACATACCGATCGACTTGGGACCGTTCTTGCGCAGCGCGACCTTGAACTTCTCCGCCATGACGTCGAAAGCGGTATCCCAGCTCACCGGGGTGAAATCGCCTTCCTTGTCGTATTTACCGTTCGTCATGCGCAAAAGAGGCGTGGTCAAGCGGTCCTCTCCGTACATGATTTTCGAAAGGAAATAGCCCTTGATGCAGTTGAGGCCCCGGTTCACGGGCGCTTCGGGGTCGCCTTGGGTCGCCACGACCCGTCCGTTCTTGGTACCGACCAGAACGGAGCAACCGGTGCCGCAAAACCGGCACGGCGCTTTGTCCCAGCGGATATCGTCGCTGACTGCAGCTTGAGCCGAACCCGTCGGCAAGGCCATGCCGGCAGCGGCGGCTGTCGCCACGGCGGCATTGGTTTTGATAAATTCACGTCTTGAGACTGTCATCGGGAAACCTCCTCAGGATCACCGGCCTCGTTCGAAACCACCTCGTTCTGGTGGTAGACGAGCGCCGCGGACAGTACGCCATCGATATTGCTGATCTGGGTAATCGTGTCGCCGGCCCAAACGCCGTCGACATCCTCGACGGTAACGACCATGCGCCCGTCGGGAGAACTTTGATGAATTTCGGTTCCGGGGAGAGCGGTCATCGCTTCGCCGACGGCTGTCGTCCTGGACGGATGAGCGTGGACCAAAAGCCCACAGATATTTTGGCCGTCGTTGGCGGAGACCTTGTGGGTTGGCGCGTTATCCAGCATGGCCATCGTCTTCTCCTCGTTCATGCCGCCGCGATCTCGACGGCATTCGCCGGACACGGCGCCAGACAGGCACCGCATCCGGTGCAGGCCGCTCCGTTGATTGCCGGCAACGGGGGGCCGCCTCTCCGGGGCTGGAAACGGATCGCTTCCGCCTCGCATTGCTCGCCGCAAATTCGGCACTCCGTGCCCTTTGCTGCGATGCATCGTTGATTGAAATGTGCGCCCAGCGACCAAGGGCGGCTATCTGACAGATTGTCGCAGTCATCGCCAACCTTGAGCGCACCGGCTTCGCAGGCCTTCAGGCAATCCCCGCAGAAGGTGCAGTGCCCCCTTTTGAAGTCGATCTGGGGAAAGCCTGCGTTGACAACGATAATGCCTTCGGGACAGGCCTTGGAGCACTCATCGCAGCGGGTGCACTTGGCGCGGAAATCGGCTTCAGCCAAGGCCCACGGCGGCCTTATGGGCGCCGGCCGCCGGGCCGTCCGCCTCAAGAATGAGCGCCGGGATACATTTGCCACCATGTCTGCACCTGTACAAAACATGTCAATCGCTTGACATTTGTCAAGCATCTCATTTCACCTGATGTTTGGGAACGCGACATGGCGTCGCACCTGCTGTTTCGGCTGGATCAGCGGCCTATGCGGGACTCTTCGAGGGCTGGCGTTGCAGATCCAAAACAGCGATATCAACCGATTTCGGATCGGTAATGCAGGCCTCCCGGCAGAGGGCGCAGCCGGTACAGACCGATTGCTCGATCGAAGGACGCAGTCCGTTCTCCCAATTCAGAGCGCCGGGGACGGGACAGGAACCCGCACATGCGCCGCACTCAGGGCCGGCGTACGGCAGGCAGGTTTCAACATTAATCGTGACCTGCGCCAACACCGCGTTTGGCAGGCTCTCGCCTTCTTTAGTTTCCGGAAACGAGAGCGCCCCGGTTTCGCAAACTGCGACACAAGGCCAATCCTCACACATGCGGCAACCCACGCGCAGCAAGTCGAGTGCCGGTGTGCCCGCGGCGAGCAAACCCCGGTCGCCGCCGAGCCTGAATATGACGTTGTGGGGGCAAGCCTCCAGGCAGTCATCGCAGCGGGTGCAGGCCTCCAGGAATTTCGGCTCCACCAGGGCATAGGGCGGACGGATGTGGTTGATGGTGTCGGAGGGCAGCTTTTGCCCCGCCACCTCCAGCGCCGCCTCGGCCGCTTTTTGAACACCGAGCTTAAAAAATTCCCGGCGTTTCACTGGTCGGCGCTTTCCGCCTGGCTGCCGCGAATCTTCCCCGTCATGGCGCGACGGCGCTGCACGACGCCGAAGACGATCAGCACCAACGCAACGGCACCGATGGCGAGGCCAGCGGGTCCGACCGACGACGGCACACCGACGCGCAGGGGGAATTCGACCGAATAGTTTTCTCCGCCCGCCCTATAGTCGGCAATGAGTATGTAGTCCCCCGCCTCTCCGAAAAGGACGCCCTGACGAAAGACATTGTCGTCGGAGGCTTGAACGCCCAGCGTCTCCAAATGAACGCCGAACCCCAACTTCGCCAGCAAATCATCGTTGCGAACCTTGAAGGTGACCTTGCCGTCGTATGGCTTACCGTCCTTGATGCTGGACATATAGAGGTTGATGCGCCCCGGTTTTCCCGGACTGGGAACGTCGGGAAAAACCATGTAGGTCAGCATGTGGTTGCCCAACTGGGTTTCCACCTGCACGGCTGGCGGCGTGTTTGAATCCTCATTGAGACTGTAACTGGGGCGGCCCAGGATGTGGTGCGCCGAGGCTTGCTCGACCATCGCGCAAATGACCACGATCAGCGTTAAAAATGTGACATGGATCGCGCGCATGGGTTATGCAGCCTCCCTTTTGTCTGTCTTTGCGTGCCGCCGCTTGACAATCCAAATCGGTTTGCTGGGATGGGGGCAAACCTCGACGCAAAGACCGCAACCG
>CAYOAD010000191.1:0-7525 GCA_964401845.1 uncultured Rhodospirillaceae bacterium | reverse complement strand
TCCTCAAAGTCGGCGACCGCGCCGCCGGCGCCATCAAATCGGGCGGCACGACGCGGCGCGCCGCCAAGATGGTCATCGTCGACATTGATCATCCGGACGTCGAACAGTTCATCAACTGGAAAACCGTCGAGGAGCAGAAAGTCGCTGCCCTGGTCACGGGCTCCAAAATCAACGCCAAACATCTGACGCTGGTCATGAAGGCCTGCCATTCGGTAGAGGGCGACGGCCGCTTCAGTCCCTCGGACAATCCCGAACTCAAAAAGGCGATGCGGGAAGCCCGTCGCGCACTGGTGCCCGAAAACTATATCCAGCGGGTTATCCAGTTCGCCCAGCAGGGTTACACCGAAATCGAATTCGATACCTACGACACGGATTGGGATGGAGAAGGCTACCGTTCGGTCTCGGGCCAGAACGCCAACAATTCCGTGCGCGTGACCGATGATTTCCTGCGCGCCGTCAAGAACGACGACGATTGGGAACTGATCGGGCGCAAGGACGGCGCGGTCCACAAGAAGCTCAAGGCCCGCGATTTGTGGCAGAACGTCGGCGAGGCGGCGTGGGCCTCGGCCGATCCCGGCGTGCAGTACCACACCACCATCAACGACTGGCATACCTGCCCGGAGGGCGGCGAGATCCGGGGATCCAATCCGTGTTCGGAGTACATGTTCCTGGACGACACGGCCTGCAATCTGGCCTCGCTCAACCTGATGAAATTCCGCCGGCCTGACGGCAGCTTCGACACCCAGGCCTATAGCCACGCCGTCCGTCTGTGGACGGTGGTGCTCGAGATTTCGGTTATGATGGCGCAGTTCCCGTCCGACCGGATCGCCGAGTTGAGCTACCGCTACCGCACCCTGGGCCTCGGGTACGCTAATCTCGGCGGCCTCCTGATGACCAATGGCCTGTCCTATGATTCAGATGAAGGCCGCGCGCTTTGCGCCGCGATTTCCGCGCTTTTGACCGGCACCTCCTACGCCACGTCGGCCGAGATGGCGGGCGAACTGGGCACCTTCCCGGAATACGAGGCCAACGCCGAACACATGATGCGGGTGGTGCGCAACCATGCCCGCGCCGCCAACGCCATGCGTGGGGAATTCGAGGCGCTCAACACCCTGCCCGTCATGCTCGACGCCGAAGCCTGCCCGGATGAGGAAGTCACCAAGGCCGCCGTCATCGCCTGGGAAAAAGCCGTGACGCTGGGCGCCGCCCATGGTTTCCGCAACGCCCAGGCCACGGTCATCGCCCCCACCGGCACCATCGGTTTGGTGATGGACTGCGACACCACGGGCATCGAGCCCGATTACGCCTTGGTCAAATTCAAGAAGCTGGCCGGCGGCGGCTATTTCCGCATCATCAACCGCTGCGTCCCCGAGGCGCTGGAGGCCCTGGGGTACGACGACGGGGAAGTTAAAAACATCACCTCCTACGCGGTCGGGCATGGAACGCTGAAGGACGCCCCGTGGATCAACCACGAATCGCTTGCGGCCAAGGGCTTTACGATAGAAAAACTCAACGCTTTGGAAGCGGCGATCGAAAGCGCTTTCGACATCAAGTTCGCCTTCAACAAATACACGTTGGGTGAAGACTTCTGCACGGACGAACTGGGTATCGAAGCGGCAAAGCTCGACGACCTCGGTTTCGACATGCTGGCGGAGTTGGGTTTCAGCCAGTCGGAAATCGATGACGCCAACACCTATTGCTGCGGCGCCATGACGCTGGAGGGCGCGGCGGAACTGAAAGACGAGCATCTGGCGGTGTTCGACTGCGCCAGCCCCTGCGGCAAGAAGGGCACGCGTTATCTTTCCTGGGAAAGCCACATACGCATGATGGCGGCGGCTCAACCGTTTATTTCCGGCGCCATTTCCAAAACCATCAACATGACCAATACGGCGACCATCGAAGATTGCATGGCGGCGTATGATCTGTCGTGGCGGCTCGGTCTCAAGGCCAATGCCCTCTACCGTGACGGGTCGAAACTCTCGCAGCCTCTGGCCGCCGTGGCGGACAACGACTTTGACGGCGTTGACGACAGCGACGATGCTCAGGTCGAAGCCCCGCAGGTCGTCGCCGAACGCGTGGTCAACCAGATCTGGCAGCAAGCCAACCGCAACCGGCTGCCGGAGCGGCGCAAGGGCTATACGCAAAAGGCCACTGTCGGCGGGCACAAGGTCTATCTGAGAACCGGTGAGTACGATGACGGTTCGCTCGGCGAGATTTTCATCGACATGCACAAGGAAGGTGCCGCCTTCCGAAGTTTGATGAACAACTTCGCCATCGCGATATCCATCGGCTTGCAGTACGGCGTGCCCTTGGACGAGTTCGTCGAAGCCTTCACCTTCACGCGTTTCGAGCCGTCGGGCATGGTCTCCGGCAACGATGCCATCAAGATGTCCACCTCGCTGCTGGATTACGTCTTCCGCGAGTTGGCCATCTCCTACCTTGGCCGCAACGACCTCAGCCACGTCGAGCCGGACGATCTGCGCCATGACGCGTTGGGCGAAAGCTACACCATGATCGAGGCCCAGGCGGGTGACCCCACGCAGCTGGAGCCGCAGCTCGACGCCGCGATCGGTCTGGCCAGCAACGGCTACGTACGGAGCAACCTTTACGTCGTCCCAGGCAGCGCCAATGCGTCAGATAACGGCGCCGGGGCAACAGGTAGTCAGGATATCGCCGTCGGTGGTGAGGCCGGCGCAAGTGGTTCGGTCGCCGTCCCGGCGGCCGTACAGGAGGCGGTCGACGACAAGCTATCCAAGATCCGCGAAGCGCGGATCAAGGGGTACGAGGGCGACGCTTGCGGGGAATGCGGAAACTTCACGCTGGTGCGGAACGGCACCTGCATGAAGTGCGAGACCTGCGGCGGCACCAGCGGCTGTTCGTAACCGCCTTTGCGTGCGTGGTTGACGATGCGTTTCCGGGGCTTCGGCGCCGGTACTCATCGTCTGGTTAGTCCTCCCTGTTGACTTGGGGCGCGCTATGGGTTTTTACCCACCTTGGCGCGCCCTTTTTTTGCATGATCTACGGGGTTTTGGGCATTAGATCCTATTTTGACGGGCTGAATCCGGGTTCCCGATCTCTCTGAATTAGTCTAATATTAACTCCTAGTCGTCGCCAGTTCGCGTGGAGGGAGATGCGCGGATGGCGAATTGTTAGATTGGTCCTAATGACTTAGTTGCTTGATCATAAATGGGGCGTCACCATGCAACCACGGGGGAGGCATGGAAAGACGCCTGTTATGCCGAATTGCCGGCATGATTTGGGAAGGGCGTGGGAGTATGACGCCAAAGCAATTTGTCGATACGTTGCGCCGGCATGAGCGCTTTCTTCGCGGGCTCATAGGCGGCGTTCGAGCAAATCTCAATGGCGCCAATCTTTCTGGCCTTCGCCTTCCCCGCATCAATCTGCAGCACGCCATTCTCAACGGCACGGATTTTACCGACTGCCAGCTTCCCGGAGCGAATTTCAGTTTTGCGGATCTAGGGGGCGCTTGTTTCAACGGCGCCAAATCGCCGGGGGCCGATTTCACGCGCGCTGAGCTCCGGCAGGCCAAAATGCGGCACGTCAACATGCCGGCGACAAACTTCCGTGAAGCGGCAATGAGCGGCGCCGACCTGCACGGCGGCGATTTCGCGCGCTGCGATTTCCAGGGATCGCGGCTGTCCAACGCCGACATTTCTGCTGCCAACCTTCAGGGGGCCAACGTCGCCAACGCGCATCTGGATGGGGCGAATCTGCGCGGCGCCATGCTGGCCGATGTCGATCTGAACCGGGCCGACCTACGGGATGCCATCATCAGCCGGGGCGTTTGCGACCTGCCGGTGGAACTGCAGTCAATACTCAGAAATCATGCGGTCTGGGTCGATTCCAACGGGAAACGCGGCGAACGCGCTGTCCTCAGCAACGTGAGCGTGGGCAAGGCTGATCTTTCAGGCGTTTACCTGTCGGGCGCCGACCTTCGCCGATGCAATTGGGGTGACGCAAAATTGGCCGACGCAGTGTTCGTCCTGAGTGACCTGCGCGAGGCCAACCTGCCGGGCGCCGACATGCACCGCGCCGACTTGTCGGGTGCGGATCTGGGCAATGCAAACCTGGCCGGGGCCCGATTGGACGGGGCGAAACTGACTCCTGTCGAAATCATCAACAGCGAAGGTAAACCAAGCGGCGAATGGCATGTCACAAATTTGCTGGGCGCAAATTTGGGCGGTACCAACTTCCGCAACGCTGATTTGACCCGGGCCAAAATCGATGAAGCCCAGGCTGGCAATGCCGAACTTAAGGGCGCCAAACTAACGGGTACGCCGCTCGCCCCCAAGTAGAGGCGCTCAACCCTCCCCTTCCGATTTTTCTTCTGCCTCCGCGGGCTTCGGTTCGGTCTTGGGTAACACGTGCCGCAGGTACAGTTCCCGTAAATGACGGGGCGCCGCATCGGCGGGCGCACCCATCAACAGATCCTCCGCCTGCTGGTTCATCGGGAAGGCGACGACTTCGCGGATGTTGGGTTCGTCAGCCAACAGCATGACGATGCGGTCGAGGCCGGGAGCGATACCGCCATGGGGCGGCGCGCCGAACTGCAGTGCCCTGAACATGCCGCCGAATTTTTCCTCGACGTCCGCACGCCCGTAACCGGCCAGTTCAAAGGCCTTCACCATGATCTCGGGATCATGGTTCCGGATGGCGCCGGAACTGAGTTCGGTTCCGTTGCAGACGATGTCGTACTGATAGCCCAGAACGTCGAGAGGGTCTTCGGTGTCGAGCGCTTCCAGCCCGCCCTGCGGCATGGAGAACGGGTTGTGGCTGAAGTCCAGCTTCTTCTCGGCCTCGTCGTATTCATACATCGGATAATCGACAATCCAACAAAAACGGAAGACGTCTTTTTCCAGGAGGTCGAGATCCTCGCCGAGCTTGGTTCTGGCCAGTCCAGCGAGAGCGGCGGCCCCGTCCGCTTTATCACAGGCGAAAAATACGGCGTCGCCGTCGCCAGCGCCCGTAATTTCCCTGATCCGGGCGACCCGGTCGTCGTCCAGGTTTTTGGCGATCGGGCCCTTGCCGCCGCCGTCTTCGAAGATGATGTAACCGAGTCCGGCGGCGCCCTCGCCGCGGGCCCAGTCGTTCAGTTTATCGAAGAAGCTGCGGGGCCGTTCACCGGCGCCCGGCGCCGGGATGGCGCGGACCACGGAACCGCCTTCAATGGCCCGGGCGAAAATGCCGAAACCGGATCCATCGAAAGCTTCGGTGACGTCGGAAATCTCAATGGGGTTGCGCAGGTCGGGCTTGTCGCTGCCGTATTTCAGCATGGCCTCGGCGAAGGGAATGCGCGGGAACGGCATCGGCGTCACGGTCCGGCCGTCGGCGAACTCCTCGAAGGTGCCGTGCATCACCGGTTCGATGGCGGCGAATACATCCTCCTGGGTGACAAAGGCCATTTCGACGTCGAGTTGATAAAACTCGCCCGGCGAACGGTCGGCCCGCGCGTCCTCGTCGCGGAAGCAGGGGGCGATCTGGAAATAACGGTCGAAGCCGGCGATCATGTAGAGCTGCTTGAACTGCTGCGGTGCCTGAGGCAGCGCATAAAACTTGCCGGGGTGCATCCGGCTGGGGACGAGGAAATCGCGCGCGCCTTCGGGCGACGAGGCCGTCAGAATGGGCGTTTGGTATTCCGTGAAGCCTTGCTCAGTCATACGCCGCCGAATGGCCGCGATAACCTCGCTGCGCAGCACGATGTTGCGGTGAATGCGTTCCCGCCTGAGATCGAGGAAACGGTAACGCAATCGGGTATCTTCCGGATATTCTTGATCGCCGAATACCGGCATGGGCAAGTCGCCGGCCTTGGACTGCACGGCGAATTCGTCGATGCGCACCTCCACACGTCCGGTCGGCAGGTTGTCGTTCATGGTATCTTCCGTCCGGGCAATGACTTCGCCGGTGATCGTCACGACGCTTTCCGGGCGCACCGCCTCGGCGCCCTCGAACTGGGCCTCGCCCACCGAGGTGACGCACTGTGTCAAACCATGATGATCGCGCAGGTCGATGAACAGCAGATTGCCGTGATCGCGCTTGCGGTGAACCCAGCCGGATATGCGGACGGTTTCGCCAACGTGGCCTTCACGAAGTTCCGCGCAAGTGTGGGTGCGATAGCTATGCATGGTTTCTTAAATCCGAAATATTGATGAGAAAATTCGACAGGCAGAGACGCGCCTGCGTAGGCGGCGCAAAAGCACACCGAACGGCGGCATATGTCAACAATATTACGCCGAATCTTAAGTAAAACGTGGTTTTTCATCTATCCCGGGGGGACTTCGACGTCTATCTGGTGTATAGCAAATCGCCATGACAGTTATTACCACGACCGACGCGTTAGCCGACGCTTGTAAAAGACTAGCCGAAAAGCCCTTCATTACCGTCGACACCGAATTTATCCGCGAAAGCACCTTCTGGCCGCAGCTCTGCCTGTTCCAAATGGCGAGTAAAGAGGAGGCTCTGGCCGTCGACCCCCTGGCCAATGGTATCGACCTGTCGCCCTTGTTCGACTTGATGGCCGATGAAAGCACACTCAAGGTCTTTCACGCCGGTCGCCAGGATCTCGAAATTGTCTACAACCTGTCGGGTTCCGTGCCCCATCCCCTGTTCGACACGCAACTTGCCGCGATGGTTTGCGGCTTCGGCGATTCCGTCGGCTACGAAACCCTGGTCTCGAAGCTATTGAAGAAACGCCTCGACAAGGCGTCGCGCTTCACCGACTGGGCGCGGCGCCCGCTCACCGACCGTCAACTCTCCTATGCTCTGGATGATGTCATCTATCTGCAGGACATCTACGAACGCCTGCACGACAAGATGGAAAAATCCGGCCGGGCTCACTGGCTGGACGAGGAAATGGAGGTGCTGGCCGATCCCCTGACCTACGACATCCCCATCGACCAGGCCTGGAAACGCATCAAGGCGCGCACCACTGATCCCCGCTTCCTAGGCGTCTTGCGTGAGGTCGCAGGTTGGCGTGAAACCGAGGCCCGGACCCGCGACATGCCGCGCAACCGCATCCTGCGCGATGAGGCGCTGTTGGAGATATCGGCCCACCCGCCCAAAGGCGCGGACGATCTCGGCCGCATGCGCTCCGTCAGTCAGGGTTTCGCCCAGAGCCGGGGTGGCAAAGCCCTTCTGGAAGCTGTGCGGCGCGGCGTCGAAATGCCGGAAGACGACCTACCGGTTGTCGAGAAACCCAAACCCCTGCCGCGCGGCATCGGCCCGCTGGTGGATTTGCTCAAAGTTCTGCTCAAAATGAAGTGCGAGACGCACGACGTGGCCCAGAAGCTGGTAGCCAACGTCGCCGACCTCGAACGCATCGCGGCCGATGACAAGGCCGACGTCGCAGCCCTCAAGGGCTGGCGTTTTCATGTTTTCGGAGACGATGCGCTGCGCCTGAAGCATGGCGAATTGGCGCTGGCGGCCGACGGCAAAAAGATCGAAATCGTCGAATTGGAAGACTAGGCCGCCCGCGTCCTGATACGATGGCGTTATGCCTAACCAGAGC
>CAYOAD010000190.1:0-7552 GCA_964401845.1 uncultured Rhodospirillaceae bacterium | reverse complement strand
TCAACCAGTGGAGCCGTCGCCTGAAAAAATGTGCGAAAGATTCTGGACACTACCGCAAAACGACATGGAAGCGGAGAAACTCCATCCACTTGGCCTTATTTGGAACAAATTGCAGTTAGTCGAAGCTCAGCAAGAGTGCCGCGGCGGCCGTGGGAGGGGAAACCTTGGCTGAAGTCAGTTACGAGGTTTACGTCAAGCAAAGTGGGCGTTGGACGATCGAGCAACGCTACACGAACATGGAGCGTCAGGTCGCCATCGACGACGCAAAATCCATGCACGACAACCCCTCGGTGGAAGCGGTCAAGGTTGTCAAGGAAACCTATAACGAAAGTGACAACTCCACTGTCGAATCCACGGTGTTTTCCACTGAGTCGATTCGTTCGGCGACCAGCGCAAGCAATGACGGCGGTGGCGGCGGCATGGGAGATTTCGAGGTCGAGATAGACGACCGGCCGTTTGCCGACCGGGGATTTGGCGATGACGAAGAGGAAGAATGGGACGTTCCAAAGGCCGGGAAGAAGAAGAAAAAGGCGGGTGCGGGCGCGCGTCCGGCAGGGCGAAATCCGATCGCCACGATCTTCATGAAAATCGTGTTGATCACTGTCGTCAGTCTGGGGTTCGCGTTTGTCATGACGTACTTGTATTCAGAGGGAATTTTCGGCTAAGTCAGAAAATGGAGCAGACCCCATGAGTATGCAGGCGCAATCCATATTGATCTTCGTGGGAACCTTTCTGTTCTCCTTCCTTTCGCTCGCCTACGTATTCATTTCGCCGATCGAGCGCAGCTATCTCAAGGAATGGCTGACCAGCAGCGGCGACGGCGCCAAAGAGCCACCCCCGGAGGAGAAGTCCGAATTCCAAAAGCGTGTCGAGGCGGCGGAAAAGGACCGAAAAGACAAGAAGAAGCAAAAGAAAAAGAAGACCTCGGAAGAAGAGGATAGTCAGGAGGCGGCGGCCGACGGAGAGGAAGAAAAGGCCGAGGATTCCGAGCAGGAGGAAGCGGAAGCTGAGGAGGCTGAGGAAACCGAGGAGGCCGAGGACGAAGAGGCCGGCGAAGAAGACGATGAGGAAACCGCGAGTACCGAAGAGGTCAAAGACTCCAGCGTCAATATGATGAAATTCCTGGGCGGTGCCCTGGAAGGGCTGATGGACCAGGGCATCAAACTGGATGGCGTCAATCGCTTCGGCTGCCACCTCTTCCTGGCCGGCGCCGCGGAGGCGCAGTCGCGCCAGTCGAACCTAAGCCACAATCAATTCGTCAAAGTCCTGGAACAATGTGTATCGGTGTTGGGCACCGACAAAAAAATGGCGCGCCAATTCGGCGAAAAATACGAGGAGTATCTACTCGAGCCCAAATACTGCGACATGTTCCGGGCCGGCGGCGCAGCCATGGAACGTTTTTTCGACGACGACGAAATGAACGTCGCGACGACGTTGAAGGCCGCCTTGGATTCTTGGAATACCTCCGCCGACAAAGCCGACGCCGGCGCGCCCATGGCCGTCATGTTCACCGACATCGTGGGGTCGACGAAATTAACCCAAAACCACGGCGACGACGCGATGCAGAAAATCGTCCGCGCCCACAACAAGATCGTGCGCTCGGAACTGAGAAATTTCGCCGGTACGGAAGTCAAGCACACCGGCGACGGCATCATGGCATCGTTCAAATCGGTGGCCAATTCCGTCGACGCTTCGCTCGCCATGATGACGGGCATCGACAAATTCAACGAAAGCGCGGGCGACATTCCGCTGCAAATCCGCATCGGCATCAACGCCGGCACGCCAATACAGGAAGACGGCGACCTGTTCGGCACCACGGTCCAAATCGCCGCGCGCCTTTGCGACAAGGCGGAAGATGGCGGTATTGCGGTATCGAACCTGGTGAAGGAGCTGTCTTCCGGCCGCCCGGCGGAATTCAGTTCCATGGGCGAAATGGAACTAAAGGGCGTCAACGAATCGGTGATGGTCTATTCGGTCGATGCCAAAGGCTGACGCCGGCGGCGCCAGAGGCGCCAGTAGATAACGGCGTTGAGCAGCAATACGGCCATGCCCAGGGCGATATAAAAACCTCTGGGAATACCTTCTGGAAACAGCAAACCGGGATAAATGATCGGCATCAGGTAGTGTTCGACGAAACTCGTCCGGTAGCCCGCGGCGGCGCTGTCGCTTCTAAGTGCGATCTCAAGATAGGTGAGGGGGCAGATCCAGCCGCCGATTTCGATCATGCCGCCCCAGATGAATACCGGTACGTGGACCCACGCGGTCCGGGGCCAGCGCAGCGCCATGAAACCGCCGAGCAAGACGTAGAGAATGAACAGGAGATGCAGGGCAATGACGGCGTCGGCCAGGATGCGGTGAAGCATGCCGATCCGTCAGCCGCACGCCCACGCGGGCCAGCACGGGTATTTTCCGTGTTCGATGAAATAGGCAATCCGCCAGTAGATGCCGTAGTACCAGCCCAGGAAGTAGGCGAGCAAGGCGGCCAGCTGAAGAACAAGCAGCACTTTCAGCAGCAAGCCGCCGCGTTCTGGGCCGCCGATCTCACCCGCCCTGACACGTGACGTGAGTCGGCTTTCCACCACTGCCGAGAGGCACATGCCGCCCGGTTCGCTTCGTTCCATCAGCGTCCGCGCAAACGCCGATCCACCCCCTGGCCCGCCGCTCGGCCCGGCCTTGAACTCCGCCAGGTTGACGCCGGACCGGATGCGGCCGCCCCAGCGCTTATGCAGGCGGGCAAGGCAGGGCATGGCGTCGCTCATGGTGGGAAACACGATCACCTGGGCGGGCCAAGTGCAATCGACCAAAAATCCGCCGCCCGCTTCAACTTGGCTTTTCAGCCAGGCTAAGTCCGCACCGACCACTTCCGACCCGGCGCCATCAAACCCGACGCAAGCGATGGCAACCATCCGGTTTTCATAATCGATGTCCGGATCATTGCCCCACAGACGGCCGGCAAATTCTTGTTGTACGGCGAGGGCTGTCGCCACCAATCAGCCTTTCCCAAGCGGACGGATTTGTAAGAAACGGCTTGTAACGCAACATGATAGCCCATGCAGAGCGGCCCGTCAGCATGCCCGGCGTTCACGACGGGTCAGTAGTGACGTCTCGGACGGAGCCTACAATCTCCCCCGATCCGGAATTGATCGCCGAAATCGGGTTTCCGATGACCCGCCGGGTCAGGCGGCCTTGTTGTTGGCGCTGCGCCGGCTGTGTTGAAACTTGCGGCGCCGCTGACCGGGGCGCTTTTTCCGCTGCGGGCCCTTTTTGGCCGGGCCCGGATCGTTGGCGATCTCGGCGGCATGGTAGGCGTGGTCCTCGAATACCGGGACGCTCTGACGGATGGTCTTTTCGATATCGCGAAGATAGGCGCGCTCGTCGTGATCGCAAAAGGATATGGCGACGCCGTCGGCGCCGGCGCGGGCCGTGCGGCCGATGCGGTGCACGTAGCTCTCCGGTTCATTGGGCAGTTCGAAATTGATGACGTGGGTAACACCCTCGACATCGATGCCGCGGGCGGCGATGTCGGTCGCCACCAGGGCCCGGATTCGCCCATTGCGGAAGCCTTTGAGGGCGCGCTGCCGGGCGTTCTGCGCCTTGTTACCGTGTATGGCATCCGAGCGGATGCCGGCCTGGTGCAGGTGCCGGGCGACGCGGTCGGCGCCGCGCTTGGTCCGGGTGAAGATGAGGACGCGTTCGATATCCTGGTCGTCCAACACCTCGGCGAGCAGGGCCCGCTTCTTGTCTTTCGGCACGAACAGAATGCGTTGCTCCACCTTTTCCGCGGTCGTTGCCGCGGGCGCGACCTCAACCCGGACCGGGTCGTGCAGCAGGCCGTCGGCCAAACCTTGAACCGATTTCGGCATGGTGGCCGAGAACAGCACGGTTTGGCGCTCCTCTGGCAAGCTGGCGGCGATTTTCTTCACGTCGCGGATGAAACCCATGTCGAGCATGCGGTCGGCCTCGTCGAGCACGAAAACCTCGACCGCGTCCAGTTGCACGTGACCCTGGTTCATCAAATCCATCAGCCGGCCCGGCGTGGCGACCAGGACGTGGACGCCGCGGGCCAATCCCTTGATCTGGGGACGGATGGAGGCGCCGCCGAAGACGGTCGTCGTGTGCAGCCGTAGATGGCGGCCGTAAGTTCTGAAGCTGTCGCCGATCTGTACCGCCAGTTCGCGGGTCGGTGCCAGGATCAGGGCGTGCGGCTTGCGGCTCCGGGGTTTACCGGCGTTTTTCGCCAGGCGGTGCAAAAGGGGCAACGCAAAGGCCGCCGTCTTACCGGTTCCGGTCTGGGCCACGCCCAAGAGGTCGCGCTGCTGCAACAGCGGCGGGATGGATTTCGCCTGGATGGGCGTAGCGGTGGTGTAGCCTTCGTCCGATACGGCACGAAGGATGGGTTGGGCCAATTCAAGGCCCGAAAAGTCTGTCATAGTCTTTTTATCTTTCTCGATAATATGGTCGTACCGCAGCCCCGACATCGGGGCGGCGGGGTGTGCCGCACAATGCATGCACGAACGACGCGCTCCGCCCACGGCAAAGCCCGTCTAACGAAACGTCCATATATGTCGGAAAGAAAACTGTGCCGGTCCGAACAACAATTCGGGCGGCGAGCGATCAAAATTCAAACTGATAGGGAGTGTCGCTGGCCGCTATATGTGGCTTCGGCGGCGGATTGTCAAGGCGTATCGTTCCGGGACGCCTTTTCCAATTCGGCTTGCGTTGGGCGATTATCCGATTTTCACTGGGCCTGAACAGTGACTGGGGGGAACAAAATGTCGGATCTGGAAATCAGGCGGGCGACGCCGGAGGACGCCTCCGAATTGGTGTCGATCTACCGGCCGATCGTCGAGGAGACGGTGATTTCCTTCGAACTGGAATGCCCGACCGAGGCAGAGTTTGCCGGCCGCATCGAACGGGTCGGTGAGTCGCACGCCTGGCTGGTCGGAAAGATCGGTTCGCGGATTTCGGGCTACGCCTACGCCACCCCTCACCGGCCCAGAGGGGCGTATCGATATTCGGTTGAAACCTCGGTCTACGTCCATGCCGATTTCCGCCAGATGGGGATCGGAGTGCAGCTATATGACCGGCTGTTCGAGGTGCTTCGCGATTTGGAGTTCTTCCACGCCTACGCCGGCATCGCGTTGCCGAACGACGGCAGTGTGGCGTTGCACCAATCGGCGGGATTCAGCGCCATCGGCACGTTCCCCAGCGTCGGTTACAAGTTCGGCGCCTGGCACGACGTTTCCTGGTGGTACCGCAAAATCAAGGACGGCCAGCCGCGCTAGCGCTCCCTAGTGGTTGAGATTGTCCAGCGGTTCCCGGCTGACGAAGTGCTTGCAGCTGACCGTCATGACGACTTCGTTGCGTTGGTTGACCATGCGGTGCTGCATGGCTACGAGGCCGCGGTCAGGCTTTGATTTGGACGGAATGATCTCGGTGACCTCGGCTTCGGACCATAGGGTGTCGCCCGGTCGCACGGGAATGAGCCAGCGCACGTCGTCGAGGCCCGGCGATCCCATGTTGGCTTTTTCCAGAATGCCCAGGCGGACGAACAGGCTGAAACACATCGACAGGGTATGAAAGCCGCTGGCGATCAGGCCGCCGAAGGCGCCCTTCTTGGCGCTCTCGATATCCATATGCAGGGGTTGTGGGTCGTAGATCAGGCCGAACTGCAGGATTTCCGTTTCGCTGAACGTCTTGCCCTGGGTGCGGAAGCTCTGCCCGACCTCGAAATCGTCAAAAAACATGTACTTCATGAAACCAAGCGCCTTTCTATTTGCCGCGCTCGACATAGCCGAGCAACAGCGAGGTCGTCAATCCCATCACGCCGAGCGCGCCCATCATCAACATGGAAGACTCCCACCCACCATAAGCGCCGATGATGGCGCCCAGTATGGGCGGACCCAGCAGAACGCCGATGTTGGCGCCGTTGATGATGACGCCGTTGGTCGTGGCGATCAGCGCCGGGCTGGGGCTGTGCATGCCGGCGCCGGCGAATAAGGTCGGCGGTACCAGTCCGGCGATAAAGGAGAAAAAAAGCGCCAAGCCGATGCGCCAGGCGTCAGGTATGTCGGCGACGAAGATGCCATAGGCGCAGGCCGCCATGGCGACCGCGGCGGTGGCCGGCAGGGACCATCTCGGCGCACCCGTTTGTAAAACCCAACCGCCGAACAGATTGCCCGGCACGTTCAGGAAGACCACCAACGCCGTGACCAGGGCGGCATCGGCAATGGAGGCGCCGATGGTTTCCGTCATGAAAGTGGGCAGCCAGGCCATCAACGCGATCCACTGCATGGAATAGGCCATGAACGTAAGACCCAACAGCCAGGGTCCGAAAGCGCCCAAAACGGCGACGACGGCGGGACCGATGGCGACCCTTTCCGACGGCGGGGCCGCCGGCGTCATGGTTTTGGTGATGGCGTAGAACATCAAACCGAAAAGGGCGGCGATGACGGCGTTGGCAAACCACAGCTCCCGCCAGCCGAACGGTTCTAGCAGCAAAGGTGCCGCGGCCATCATCAGCGCCATGCCGGCAGGCATGTAGGCGCCCCACATACCGAAGACCAGCTTTTGGTGGCGTTCCGAGGCGGCGCGCATCAGGACGCTCGGCGCGCTGACGACGATGCCGACGAAACCGAAGCCCTCGACGACGCGCGAGATTAGCAGCAGGGCCGAACTTTGCGATAGCGCGCCGATGACGTTGCCCAGGCTGATCAGGCCGAGGCAGATGATGATCATGCGCCGGTTGCCGATGCGATCCGAAACGCTGCCCGACAGAATGCCGACGGTGGCGGCGATGACCGAGAGCAGGGAGACGACCCAGCCGGCCGCCGTCATGCCGAGATCAAACTCGGCGCGCAGCAAGCCCAGCGCCGGCGGCGTCTTTCCGGCCTGCATCGATCCGACCATGCCGGCGGCAACGCACAACGCCACAACCAGCCAGCGTGTTTGGGCGGGGGCGCCGTTAGACAACTTTGCCGGGGTTCATGATCCCCTTCGGGTCTATCAGACCCTTGATCTGGCGCATCAGGTCTAGGGCAACCGGATCCTTGTAGCGCTTGATTTCCTCGCGCTTGGCGCGGCCCAGGCCGTGTTCGGCGCTAATCGATCCGCCCAAGTTGTGGGCGATGTCGTGAATGATGCGGTGGATTTCCTTGGCGCGGGCCATGAATTCGTCGTCCGCCATGTCCAGCGGGCGGGAAAAGTTGAAGTGGACATTGCCGTCGCCGACATGTCCGAAGGGCAAGGGCCGCACGCCCGGGATGAAGTCCTCAACCGCCATCGACCCCTCGGCGATCATTTCGGAGATATTGGAGATCGGGACGGAGACGTCGTGCTTGACGCTGGCGCCCTCCGGTTTCTGCGCCTCCGGCAGGTTTTCGCGCAGACGCCACAGGGACGCGGCCTGGGCCTTGCTTTCGGCGATCACGGCATCCTCCACGACGCCGTCGTCAATGGCTGCCGACAAGGCGGTTTCGAAGGCCGGGCGCAGGCTGACTTCTCCACCCGGCGAGGAAATCTCAACCAGGGCATACCACTCGTGGTCATTTTC
>CAYOAD010000189.1:0-7730 GCA_964401845.1 uncultured Rhodospirillaceae bacterium | reverse complement strand
ATCTTGAACTCTCGACATACCCCAGCGCGGAGGCCCAGCTGGCGGCGATTTCGGACGACATCGCCTACAACAATCACGATGTCGACGACGGTCTGCGCGCGGGTCTCTTTCGTATCGAGGACTTGGACGACATTGAACTTGTCGGGCCGGTCTTCCGTGACGTGGCGCAGGAATATCCCGAACTCGATAAGTCCCGCACCATCCATGAGGCTGTCCGCCGGCTAATTGAGGCCATGGTCAACGATGTGATCGAGGAAACGCGGCGGCGGCTAGCTGAAGCCAAGCCGAAAAGCGCAGCCGACGTCCGTCACCTGCCGGCGCCCATCGTGGCCTTTTCCGAGGACATGGCGGCGAAGGAAAAAGCGTTGAAGGAATTTCTGTTCGAAAACATGTACCGTCACGACAAGGTCAACCGGATGATGGGCGAGGGCCGGCGGATTGTGGGCGAATTGTTTGATCTTTATCTGAAAGAGCCGGAAAGCCTGCCGGACGACTGGCGCGATCAAACCGATGAGGCCGGATCGACGGTCACGGCGCGCGTCGTTTGTGACTTCATAGCCGGTATGACCGACCGCTACGCGTTGGAAGATCACAACCGGCTTTTTCAAAGTAATTCTGGAAATTAAATGAATTTTTTCAATTATTTAACAGGTATTGTTACGACAAAACTTAAGGAATTGTCGAACGCTGGTACGATCCCCTCCGGTCTCGATTTCGGCCATGTGACGGTGGAACCGCCACGCGACGCCGACCACGGCGATGTGGCCACCAATGCCGCCCTTGTCCTGGCTAAACAGGCCAAGATGAAGCCGCGGGATATTGCCGATGCGCTGGCCGGAAAGCTGTCGTCCCTCGATGAAATCGACAGTATCGAGGTTGCCGGCCCCGGCTTCATCAACATGCGGCTTGGCAGCGCTTTTTGGCATCAACGCCTGGCTGAAGTTCTGAAAGCCGGGGAGGCTTATGGTCAGTCGGGCGCAGGCGGGGGCGAAAAAGTCAACGTCGAGTACGTCTCCGCCAATCCCACCGGTCCGATGCACGTCGGCCATGCGCGGGGCGCAGTGATCGGCGATGCGCTGGCGGCCTTGCTGGAAAAAGCCGGCTACGACGTGGCGCGGGAATACTACATCAATGACGCCGGCGCCCAGGTCGACGCATTGGCCCGGTCGGTCCATCTACGCTACCGCGAAGTACTGGGTGAAGAAATCGGCGATATACCCGAAGGCCTCTATCCTGGGGAATACCTCGTTCCGGTAGGAAAATCCCTGGCCGAGACGCAAGGCGACAAGTGGCTGGGTGCGCCCGAAGACGACTGGCTCGCCGAGTTCAGGATATTCAGCGTCGACGCCATGATGGACCAGATCCGCGGCGACCTGGCGCTGTTGGGTATCGAGCACGATGTCTTTTCCTCGGAGCGCGGTCTGGTGGAAGCCGGCAGGGTCGAAGCGGCTCTGGGCGAGTTGGAAGAAAAGGGACTGATCTACGAAGGCGTATTGGAGCCGCCCAAGGGCAAAAAGCCGGAAGATTGGGAGCCCCGGCCGCAAACGCTGTTCAGATCCACCGATTTCGGCGATGACGTTGACCGGCCGGTCAAGAAGTCGGACGGCAGTTGGACCTACTTCGCCACGGATATCTGCTATCACCATGACAAGTACGACCGCGGCTTTGCCACCCAGATCGACGTCTGGGGCGCCGATCACGGCGGCTATATCAAGCGCATGAAAGCCGCCGTCAGCGCGCTTTCCGGCGGCGAGGCGGAACTGGACATCAAAATCTGCCAGCTGGTCAAGATCCTGCGGGACGGCGAACCGGTCAAGATGTCGAAACGGGCTGGGAACTTCATTACGTTGCGCGATGTGGTGGACGAGGTCGGGCGCGACGTCGTGCGTTTCATCATGCTGACCCGGCGCAATGACGCGCCGCTCGAATTCGATTACGCCGTGGTGACCGAGCAATCCCGTGACAATCCCGTGTTCTATGTCCAGTACGCCCACGCCCGTGCTTGCTCGGTGCGGCGCAATGCCGTCGCGGATATGACGGCTGAAGCTCTCGGCGACATAAGCGGAGAAGATCTGGCGGACGCCGATCTTGGACGCCTGACCGATCCGGACGAAATTGCCCTGATCAAGCTGATGGCCCGCTGGCCCCACGTGGTGGAAACCGCTGCGGCCGCACACGAGCCCCACCGCGTGGCGTTTTATCTGGCGGATCTGGCGGCGGGCTTCCATCAGTTGTGGAACCGGGGCAAAGAAGATGTTTCCTTGCGCTTCATTGTCGCCGATGATGTGCCCCTGACGCGTGCAAGGTTGGCGTTGATCACGGGGGCTGCTACCGTGATCGCCAGTGGCCTAGCGGTGATGGGCGTGGTGCCCGTGAAGGAGATGCGATAGATGGCTTCAGACGTTCCGACGCCACCGCCCCCTCATATCGATCCGCCGCCGGAATACCTGCGCCGGGGGCATATCGACGACGATATTATTGAGAAAACGGCCGGCGCATCGGCCGGCGCCCGCAAAGCGGGTATCGTTTTTCTGGCCACTATCACAATCGCCGTATTCTCCGTGGCGCTGTGGTTTGCCTATGACCAGGGCGTGCGGCGCGGTGTTCAAATGGCGCCGCCTTTGATCAAGGCCGACGCCGGTCCGACAAAAATTGCGCCGGATGAACCTGGCGGGATGGCAGTGCCGCACCAGGACAAGACGGTTTACGACAGGTTGTCGGGTAAAACAGAAACCGTGGAAGCCGAAAAGCTTCTGCCGCCGCCTGAAACGGTTGTCGAGAAACCGCTGGCCATCATTCAGGACGCCAAGCCCGAAGCGGGAACCGATCCTGTGCCTAAACCCCCGAAGGTGGAATCGCTGCCAATTACGCCGCCGGCGGAGGAACCAAAGGAACAAACCGCAGCTAAGCCGGAACCCAAGGCTGCGCCCGAACCGCCTGCCGCGCCGAAGGCCGAGGTCAAACCAGAGACCGAAGCCAAACCGGCGGCGACGCCGGCGTCCGTGGCGCCGAAGAAACCGGAGCCGGCGCCGAAGGTAACCGCAAAGGCCGACCCCAAGTCCCTGACGCCCGATGCGCTGCAAAGCGGATATCTTATCCAGGTCGGCGCTTACCGGTCTCCCGCCAGGGCGCGCAGCGGCTGGCAGAGCCTGGTCAAGGCCAACACCAGCTTGCTGGGCAGTCTGACGCCGTTGGTCGTGCGAGCTGATTTGGGCGCTCGCGGCGTCTACCATCGCCTGCGCGCCGGCCCCGTTGACGGGCCGGAGGCGGCCAAGGCGTTGTGTGACCGCCTGAAGCAGCGCAAGGTCGCCTGCCTCGTTATCAAGCCTTGAACCCGCCGCTCGCTGCCATATTCGGATGCGCCGGCACCACCCTGACGGCGGCTGAGCGGGACTTTTTCCGCTCCGCCCAGCCGCACGGCTTTATCCTCTTTGCCCGCAATTGCGAAGATCCCGATCAGGTCCGCACGCTGACCGCCGATCTGAGGCACTCGGTGGGACGGGAAGCCGCGCCGGTTTTGATCGACGAGGAGGGTGGCCGGGTCCAGCGGCTGAAAGCGCCACAATGGCGGGACATCCCGGCACCTGCAGCCTTCGGGGAGCTTTACGACAGAGGCGCCATGCTGGCGCGGGAAGCGGCCCGCCTCAACGCCCGCATCATGGCGGCGGAACTAAGCGATCTCGGCATCGACGTCGATTGCGCGCCGGTCTTGGATCTGCGTTTCCCGGGCGCGAGCGACGTTGTCGGCAACAGAGCCTTGGACGGTAATCCGGAAATCGTTGCGGATCTCGGCCGGGCGGTTTGCGACGGCCTGCTCGACGGCGGTGTTTTGCCGGTGATCAAGCACCTGCCGGGTCACGGCCGCGCCGCCGTCGACAGCCATCTGGAATTGCCGGTGGTCGATTTGAACCGAACTGAGTTGACCCTCAGTGATTTCGCGCCTTTCCGGTCCCTGGCGGACATGCCGGTCGGCATAACCGCCCACGTGGTCTACACTGCCGTCGACGCCGCCAAGCCTGGAACGACGTCGGCGGTGGTCATCAACGACATCATCCGGGGCTGGATCGGCTTCCAGGGGTTTCTCATGTCGGACGATTTATCCATGGAAGCCTTGAGCGGCACGATCTCCGAGCGAGCCGCCGCCGCCGTGGAGGCGGGCTGCGACGTGGCGCTCCACTGCAACGGCAAGCTCGATGAAATGCAATCCATCGCCGACCGCCTGCCGCCCATGACCGCTGCCGGCCTGGAACGCTGGGAGAAAGCTCAGGCGGCACGGCGCCGACCGGACGGCGATTTCGATCTTGAGGAAGCCCTTGGTCGGCTCAATTTCCTGATGGGTGGGACCACCTGATGTTCGGCGGCGTCGATATCGATTTCTATACGATTACCACGTGGGTCATCCCCGTTCTGTTGGCGATCACCCTGCATGAGGCGGCCCACGGCTTCGTCGCCTGGCGGCTGGGCGACGATACCGCGTACCGGATGGGGCGGGTGACGCTCAACCCGCTGCCGCATATCGATCCCATCGGCACGTTCCTGTTGCCGGCACTGCTTGTGGTCACCAACGTGGGCTTTGTCTTCGGCTACGCCCGGCCCGTGCCGGTCGCCTTTCACCGCCTGCGCAATCCCCGCATCAGCATGGTCTGGGTGGCGCTGGCGGGCCCGGATCGAATATCCTGATGGCATTGATCGCGGCGCTTCTGTTCCATGCCGTCAGTATGCTGCCGCCCGAAGCCGGCAGATGGGTTGCGTTGAACCTGAAACACGCCATCTTCATCAACATTCTTCTGGCAGTATTCAATATGATCCCGCTGCCGCCCCTGGACGGTGGGCGTGTCGCCGTCGGGCTGTTGCCGAACTTCCTGGCCATTCCCCTGGCACGGCTGGAGCGCTTCGGATTTTTCATCCTGATTGGCGCTCTTTTCCTCGTGCCGATGGTGACCGGGCATCTCGGCATGCGTTTCAGCCCGGTGTCGGCAATCATTTTCCCCGTCTACAACTTCCTCTATGATCTCGTCATTCTCGTGACCGGCCACGTTTGACCGATATTGGATTGATTAGTTGACCGACGACTTCACCCCAGACGCCTGGCCCCCCGGAAGCGACGGCGGCGGCAGCCCCGCCGTGCCGCTGGTCGTCGATCTCGAAGGCTACGAAGGGCCGCTTGATGTGCTGTTGGCTCTGGCGCGCACCCAGAAGGTCGATGTCACCCGCATTTCCATCCTGGCGCTGGCCGAACAATACCTTGCCTTTATCGCCGAGGCGCGGCGTCTGAGCCTGGAGATCGCCGCCGACTATCTCGTCATGGCGGCCTGGCTGGCCTATCTGAAATCGAAGCTCCTGCTGCCGGACCCGGATGAGGAGGGCGACGAGCCCAGCGGTCCCGAGATGGCGGCGCGCCTGACCTGGCAGCTCAAGCGGCTTGAGGCGTTTCGCAAAGCCGGCGCCGATCTGATGGTCCGCGATCGTCTGGGGCGCGACGTCTTCAAACGCGGTGAACCGGAGGGCATCCGCCTGATCCGCAATTCAAGCTACGAAGTCACGCTTTTTGAACTGCTGCGGGCCTACGTAATCCAGAAGGAGAGCAAGGGAGATGCCGAGATCAACCTGCCGATCCGGCGCATTTTCACCATCGAAAACGCCTTGAACCGGCTGAGCGAGCTCTTGGGCAAATTGCCGAGCTGGGAACGGCTTGAGGCGTTTCTGCCGCCCGAATTGCGCCACGGGCCTGGTGCCCGGTCGGCCCTCGCTTCGACTTTGAGCGCCAGCCTGGAAATGGCCAAGGAGGGGACGGTCAGCCTGAAGCAGGGCGAGACTTTCGGCCCCATTTACCTCAAGGCCAGCAGCCGTGCGGCGGACGAGGCCGCACCGGGGGCGGGGGTCATCGATCAAGACAACCGGCAGCCTGAGAGCCCGGACAACAATAAGGATAGTGACGACTGATGAGCGCCGATCCCCAACACGTCCGCATGGTCGAGGCCTTGCTATTCGCGGCAGCCGAACCCCTGGATGAAAACAGCCTGCGCGCCCGCTTACCCGACGATGTGGATCTCGATGCAGCGCTGGTGGCGGTGACGGAAAAGTACGCCGAGGCGGGCGTCAACGTCGTTCGTGTTTCCGGCCGCTGGGCCCTGCGCACGGCACCCGACCTCAAATTCCTGCTGGAAAAGGAAGTTCAGGTGATCCGCCGCCTGAGCCGGGCGGCTGTCGAAACGCTCGCCATCATCGCCTACCATCAGCCGATCACCCGGGCCGAAATCGAAGAAGTCCGCGGCGTTGCCATAAGCAAGGGCACCATGGACGTACTGATGGAGGAGGGCTGGGTGCGGCCCAAGGGCAAGCGCAAGACGCCGGGCCGTCCGGTGACCTACGGCACGACGCCTGATTTTCTTGATCACTTCGGTCTGGCCGAGTTGGCCGACTTGCCGGGCCTGGATGAACTCAAAGCCGCCGGCTTGCTGTCCGCCCGTCCGCCCGCAGCGTTGGTCGCGGAAGCCCGCGCCCAGGCCACGGCATCGGCGCCATCCGAGGAGGACGAAGATGCGCCTTCAGAATGGGACGATCCGGAGGAATTGGAGGGCGCGGAGCAGGATTGAGCTCTGGTTCCCGGGGATTATCCGGTTCATCGCCGCCATTTGCGTCTGCCTGGCATATCCGGGCGTTGGAACAGCTACGGAACGGCTCGTCGACCTGGAGTTGGTGCTGGCTGTCGATGTCTCCCGAAGCATTGACCTTGAAGAAGCCGCGTTACAGCGTCAGGGATTTATCCAAGCCTTTCGCCATCGCGACGTGATTGCCGCCATCCAGCGTGGCCGGCTCGGTCGGATAGCCGTCACTTACGTGGAATGGGGTAGCGACCAATACCAGCGAACGCTCGTCGATTGGACCGAGGTTGGAGATGTCGGCAGCGCCGCCGCCTTCACGGAGTCGATTGAGCAATCAAACGTAACGCTTGTGGAATGGACCTCGATCAGCGGCGCCATTGCCTTTGCCGTCCAAAGCTTTGAAGGCAACGGGTTCCGCGGCAATCGGCGCATCATCGATATTTCCGGTGACGGGCCGAACAATCGGGGCGCTTCGATTGAGCGCGCCAGGGATCGGGCGGTATCGGACGGCGTCGTCATCAACGGCTTGCCGATCATCAACGACCGCCCCAACTCCTACGGTTACCCGCTGATGCCGGACCTGGACCTCTATTACGAGGATTGCGTCATAGGCGGTCCCGGCGCCTTCATCGTCGTCGCGGATTGCTTCAAGGACTTCGCCCGCGCCATCCGCCGCAAATTGGTGTTGGAGATCGCCGGTTGGACACCCGCCGTCCCCCTCCTGCGTTTCGCCGCCACCAGACCGCGTCCGCCTTGTAACGCCGGAGAAATCCAGCATCGGAACTGGCTTAAGGGGTATCGAGCGCCGCCTCCTTTACACGACTTCTGACAATGATCATGTCCGACCCGGCACTTGTCCGCCCGGCCGCCCGCCGCCCTGGTCACCGAAGCCAGCTCCCGGACCACCGCATCGGCATCATCGGACGAAGACGACGAGGACGCCCCCTCCGAATGGGACGATCCCGAGGAAGTTGAGGGCGCTGAGCAGGAGTAGGCTCCGGCCGAACCCGTATTTCGCAATGTCGGAATTGTGGGTGAAAGCGGAAGGAAAACGCCGCTCGTCGCGACGGCCGGTTTTAGCCATGTGTGGACGGCTCCCTGTTGGCAAGGGTTTTTGTTGGCGGT
>CAYOAD010000188.1:0-7794 GCA_964401845.1 uncultured Rhodospirillaceae bacterium | reverse complement strand
AGGGCTACTGCCTGGCCGGCGAACAGGGCGGCGCCAACGCCGCAACCGGCGGCCGGCGCTTCGACGACCTGCCCGGCCATTTCATGCAGCCCACCGTGTTCACGGGTGTCGCGCCCGACATGACCATCGCGCAGGAGGAAATCTTCGGCCCCGTCATCGCCGTCCTGCCCTTCGATGACGACGAGGAAGCCATCGACATTGCCAACGGCACGGATTACGGCCTGGTCGCGGGTGTCTACACCAAGGATCTCGACCGTGCCCATGTGACTGCCGAACGCCTGTCGGCCGGACAGGTCTTCGTCAACGAGTGGTTCGCCGGCGGCGTCGAGACGCCCTTCGGCGGCACCAAACGGTCCGGCTTCGGCCGCGAAAAAGGCAAGGAAGCTTTGCTTAACTACGTTCAAACCAAAAACGTCGCCGTCAAACTGGGCGGCGGCGCGGGCGGCCGCCCCGGCGGCTGATCCCGTATCCGACAACCCGAGAGCCCATCAGGAGATATCAATGGCCGGAAATATTGACGCCCGCCTCGCCGAACTCGGCATCGAAATTCCCACTCCCGCGGTACCCGCCGCAAACTACGTCCCGTTCGTCGTCAGCGGCAATCTGGTTTACGTATCGGGTCAGATCCCCATGGTCGGCGGCGACATCCAGTTCATCGGCAAGGTCGGCGACGACACTTCGGTCGAGACCGGCCAGGAAGCCGCCCGCACCTGCGCCTTGAATATCATCGCCCAAGTCAAGGCAGCCTGTGGCGGTGACCTCGACCGCGTCGTGCGCTGCGTCAAGCTGGGCGGTTTCGTCAACGCGGCGGCCGGCTTTACCGACCAGCCCGAAGTCATCAACGGGGCATCCGACCTGATGGTCGAGGTATTCGGCGACGCCGGCCGCCACGCCCGATTCGCCGTCGGCGCGGCCTCCCTCCCCCGCGGTGTCGCCGTCGAAGTCGACGCCCTCTTCGAGATATCCTGAAGCGCGGGGAGAAACACCATGGCAAGCCGCATTGAAGGAAGATTGAGGGAGTTGGGCCTTGAACTGCCGCAGCCCCACAAGCCGGTCGCGAACTACCGGGCCTGGAACATTCAGAGCCATCGTCTGCACATCGCCGGGCAAGGACCGATACGGGTGGACGGGACACCGATAGTCGGCGTCGTCGGGGTCGACCTCACGATCGAGGAAGGCAAGGAGGCGGCCGCCGTCGTTGCCCTGAACCTGATCGCCCAGGCCAAGGACGCCCTCGACGGCAATCTCGACCGTGTGATCCGTTGGGTCAAGCTCTTCGGCATGGTCAATTCGCCACCCGACTTCACGGCCCATCCCGAGGTTATCAACGGGGCGTCCGATCTGTTGGGTGACGTTTTCGGCGAGGCCGGCCGCCACGCCCGTGCCGCCATCGGCATGGCTTCCCTGCCCATCGGCATTTCGGTGGAGATAGACGCCGTCCTCGAAATCGTATGACGCTGTGGCTGACCGCCAAACCGATTGCCCACCGCGGTTTGCACGAGGCCGGCAACGGCGTGCCGGAAAATTCCCTGGCCGCGTTTGAGGCGGCTTGCCAAGCCGGCTATCCCGTCGAATTGGATGTCCAGACAACGGCGGACGGCGAGGCCGTGGTGTTCCATGATTACGAATTGGAGCGGATGACGGCTTCGGCGGGCCGCGTGGCCGACTGTCCCCTATCGGATCTCACCGCCCGCCGGTTGGCCGGCTCCAAGGAAACGATCCCCAGCCTAGGTCAAGCCCTCGACCTGATCCGCGGGCGTGTGCCTGTCATCGTAGAGCTGAAAAATCCGGGCCGCCGCAGCGGCAGACTGGAGCGGGCCGTCCACACGCAACTCGATCGTTACGACGGACCGTTCGCTGTCTCCTCGTTCAATCCAATTTCGCTGGCCTGGTTTGCCCGGCGGGCGCCGCAAATCCATCGCGGCCAGAACGTCACACACTTTCCCTTGAGCAACCACCATTACCCCTGGCCGGTGCGAACAGCCTTGAAGCACATGGCGTTCAACCCCATCAGCAAGCCTGATTTCGTGGTCTTTGATCATCGCGCCCTGCCCAACCGCGCGGCCAGCCGGGCCCGGCGGCGCGGCCTGCCGTTGCTGGTCTACACCATCCGGAACGACGACGACGAAGCCCGCGCGAAAACTCAGGCCGACAACTATATTTTCGAGGACATCCGGCCATGAGTTGCCTGCGCCCGGTTCACGCCCCACCTTATTGCCATCATGGGTGATATCGAAAAACCGGCGGTGACGATCCGCGTCGCAGCCCATATGAAAGACATCGAGGCCGACGCCTGGGACGCCTTGGGCGGCCGAGACCACCCGTTCGTCGCCCATGCCTTTCTCCGGGCCCTGGAGGAAAGCGGTTCCGCCACGCCGCAGACCGGTTGGGCCTCGCAGCACATCCTGGTGGAAGACCAGGCCGGCGCCCTGATCGGCGGCGCGCCGCTTTATCTGAAATCCCATTCGCAGGGCGAATACATCTTCGATCACGGCTGGGCCGACGGTTTCGAGCGCGCGGGCGGTCGCTATTATCCGAAGGCGCTGGTCGCCGTGCCCTTCACGCCGGTCACCGGACCGCGCCTTTTGACACACCCGGAGGCACCGCCGGAGGTCAAGGAAACCGTGCTGGCCGGCTTGATGGAGGTGACGCGGCGGCTTGAAGTTTCCTCTCTCCACATCAATTTCCCCACCGAGGACGAATGGAGCTTTTGCGGCGAAGCCGGCCTGCTGCAACGCACCTCCGAACAGTTCCACTGGTTCAATGACGGTTACGACAGCTTCGACGATTTTCTCGCCGCCCTGTCGTCGCGTAAACGCAAAGCCATTCGCAGGGAGCGACGCGACGCCCTGGCCAGCGGAGAACTGGAAATCGAAACTGTCACCGGTGCCGCCATCACGGAGGCCCATTGGGACGCCTTTTTCGCCTTCTACCAGGACACCGGCAGCCGTAAGTGGGGCTCGCCCTACCTGACGCGTGATTTCTTCAGCTGCATCGGCGAGACCATGCCGGATGCCGTCGTCTTGTTCATGGTGCGGCGCGCGGGACGCTACGTCGCCGGCGCCCTCAATCTGGTGGGCAGCGAGGCGCTTTACGGTCGCTATTGGGGCTGCCTCGAGGACCACCCCTTCCTGCATTTCGAGGTCTGTTATTACCGCGCCATCGACTACGCCATCGAACACAAGCTCGATCGCGTCGAGGCCGGTGCCCAGGGGCCGCACAAGCTGGCCAGGGGTTATCTGCCGGTTCACACCCGCTCCGCCCACTGGATCCGCAATCCGGCCTTCCGCGACGCCGTCGCCAACTACCTCGACCACGAACGCCGGGAAATCGATCGTGAGATCGAGTATCTCGAGGATCGCGGCCCCTTCAAAAAAGACGGCTAGATCGCCGGGAAGGCGCTAAACTCTCTCCAACAACAATAACGGGAGGGGCTCATGACGACCGATCCGACTTCGGACCCGGAGTGCATTTTCTGCAAAATCCTGGCCGGTGAAATCCCTTCGTTCAAGATCCACGAAGACGACCGGACGCTGGCGTTCATGGACATCAATCCACTGCACGCCGGTCATTCCCTGGTCATTCCCAAGGGTCATTTCGAAAATATCTATTCAGCCCCCGACGACGTGCTGGCCGACATGATCGCCGCGACCCGGCGGTTGGCGACGGCGGTCAACACGGCACTAGCGCCCGATGGCGTCAACATCATCCAGGCCAACGGCCCCGGCGCCGCCCAGTCGGTTTTCCACATCCACTTCCACGTCGTGCCACGCAAAACCGGCGACAACGCCAAGATCAACTGGGGCCTCAGCCCCGGCGACATGGACGAAATCGCGGCTGTAGCGGAAAAAATTCGGGAGGCGTGGGCCTAACTATCCACCTTCACCGGCACCTTGATGTCGCTTTCCTTGCGCGCCGGCAAGGCGCCCTTCTCGAAGGTGAAGGTCATCTTGTCGTCTTCGAGGCCAACGATGACGTGGCCGCCCTTGGCCAGTTCGCCGAACAAAAGCTCCTCCGACAGCGGTTTCTTGA
This sequence comes from uncultured Rhodospirillaceae bacterium, assembly GCA_964401845.1. GTDB lineage: Bacteria > Pseudomonadota > Alphaproteobacteria > UBA2966 > UBA2966 > CAYFKJ01. The sequence goes on along the minus strand of CAYOAD010000188.1, from coordinate 3,762 downwards.
TGTGCTCCTGAATGACGCGGCTTAGGGGCCGGGCGCCATTGAGCTTGTCGTAACCCTTCTTGGCCAGCCACTTGCGGGCGGCATCGGTCAGGGAGATATCGACATTACGGTCGGAAAGCTGGACTTCAAGCTGCAGCACGAATTTATCGACCACGCGGGCCACGATCTCGGGCGACAGGGCCGCGAAGCCGATGGTGGCGTCCAGGCGGTTGCGGAATTCCGGCGTGAACATGCGCTTGATGGCTTCCTCGTCCTCGCCCTCCTTGAGGCCGCGTTCGAAGCCGATGGCCTGCTTGCTCATCTCCTGGGCACCGGCGTTGGTCGTCATGATCAGCACGACGTTGCGGAAATCGACGGTCTTGCCGTGATGGTCCGTCAGCTTGCCGTGGTCCATGACCTGTAGCAGCACGTTGAAGAGGTCGGGATGGGCTTTCTCGATCTCGTCGAGCAGCAGGACGGCGTGGGGATGCTGGTCGACGGCATCGGTCAGCTGACCGCCCTGGTCGAAACCGACATAGCCCGGCGGCGCGCCGATCAGGCGGGAGACGGCATGGCGCTCCATGTATTCCGACATGTCGAAGCGGATCAGTTCGACGCCCATGATGGAGGCGAGCTGGCGCGCAACCTCGGTCTTGCCGACGCCGGTGGGGCCGGAGAAAAGGTAGCAACCGATGGGTTTTTCGGGCTCGCGCAGGCCGGCGCGGGCCAGTTTGATGGCGCTGGAGAGCGCGGCGATGGCCTTGTCCTGGCCGAACACCACGTTCTGCAGGTCGCGGTCGAGCGACTTGAGCACCGCCATGTCGTCCTTGGATACCGACTTGGGCGGGATGCGGGCGATCTTGGCCACCACGGCTTCAATGGCCTTGACGCCGATGGTCTTGCGCCGCTTGCTCTCGGGCCGAAGCATTTCGTAAGCGCCGGTCTCGTCGATCACGTCAATGGCCTTGTCCGGCAGCTTGCGGTCGTGGATGTAGCGGTCCGACAGTTCGACGGACGCCTTGATGGCCTCGGCGGTGTAGCGCACGCCGTGGAAATCCTCGAAGTAGGGCTTCAGGCCCTTCATGATCTTGATGGCGTCCTCGACCGACGGCTCGTTGACGTCGATCTTCTGGAAACGCCTCAGCAGCGCCCGGTCCTTTTCAAAGTAAGAGCGGTATTCCTTGTAGGTCGTGGAGCCGATGCAGCGCAGCGTGCCCTGCGCCAGTGCGGGTTTGAGCAGGTTGGAGGCGTCCATCGCGCCGCCCGAGGTGGCGCCGGCACCGATCACGGTGTGGATCTCGTCAATGAACAGGATGGCGCCCGGATGTTCCTCGATCTCGCCGATCACGGCCTTGACGCGTTCCTCGAAATCGCCGCGGTAGCGCGTACCGGCCAGCAGCGAGCCCATGTCGAGCGAGAAGATCACCGCGTCATTGAGAACAGCGGGTACTTCGTCTTCGGTGATGCGGCGGGCCAGGCCTTCAGCGATGGCGGTCTTGCCGACGCCCGGTTCGCCGACGAACAATGGATTGTTCTTGGCGCGGCGGCAGAGGATCTGGATGGTGCGTTCGATCTCGGCTTCGCGTCCGATCAGCGGATCAATGCGGCCGGCTTTGGCTTTTTCATTGAGATTGACGCAGTAGGCGTCCAGCGCTTCGCTTTCGACGCCGGGCTCGCCGTCCGGGCCTTCCATGCCCTCGTCGCGGCCACCCTCTTCCTCAGCACCGCGTACGCGCCGGTTTTCCGAGCGGCCCGCCGTCTTGGCAACGCCGTGCGAGATATAGCTGACGGCGTCGAGGCGCGTCATGTTCTGTTTCTGCAGGAAATAAACGGCATGGCTTTCGCGCTCGGCGAAAATCGCCACCAGCACGTTGGCGCCAGTCACTTCTTCCCGGCCGGAGGACTGAACATGGATGAGGGCGCGTTGCACTACGCGCTGGAAACCGGCCGTGGGTTTCGGGTCCTCGAACTGCTCGAGCACGAGATCGGCCAACTCCTCTTCGAGGTGGCTTTCCAGATCATTGCGCAATTCGTCGACGTTGACGGTACAGGCGTTCATCACCGCCAAGCCGTCGTCATCCTCCGTCAGGGCGAGGAGGAGATGCTCCAGCGTGGCGAATTCATGGCGGTGTTCGCTGGCCAGCGCCAGCGCCCGGTGCAGCGTTTTTTCCAGTTTGCTCGAGAATCCTGGCACGTTATTCCTTCTCCATGGTGCATTGCAGAGGATGTTCGTTGCGGCGCGACAGGTCGACCACCTGGGTAACCTTTGTTTCGGCGACTTCGTATGTGTAGACACCGCACACGCCGACGCCCTTCTGGTGGACGTGCAGCATGATCTGCGTGGCTTCCTCGGTCGCCTTGTGGAAAACGCGCTCAAGGATGCGAACGACGAATTCCATGGGCGTGTAGTCGTCGTTGAGCAACAACACCTTGTACATGGACGGTTTCTTGGTCTTCGGCGCCGTTCTGGTTGCGACAGCGGTATCGTTACCGCCACCGCCAGGCAGATTAGTGTCGGTGCCTTTGTCTTTTCTTTGCGTCATTTCTCTCAATCGTCGGTCTTGATCGGGCCGGATCTGCTCGCACGGAACCTAGTATGGCATCCATGTTAGCCAAATTTTGTCTGGAATAATAACAGAGTCCGGTTACCGCCGCCTTAAACTTCATGTGAGTTATATCGGGGCGCCGAAGGCGGATTCCAAGGCCGTCCCGCCATTCGATGTCGGAATTTGGACAAAAAAGAGCCCGGTCGGGGGAGGGTGACCGGGCTCATTATGGAGACAATGCCGTTATGCGGCCTGTCTCTAGGAGCCTTCCCGGGGGAGGGAGGAGGTTCCATGGGGTGGATGAATTTGGCCAAATACGCAGCCGCACCGTCCCCGGCGCTGTCGAAAAGCGACCTATGTGGGCTTTACGACACGAAAGGCTTGACGAACGTCTCCATGGCAACGTTGGTCCGCGCGGTAACCGGCGCGAAGGCATCGTTGGCCAACTTGGTGGACATTTCGCCGATCTTGGTGGTCCGGGCGACCATGGCGTCGAAAGACGTCTTGGCGAACTCGGTCTGCATTTCGATGACTTCCTGCGGCGACTTGGCGGCCATCAGCTTGCCGAAAACGGCCATCTGGTCAGCCATCGCGGTCTTGGCATAGTCAACGATCTCGGCATTGATTTCCTCGACACCCTTGGTGGCGACGGTGCCGGCCTCGACGGCGGCTTCGACGTTTTCCTTGCCGAAGGTCGCGACCTGATCGTAACCCTTGGCGGCGGCGTCAGCCTGTTCCTTGCCGAAGGCAAAGGCCTTCTCGTAACCCTTGGTGGCGTTCTCGGTGCCGGTCTTGACGATGTTCTCGACGGTTTCCTTGCCGGCGGCAGCGACCGCATCGATGGTCTTCGCGGCGGCGTCCATAGCGGCCTTGTTTGAAGTTGCTTTAGCCATTGTGCTGTTCCCTCTGGGGCTTGATGTTTCTCTAACGGGCCGGCCGAACTTGGGTCCGATCAACCCTTAAACCTGTAAAATTCCGTTGCGCGGTGTCTGGAATATCGCTCTCGATATTCTTTGCTGCACCGCAACATGAGCGAAATATGTATATTCCTTATGGTGTTGTCAATGATTTTTTTGCAGTGCAGCAAAATAAATGCCGCACTGCGTCAAATTGCCCCACAGCGAGTTGCCGAACAGCTCGAAAGGGGCATTCCTGAAGACCCGGACAAATCAGCTATTGCTTTGAACCCCCATTTCCCAGATGAACTCGTTAATCGATGCCCTGAGATGGAGATTAT
>CAYOAD010000187.1:0-7822 GCA_964401845.1 uncultured Rhodospirillaceae bacterium | reverse complement strand
CGGGTTCGCCTACGATTTGCTACGATACGAATACTATCTGGGAAATATCGGATAACGCCAGAATCCGAACTCACGGATATCGCTGCGAAAAACTGCGCCGTGACCGCGCATATGCGCTACCAACCCCGGCAGGTCGTCGCTGCGGTAGCCGAGATGATGAACGGCGCTCTTCGGACTCCGCGGCGGCTGTTCATAGAAATGCAGTCTGCCGGTGCCGAGCCGCATAAAAACGTTGCGGACGCCGCCGAATTCACCGTCAAAGGCAACCTCCCCTCCCAGCATCGTCTGGTACCATTCGATACTTGCGGAAAGGTCGCTGGCGAAAAGGTGAGTGTGGTGCAATCCGCTCATCGGTACGTCCTTCATCAACCCGGTGACCGATTTCTGTTACCATGCCCATGGGAGACCATGCCATGTCGAAAAGCAGACTGACACGCAGAGCCCTCATACTTTCGACGCCTTCATTGCTGCTACCGGTGGCGGCACTGTCGTCCGTCCCGCCGACTCCAAGCGGTACCGAAGGCCCATTCTACCCGACGACGAAACTGCGGGACAATGACGCCGACCTTGTGCGGGTGGAGAACAGCTTGCGCGAGGCGGGCGGAGACATTCTTCTCCTCAATGGGCGGGTTCTGGACACAAAAGGACGGTCGGTTGGCAAGGCACGGGTCGAAATCTGGCAGTGCGACGTGAACGGCGTTTATCTCCACCCCGGTGACGGCAGACGGAACTCGCGCGACCATGCCTTTCAGGGCTTCGGCCATGCCGTAGCCGGTTCTGACGGCGGTTTCAGGTTCCGTACGATCGTCCCCGTCCCCTACCCCGGCCGGACGCCACATATTCACGTAAAAGTGCGGGTTGGCAGCCGCGAGGTACTGACTACACAGCTTTATCGAGCGAACCATCCTCAGAATGCCGGTTAAAGAGAAGCGCGACCTGTTCTGATTGTACGCGTGCGTCAACCATCCTGTCTCCTGATCACAGTCTATTCGCCGACCAAGCATGCCCGGAATTGTTTCGGGTGATATCAAATAACGAGCAACGCGGGTCCGTCAACCAAACAAAACTGCGCCCGGGAATCAAGCTTGTCGATTATCGCGGGATGGTAGGTCGGCCTCGTACCGCCCACTATCGGGCGGCTTCGTCCGCCTCGGGGTCATCATCCTCGGCCATCAGCAACAGCCGGGGGTGATCCTGGATGAACAACGCCTTTGCCTTACGGCTGACGATCCCCAGACTGGATAGTTGGGCCAAAACGCGGCCCACCGTTTCGCGGGCAACGCCGACCCGGGCGGCGATTTCCTTCTGCGTCCACATCGGGTAAATCAGCCAGGTCTCAGGATTGTCGGGAAAGGGTTTAGCCAGCCTCAGAAGCTCGGCACAGATGCGTTTTTCCGCCTTGAGCGTGCTCAGGTCCATGATGCGGTCGTCGCCGTAACGCACCATGCCGGCGAAGCGCTGCAGGATTTTCAGTGTCACCGGCCAATAGTTGCTCATCAGGTCCATGAACAGTTCCGGCGTGATGGCCGCCAGCAGGCTCGGTTCGATGGTAATGGCGTTGGCTGAACGCGGCAGACCGTCGATTGCCGCCAACTCGCCGAAATAGCCGCCCTGCATCACCCGGGCGAAGGAAATCTCCCGCCCGGTCCGCGAATAGTTGACGATCTGCACGCCGCCCCTGACGACGAAATAGATGTCGCGGTCAGGCGATTCCCTGTCGAATACGGTTTCGTTGGCTTTATACTTGGCCCAGCGGCAGTTCCGCTCCATCGCGGCATGGGCGTCCGGTTCGAGTTCGAACAGAAGCTCGATCACGTCGAGTGATTTTTCCCCCGCCGCCATTGCGCCTCTCCTCGCCCCTCTTGCTGACTAATCTACCCACATAGTATGGACGTGCCCGGCGCAGGACAAGGCGGGGAATATTGGCTATCATCGCCGCGGGAAGTAGGGAGAGCAAACTTGAGAGCGAACAGCATCAAGGCCGGGGTGTTGCGGGATCCCACGGATTTCGGCGACGGCGAATACACGGCGGCACTGGTCAACGTGACCAACGTCTGCAACCTCGACTGCTCCCACTGTTTCGTTTTCCGCAGCGACAATCCCAACGACGCCCGCGACAAGATGGACGACGCAACCCTGCTGCACCAGCTCAAAGCGGTGCGGGACAAGCACAACATCAAGACCATGCTGTTCATGGGCGGCGAGCCGATGATCCGCAAGGATCTGGCGCTGGAAGCCGCCAAGCTTTTTGAGATGCCGGCCATCGTGACCAACGCCACCTACGGCATTCCCGAACTGCCGGGCGGCCTGGTTACCGTCTCGCTGGACGGGCCGGAGGAGATGAACGACCCGATCCGCGGCGAGGGCGTCTTCCAACAGGTCAAGCAGGCCGTGGCCGCCCGCAACCGCGAAGACGGCACCACCGTGATGGTGCAGATGGTGCTGACGGCCAGGAACCACCAGGGCCTTGAGCAGTTCCTCGAGGAGGTCAAGGATTGGCCCATCGACGGCGTCGCGCTGACATTCTACGTCCCCCGCGCCAATGACGACACGGGTTTGGGCTGGAACGACCTCAAAGACCGGGACGCCGTGCTCGACCGCGTCATCAGGTTGAAGGGCGAATATCCCGACCTCATCAAGGCCAATGTCGGTGCGCTGGAACTGATGTATTCCGACCGCTGCCTCGATTACACCGGGGAGAACGGCGAACACTGCCTGATGCTCGCCACCCTGCCGCTCTACATGGGCGACGGCGGCAGCTTCGAGCGCACCTTCTGCTGCTACGGCAACGACGTCGACTGCAGTGCTTGCGGCGCCTACAGCGTCTTCAACACGGCCTACCACCGCCTGGTCAAGGGTGAGACCGACTACCACCACCGCACCCGCCACGTCGAAGGCCGCAAAGCCTGGGCCGGCGGCCGGGCGTGAGGGTTTGGCAATTCGTCACTCCCGCGAAACCGGGAGTCCGGATTTCCGTTTCCGAAAAACAAACAACATGGATGCCGGATCAAGTCCGGCATGACGAATTCGCTTTAATTACCCGTCCAGCTTCTTGCGCAGGATCTCGTTGACGACGCCGGGGTTGGCCTTGCCCTGGCTGGCCTTCATGACCTGGCCGACGAAGAAGCCGAAGAGCTTGTCCTTGCCGCCACGATAGGCCTCGACGTTGTCGGGATTGTCGGCCAGGACCTGGTCGATCATGGCTTCGATTTCGCCGGTGTCGGAGACCTGTTTGAGCCCCTTTTCCTCGACCACGTCAGCGGCGTCGCGGCCCGTCGCGTACATCTCCTCGAACACGTCCTTGGCGATCTTGCCGGAGATCGTGCCGTCGGAAATGAGGTCCAGCAAACCGCCCAATTGTTGTTCTGAAACAGGACTTTCCGAAATTTTCTTATCGTCTTTGTTTAACGCGCCGAATAGGTTGCCGGTGATCCAATTGGCGGCCAGTTTGGCGTCGCGGCCCTCTGCCACGGCCTCGAAGTAATCGGCGGTTTCCTTCTCCGCCACCAGCACGCCGGCGTCGTAGTGGCTAAGGCCTAACTCATCCTGAAAACGCTGCAGCTTGTCGTCCGGCAGCTCCGGCAGATCGGCCTTCAATCCGTCGACGAATTCCTGGCTGAATTCCAGCGGCAACAGGTCGGGATCGGGGAAGTAGCGGTAGTCATGCGCTTCTTCCTTCGACCGCATGGAACGCGTCTTGCCGGTGCCCGCATCGAAGAGACGTGTCTCCTGCACGACCTCGCCGCCTTCCTCCAGCAGATCGACCTGGCGCTGAGCCTCAAAATCGATGGCCTGCTGCATGAAGCGGACGGAGTTGACGTTCTTGACCTCGGCCCGCGTGCCCAGGTCCTCGCCGGGGCGGCGCACGGAAACGTTGACGTCGGCCCGCATGGAGCCCTGCTCCATGTTGCCATCGCAGGTGCCGAGATAGCGCAGGATGGAGCGCAGCTTGCGCACGTAAGCGCCGGCCTCGTCCGCCGAGCGGATGTCGGGCTTGGAGACGATCTCCATCAAGGCCACGCCGGACCGGTTGAGATCGACGTGGGAACGGCTGGGGTGACGGTCGTGGACACTCTTGCCGGCATCCTGCTCCAGATGCAGGCGTTCGATGCCGATCTCGCAGGTCGATCCGTCGTCCAGTTCCAAATGCACCACGCCCTCACCGACGATGGGCTGGCTGAACTGCGAAATCTGGTAGCCCTGCGGCAGGTCCGGATAGAAATAGTTCTTGCGGTCGAACACCGAGCGCAGGTTGATCTTGGCGTTGAGACCGAGACCCGTGCGCACGGCCTGAGCCACGCATTCGGCGTTGATGACCGGCAGCATGCCCGGCATGGCGCTGTCGATGAGCGAGACCTGGGTGTTGGGTTCGGCGCCGAAATCCGTGGCCGAACCGGAAAAGAGCTTGGCCCGGCTGACGACCTGGGCGTGAACCTCGAGGCCGATGACGACTTCCCAGTCGCCGGTGGCGCCCTGAATGATCTGTGCGCTCATTGGCCCGCTCCCCACCATTTCTGCGGTTTGGCGTCGAAACCCGCGGCCTCCTCCAGCACGCCGGCGACACGCAGCACGGTTTCCTCGTCGAAGGCCTTGCCCAGGACCTGCAGACCCAGCGGCAGGCCGTCGGAAGCCAGACCGGCCGGCACCGAAATTCCCGGCAGCCCGGCCATGCTGGCCGGCACCGTAAAGACGTCGTTGAGCCACATGGCGATGGGATCGTCGCCCTTCTCGCCCATGCCGAAGGCGGCGGAAGGCGCGGTCGGCGTCAACAGGGCGTCAACCTCGCCATAGACGTTCCGGAAATCCTCGGCGATGCGGGTGCGCACCCTCTGGGCCTTGAGATAATAGGCATCGTAGTAGCCCGCCGACAAAACGTAGGTGCCGATCATGATGCGGCGTTGAACCTCCTCGCCAAAGCCCTCGGCGCGGGTGCGTTCGTACATCTCGGTCAGATCGTCGGCCTCGACGCGATGGCCGTACTTGACGCCGTCGTAACGCGCCAGGTTGGACGAGGCCTCCGCCGGGGCGACGATGTAGTAGGCCGGCAGGGCGTACTTGGTGTGGGGCAGGCTGACGTCGACGATCTCCGCCCCCGCCGCCTTGAGCCATTCCGTGCCCTGCGTCCACAAGGCGTCGATCTCGCCCGGCATGCCGTCGACCCGGTATTCCTTCGGAATGCCGATCTTCATGCCGCGGATGTCGCCCGTCAGCGCCGCCTCGTAGTCCGGCACCGGTGTGTCGACCGAGGTCGAATCCTTGGGATCGTGGCCCGCCATGGCGCCCAGCAGGATGGCGGCGTCGCGGACGCTGCGCGTCATCGGTCCGGGCTGGTCGAGCGACGAGGCGAAAGCCACGATGCCCCAGCGCGAGCAACGCCCATAGGTCGGCTTCATGCCGACGATGCCGGCGAAAGCGGCGGGCTGGCGGATGGAGCCGCCCGTGTCTGTACCGGTGGCACCCAACGCCATGTTGCCTGCGACGGCCGAAGTCGAACCGCCGGATGAGCCGCCCGGCACAATCTTGGTCTCCTCGCCATCGCGCCGCCAGGGGCTGACGGCGGGGCCGAAATAGCTGGTTTCGTTGGACGAACCCATGGCGAACTCATCCATGTTGGTCTTGCCCAGCATCACCCCGCCCTGGGCCCACATGTTGGCCGTGACGGTCGATTCGTATTGCGGCACGAAGCCTTCCAGGATGTGGCTGGCGGCCGTCGTCTGGATGCCGTCGGTGCAGTAGAGGTCCTTGACGGCGACCGGCAGGCCCTCGATCAGGCCAACCTTACCGTCGGCGCGGCGCTGGTCGCTGGCGTCGGCCATTTCCAGCGCGCGCTCCGGCGTTTCGGTGATGAAGGCGTTGAGCTCGCGGCCGTCCTCGACCGCCGTGATGTGGGCCTCGGTAAGTTCGCGCGAGGAAATCTCGCCGGCCGCCAGTTTGTCGCGCGCCCCGGCAAGGCTGAGTTGGGTCAGTTCGGACATGATGGGCCCGCCCTACTCGACGACCTTGGGCACGGCGAAGAAACCGTCCTCGGGCTGCGGCGCATTGGCCAGTACGCGGTCGCGGTAGCCGCCGTCCGTCACCTCGTCGGTGCGCTGTGGCAGATCCATCTCGACCACGCTGGTCATAGGGGCGACGCCGTCGGTGTCGACCTCGCCCAATTGTTCGATCCAACCAAGGATATTATTGAGTTCGCCCGCCAGCGGTTCGAGCTTTTCCTCCGGCACGTCGATGCGTGCCAAATGCGCGATGCCTGCGACGGTGGCTTTATCCAGCGACATGTGCCACTTTCTCCTCGAATATCCACTTGTTGAATGACGCCGCCGAGACGCTGAAAGCCAACACACGACTTGGTCTTCGGCGAAATGCGAGCGGAAAGTATCACCGGCCATGATCGTCCGCAACCCTGCCGAACTGAAGAGCCACATCGCCCCGGGGAAAGCCGTCCTGGGCCTGGATCTCGGCAGTAAAACCATCGGCCTGGCGCGCTCCGACCTCTCGCACTCCATCGCCACGCCGGTGGAGACCGTCAAACGAACCAAATTCACCAAGGATGCCGAGGTCTTGCGCGGCATTATCGAACGCGACGAGATCGGCGCCCTGGTGCTCGGCCTGCCGGTCAACATGGACGGCACGGAAGGTCCGCGCTGCCAGTCGACCCGCCAGTTCGCCGCCAACCTGCTGGGAAAATTCGACATTCCCATCGCCTTCTGGGACGAGCGCATGTCGACCCAGGCCGTCACGCGCACCCTGCTGGAGGCCGACGCCACGCGCAAACGCCGGGCCGAAGTCGTCGACAAGATGGCCGCCGCCTACATCCTGCAGGGCGCCCTCGACGCCATGGCGATGGCAGGAGACTGATTGTCGATGGCGGCCATCATTTCCGCGCTATTGCCGGTCTTCCTGCTGATCGCCTCGGGTTATGTGCTCAAATGGGCGAACTTTCCAGGCGACAGCTTGTGGCTGCCGCTGGAGCGGCTGGTCTACTTCCTACTGTTTCCGGCGCTCTTGGGCACCAACTTGGCCGGCGCGGACCTCGAAGGCTTCCGGGTGTTGCCGCTGGGGGCCGCCATCGTCGCCGCGCTGATCGTCATGGGGTTCGGCGTTGTTGTCGGATTTCGCGGCCGCACCAGCGGTCCCGCGTTGACGTCGGTCTTTCAGGGCACGGTGCGGTTCAATTCCTACGTCGGTCTGGCCATCGCCTTCGAGCTCTGGGGCACGGCTGGCGCGGCGCTGGGTGCGGTCGTCGTAGCCATCATGGTGCCGGCCGCCAACGCCATGTGCGTGATGGCCCTGGCGCGCTATTCCGGCATGCATCCGCCGGGATTCAAGGCGAGCGCGATCGAAATGGTGCGCAACCCCCTGATCGTCGCCTGCCTGGCCGGGGCGGCCCTCAATGTCACCGGCATCGGCGTGCCGCCGATAATCGGCCCGGTGCTGGAAATCATGGGCCGGGCCGCCTTGCCCATCGGCCTGATGTGCGTCGGCGCGGGTCTGGACCTGCGCGCCATCCGGCTGGCCGGGCAAACCGTCGGCGAGACCGCCGTCGTGCGGCTGATCGGCATGCCGCTCCTGATGACCGGAACCTGTTGGCTGTTCGGTGTCAGCGGACTGACCGCCAAGGTCGCCATCCTGATGGCCGCCCTCCCCACAGCGTCGTCCTCGTTCATCCTGGCCCGCCAGCTTGGCGGCGATGTCCGGCTGATGGCCGGCATCATCACGGTCTCCACCTTGGCGGCCATGCTGACGATGCCCGTGATCCTGCCTTGGCTCTGGTAGGTTCTGTCCGGACTCTGATTTATGAGTCAAACAAATCCGTATAAAACAC
>CAYOAD010000186.1:2210-7838 GCA_964401845.1 uncultured Rhodospirillaceae bacterium | reverse complement strand
CCCGACACGCGGATTATGATTCCGCTGCTCTAACCAGCTGAGCTACTCCGCCCCAGGCGTGGTGAACGGCTTGATAAATGGGGCGGCGGCGGCTGTCAAGCAAGAGGCGCGGCAATTTAACAAATTTTGGGCAATCGGGCGGGGTTGGTCATATGATGGCGCGCCTCGCAGCTTCGTTCTCAAGGAATTGTACGCATGTGCCGATGGCTGACCTATCGCGGCCCCGCGATCTACATGGAAGACCTTTTATACGCGCCCGACCATTCCCTGATCGAGCAGAGCCTGCACGCCCAGGAAAGCAAGGTCGCCACCAACGGCGACGGTTTCGGCGTGGGCTGGTATGGCACGCGGGCGGAGCCCGGCACCTATCACGAAATCCTGCCGGCCTGGAACGACAGGAACCTGCGCACCCTGGCGCGCCACATCTCGACGCCGATGTTCTTCGCCCACGTTCGCGCCTCCACCGGAACCGCGACCAGCCGGGCCAACTGCCACCCCTTCACGCACGGGCGCTGGCTCTTCATGCACAACGGCCAGGTCGGCCAGTACGCCAGGGTCAGGCGGGCGCTGGAACGGCTGATCCCCGACGACCTCTATCCGCAACGCCAGGGCACGACAGACAGCGAGATCCTCTTCCTGCTGATGCTGGCGGGCGGGCTTGAGGACGATCCGGCTGGCGCGGTGCGAACCATGTTGGGCCAGGTCACCGCCGCGCTTGATGAGGCCGGCGTCAAGGCGCCCTTCCGCATCACCGCCCCCTTCACCAACGGCGGCGACCTTTACGTGCTGCGCTATTCGACCGACGACAAGCCGCCGACGCTTTACTATGACGAACGCGACGACAGCCTGACGGTGGTGTCGGAACCGCTGGACGAGACCAAGGGCCGCTGGGAGGAAGTGCCGCCCTCGACCATTCTCACCGCCAGGGCTGGCAACGCGGTCGAACTCACCCCACTTTAGTACGAAGCGCGTTTGACACAGGGGGACGCCATGGCCCAAGCCGCCGAAGCAAACGGGATCGACGTCGAACCGGTCGTCGACTGGCTGGTGGCGGGCGCGCCCGGCGCGCCGCTGTCGCAGGACATTCTGCTCAGGCTGTGCGAACGCCTGGTGGAGTGCGGCCTGCCGCTGGCGCGCTCAGCCGTCTTCGTCACGACGCTTCACCCCAACGTCATGGGCCGGGGTTTTTACTGGCGCGAGGGCGCCACCGAAGTCGACGTCGGCGAAGCGCCGTACAGCGTGCTCGATTCGGAAGAATACCAGAAGAACCCCGTCGCCCGCGTCGTGGAATCGGCCGAGGAAATCCACCGGCCGCTCTATGACCCCGCCTGTCCCGACGATTTCACCATGCTGGCGGGTTTGCGCGAGGACGGCATCACGGACTACATCATCCAGCCGCTCGACTTCACGGACGGCCAGATCCATGCAGCGAGCTATTCGACCAAGCAGGCGGGCGGCTTCACGGCGGCCGAACTGGCGGCGCTGCGGCGCGTCCGCCCTGCCCTCTCGCGTCTCGCCGAGGTTATGGCGCTGCGCCGCGTTTCCAAGAACCTGCTGGACGCCTATCTCGGCCACCAGTCGGGCGAAAAGGTTCTGGCCGGCAAGATCCGGCGGGGCGACGGCGAGGACATCCACGCCGTCATCTGGTTCTGCGATTTGCGCGATTCGACGCCGCTGGCCGACAGCATGACGCGGGCGGAATTCCTCGCCCTCCTCAACGTCTATTTCGAGTGCATGGGCGGCGCCATCCTGGACGGCGGCGGCGAGGTCCTGCGCTACATCGGCGACGCGGCGCTGGCCATCTTCCCGGTCGATCTCGAGAAGGCGTCGTATGCGAAAACCTGCGCCCAGGCGGTTGCCGCCGCCCAGGACGCCGTCGCCCGCATGGCCAAGGTCAACGCCGAACGCGCGGCGGCGGGAGAGCGCGAACTGGGCTTCGGCATCGGGCTGCACCTCGGCGACGTGATGTACGGCAACATCGGCACGCCCGAGCGCATCGAATTCAGCGTCATCGGGGCCGCCGCCAACGAAGCCGCCCGTATCGAAGGCATGACCAAGCTGCTGGGCACCAATTTTCTGGTTTCCGAGGAAGTGGCGCGCCACCTCGACGGAGACTGGCATTCGCTGGGGAAACATGCGCTGCGGGGCGTCGGTGATGAGATCGAGCTGTTCGTGCCGCCCGGCGAGGCGCCCGCGGACGACGGCAAAGGTTCAGATAAGTTCGGTTGACGCAGGCGCCGCCAGTCAGAATTTATGGCGGTTTTCCTCCTCGAGGAAATAGAGGTTCATCTTGCCGAAGCCCTTGATGTCGTGCTCGCCCCGGTCGGTGAAGACGAAATCGTCCTTGAGGATTTCGTAAGTTTCCGGACCGGCCGTGATCTTCATCGATTCCGACATGCTTTCCATGCGGGCGGCCAGGTTCACGCCGGGGCCGAACAGGTCGTAAACGTATTTCTGAATGCCGACCAGCGAGCCGATGACCGCGCCGGTGTTGATGCCGATGCGGCACTTCCACTGGTTGGGGTGGGCCTGATTGCGCTTGTCGATATATCGCCGCATACGCAGCGCGACCTTGGCGATGTTGGCGGCATGGTCGGCGTTTTCCTCCGGCAGGCCGCAGACCGCCATGTAGGCGTCGCCGATGGTGCGGATGCGGTCGCAGGCGAAGGTCTCGGCAATGCGGTCGAAAGCCGAAAAAAGATCGTTGAGCTCCGACACCAGGGCGCTGGGGTCGTGCGAAATCGCCATGTCGGTGAAGCCCACGAAATCGAGCATCAGGATGGTCGCCGACTCGAAGCGGTTGGGCGTCGTCACGCCGTAGTCCTTGAGTTCCTCGTAGACGGACTTGGGCATGATGTTAAGCAGCAGGCGCTCGACCCGTTCCTTCTCCTTGGTCAGTTCCTTGGCGTTCTTCTCCGACATCTTGGAATAGGAATCCAGCATGTACTGGGCTTCCCGTTCCTTCGAAAAGTTGACGCCCTCGACGATCAGAACGGAGTGGCTTTCCTCGACCGCCGGGGAGATTTTCAGACGCACCGGTATGGTGCGTTTGCGCACCTTGGTTTCGACCTCGAACACGTAATCCCTGCCGTCGCCGATGCGTTCGGCCATCACGTCCCAATCCAATCCCGGAATGCGCAGCGGCAAGGTGGCGCTCTTGACGTCGGCCAGAGGAAACCAATCGAAGAACTTGGCGTTTTCAAAGATGATCTGCCCGGTATCGGGTTCCGCCACGGCGATGGCCGTCTCGATGCTTTGCAGGATGTGTTTGTGATTTATGTCGCTCATCTACCCCGTCGCCGGATAACTATCCGCCGTTCCCAAACGAATCCCTGTCTCGATCAGTTCAGCCGGAGACAATGATTCTCCGCCGGCTGTTGACGTCGCCCATGATTTTCGAAATATCGCTTTCGTCGACGCCGTAATCTTCGAACGTTTCCTTCAGCAGTCGGGCGACTTCATCGAAATTGGCGTCGTTGATCCCAAGGTTGCGGTGGCTGCGTTCCAACTGCTCGTCGGAAAAGCTGACCGGTCCGCCCAGCAAGGACGCGATAAATTTTGACTGGTGATCGATCTGGCGCTTCATGTCGGTATCTTCGAAGAACGGCGCCAAATTCTCGGAATCCAACACCTTGTCGTAGAACGAAGATACGATCCTGCTTACGCTCGCAAAGCCCCCATAGCGTTCAAATAACGTTTGCGCCATCTTCCCCACCCCACTGTTGACGCCGTCATCATAATGCGATTTCCAACCGGACGGAAAAATATTCCGAAGGTATTAAATCAGCCGGTTCATGCCTTTTTCTTAGCCTTGGCCCAGCTGTCGCGCAAGGGGAGCGTGCGGTTGAAGACGATGGCATCCGCTGTCGAATCGGGGTCGGCGCAAAAATAGCCGAGGCGCTCGAACTGAACAGTTTCGCCCGCGGACGCATCGGCCAGCGCGGGTTCGAGGCGGCAGTTATGCAAAATCTCCACCGAGTCCGCTTCGATATCGCCAAGGAAGTCGCCGTCCGCGCCGGGGTCGGGCCGGTTGAAGAGATGGCCGTATAGCCGCGCCTCCGCCGTCACCGCGTGTTCGGCTGACACCCAGTGCATGGTGCCTTTTACCTTGCGGCCATCCGGCGCGTTACCGCCGCGCGTTGCCGGATCGTAAGTACAGCGCAGTTCGACGATCTCTCCGGCATCATCCTTGATGACGTCGGTGCAGGTGACGAAATAGGCGTAACGCAGGCGGACTTCGCGGCCGGGTTCCAAGCGGAAGAACTTTTTCGGCGGATCCTCCATGAAGTCGTCACGCTCGATATAGATCTCACGCGAGAACGGCACCAGGCGCTTTCCGGCGCCTTCGTCTTCCGGATTATTGATGGCCTCCAGTTCCTCCGTCTGCCCTTCCGGGTAATTCTCGATCACCACTTTCAGGGGGCGCAGGACGGCCATGCGCCGAAGCGCCGCGGTATTGAGGTGGTCGCGCACGAAATGTTCCAGGTTCGCCATCTCGACAACGGAATCGCTGCTTTTGTTGATGCCGAGTTGGCGGGCGAAAGTGCGGATGGCGGCGGCCGGAAAGCCTCGGCGGCGCAAACCTGAAAGCGTCGGCATGCGCGGGTCGTCCCAGCCCGAAACGTGGCCTTCCGTCACCAGCTGCATCAGCCGGCGTTTGGACAGCACCGTGTGGGTCAGGTTGAGACGGTTGAACTCATACTGGTGCGGCCGGGCCGGAACCGGCAGGTTCTCGACCAGCCAGTCATAGAGCGGCCGGTGGTCCTCGAACTCCAAGGTACAGAGCGAATGGGTAATGCCTTCGATGGCATCCGATTGACCGTGGGCGAAATCATAGGTCGGGTAGATGCACCAGGCATCGCCTGTGCGCGGATGCTCGGCATGGAGAATGCGGTAGATGGCCGGGTCGCGCATGTTCATGTTGCCGTGGGCCATGTCGATCTTGGCGCGCAGCACCTTCTCGCCGTCGGCGAACTCCCCTGCCCTCATCCGGCGCAGCAGGTCGAGGCTTTCCTCAGGCTTTCTGTCGCGATGCGGACTGTTGCGGCCGGGTTCGGTGAGCGTGCCGCGGTATTCGCGCATCTCGTCGGGCGTCAGATCGTCGACGTACGCCTTGCCGGCCTCAACCAGGTGCTCGGCCCAGGCATAGAGCTGCTCGAAGTTGTCCGAGGCGTGATAAAGGTGCTCGCCCCAATCGAAGCCCAGCCAACGGACGTCCTCCTTGATGGCCTCGATATAGGCCATTTCCTCCTTCACCGGATTGGTGTCGTCGAAGCGCAGGTTGTAGCGTCCGCCAAATTCTTCCGCGACGCCGAAATTAAGGCAGATGGATTTGGCATGGCCGATATGGAGGAAGCCGTTGGGTTCGGGCGGAAAGCGCGTGACGACGCCCGCCACGCGGCCGGCGGTCAGGTCGCCGTCTATGACGTCGCGGATAAAGTCGCGCGGTTCGACGGTGCCGTCGTCCTCGGCCTCGCTCATGGCCTGTTACTCCAAACAGAAATTGATTTCGGCGGCATGTTTACCACGTCCGCGCGGCAATGAAAGGGTGATTTAGGCGGCCGCCACCAAAGCGTCGCCGCCGCGCACTATCCAGCCGCCGCCCATCAGGCGCTCGCCGACATAGGC
>CAYOAD010000186.1:0-2200 GCA_964401845.1 uncultured Rhodospirillaceae bacterium | reverse complement strand
GATGCCCATTCCCCTGTTTTGAAGTAAAACCTCGCCAGTTCCATCAGCGCCTCCGGTAAGTGTCGCCGCTACGGGATCGTGCTGGGAGCGCAACTTGACGGTGACCGCGACGCCATCGTCGAGCGCGCCGGGATCGCCCAACCAATTGAGGTCCCGGAGTGCGACGCGTTGACCCGCTAGCGCGGACTTTGGCCCGACGACGACACGATGGGTTTCCGCTTCCACGGCAATGACGTAGAGCGGCGGCCCGCCGCCGATGCCCAGGCCGCGCCTCTGGCCGACGGTGTAATTGATGATGCCGTCGTGGCGGCCCAGAACTTCGCCGTCGAGATTGACGATTTCGCCGGCCTCCAGCGCGCCGGGCCTCATCTTCTCGACGACGGCGGCATAGCCGCCGGAGGGGACGAAGCAGATATCCTGGCTGTCGGGCTTGTCGGCGACCGCCAAGCCGAGGCGTTCGGCATGGGCGCGGACGGCATCCTTCGGCATGCCGCCGATGGGGAACCTCAGGAAATCCAGCTGATCCCGTGTCGTGGCGAACAGGAAGTAGCTCTGATCGCGGTTATCCTCGACGCCGCGATGAAGCTCAATGCCGTCAGATGTCGTCACGCGTCGCACGTAATGGCCCGTCGCCAGGGCTTCGGCGCCCAGTTCACGGGCGCGCTGCAGCAGGTCGCGGAACTTGACCGTCTGATTGCAACGCACGCAAGGGATAGGCGTTTCGCCGGCCAGGTAACTGTCGACAAAATCATCAATCACGTCGGCCTGGAAACGCGCCTCAAAATCAAGGACGTAATAGGGAATGTCCACCAGATTAGCAACCCGGCGGGCATCATCAATGTCCTGTCCGGCGCAACAGGAACCGGGCCGGGTGACGGCGGCACCCAGGTCGTAAAGCTGCAGCGTGACGCCAACAACGTCGAAGCCGGCCTCCGCCAACAGGGCGGCAGTCACCGACGAGTCAACGCCGCCGGACATGGCGACGACAACGCGGGCGCCGGGGGTCAAATCCGAAAAATCAGGCTGCATGCCGGGAATATAGTTCCGCCGGCCAGGATCGCAAGCACGGCGTTTGGCGTGGTCCGCCGCCTAGTCGCCCAGGTACTTGAACCAATCCGCCGTGGCGCCCTCGATGTCATCGGGCCGCCAAACAGGGGCGTCGCGCCAATAATCGATGTTTTCCAACATGACCGCCACACCTTTCTCGATGGACACCGAGGGTGTCCAGCCCATGGCGTCCTGAATACGCGTCATGTCGGCCAGCGTGCAATCAGGCTCGCCCGGCCGCTTGGGAATAAACACGGTCTTCTCCGCCTTCAGCAATTCCACCAGGCGGTTGACGCTGACCGCCGCGCCGGATCCGACATTGAAGACCTCGCCCAACACGTCGCTGGCGGCTGCCGTGACGAGAGCATCGACGACATCGGTTACGAAAGTGAAATCGCGCGTTTGTTCTCCGTCCCCGACGATCGTCAGGGGTTCGCCGGCCAACAACTGCGCCAGGAATACGCCGAAGACCGCGCCATAGGTACCGGATGTCCTGGCCCGCGGCCCGTAGACGTTGAAGAAACGCAGCGAGACCACTGGCAGACCGTAGGTCTGGGCCCAGTGCAGCGCCAGTTCCTCGCCCAAATATTTCGTCAAGGCGTAGGGGTATTGCGGTCGAATGTCAGCATCTTCACGGGTGGGATAGGCGTCCGGAATGCCGTAGCAAGAAGACGACGCGACGTAGACGAAACGGGATACCTCCTCTTTCCGTGCGGCCTCGAGCACGTTGAAGGTGCCGTCGACGTTCGATTCGAAATATTCCCGCGGTTCGACGATCGAGGGCACGATGTCCGCCCTGGCGGCCAGGTGAAATACGCGGTCAACGCCGGCCATTGCCCCACCGACGGCGTCGCGGTCGCGGATGTCCGCCCCCCGGACTTCAAGCGCGGGATCGTCCTTATGATGTTCGAGATTTCGCGGATTGCCGACTTCAAAATTGTCGACGACGCGGACGCGGCGGCCGTCGCGTAATAGTCTGTCGACCAAATGACTGCCGATGAAACCGCCACCGCCGGTCACTAGGTCGATTCCGCTTGCAGTCGAAGCATTCTGCTCGGTCATGACTATTTGCTACTTGTGATTTAGAAAGTGTCGAAGACGCTTGATCCTACATCAGCGTTAGATGAAGTCGAGCAGGTTCGAGCGCGAAAGC
>CAYOAD010000185.1:0-7839 GCA_964401845.1 uncultured Rhodospirillaceae bacterium | reverse complement strand
CGGCCGAGCACGCCCCGGAAACACTGCTTGAAGCCTACGCCATCCAGGACAAGCGGGTGGAAACCCTCAGCGGCCGGACGGCGGGCTGGAAGATCGGCTGCACCAGCGAAATCGCCCGCCAACAGCTCGGCGTCGATGAACCCTTCCGCGGCCGCGTGTTCGAGGCGGGCATTCACCATAGTCCCGCCGAATTGTCGGTCTCCGACACTTTCATGCGTGTGGTCGAAACAGAGCTGGCCTTCCGCCTGGCCCGCGACGTGCCGTTCCGTGAGGGCCCTTACACGGCGGCAACCATCGAACCGGCGGTGGCGGACCTGGTGCCATCGCTGGAGATCGTCGATTCTGTCTGGGAAGACTGGGAATCCGTTGGCGCCCATCACCTGATCGCTGACAACGCTTGCCACGCAGCGTTGGTGCTGGGTAAGCCCAGCCCGGACTGGCGGGACGTCGATCTTGCCGAGTACGAGGTTAGCGTCGCCATGAACGGCGGCGAAGCACTGCACGGCAAGGGGGCAAACGTTTTGGGCCATCCCCTCAATGCCCTGGCCTGGCTGGCCAACGATCTCGCCAGTTTGGGCCGTGAGTTGAAGGCCGGCGAAATCGTCTCCACCGGCGTCCTTACCGGACTGCTGTTCGCCGAGGCCGGCGACACCGTCACCGCCGACTACGGCCGCTTCGGCAGGGTCGAGGTTTCGTTTGTCGATTAGGCGGAGATCTACTTCTTTTCGATGAATTCGATAGTAATGCCGTCCCAGGTCTTCATGTAGACCACGCGGTTGCCGGTGTTGGGCCCCTGATCGATGACCCAGGGCGTGGCATAGGCCTTGACGTCATAGCTTTCCGCGGTCTCCACCGCGG
The DNA here is from genome assembly GCA_964401845.1 of uncultured Rhodospirillaceae bacterium. Classification (GTDB taxonomy): domain Bacteria; phylum Pseudomonadota; class Alphaproteobacteria; order UBA2966; family UBA2966; genus CAYFKJ01. Next base: position 6,981 of record CAYOAD010000185.1, on the reverse strand, counting down.
CGTCGATATCGTCGACATCCAGCGCAATGTGGGCGAAGGCGGTGTCGCAGGGGCGCGCCTCGACTTGGATCTTATCGTCAGGCGCCAGGTATTGGATCAGTTCCAGGCGGTGGCCCGGCCCCTGAACGAAGGCAACGATCATGTCGGCGCCCTCGACCCCGGTGATGTGCCGGATCGCTTCCGGATTGCGCGGCGCCTTGTTCATGAGTTCAAAGCCGAGACCGTCGCACAGGAACTCGACCGTGCGGTCGACATCGGCGACGGTGAAGCTGGTGTGGTTGAAGCCGTGGATGTTGAAGGAGGGCATGACGGGGTCCGCAAACATTGAAGGAAAGGGAGGCGCATTCTGGCATTGCAATCCGAAGCACGCTAGACCCGGCGATGTTCACGCACCTTTGAATTGCTCTAAACTGCAAAAATATTAGGTTCAGGCTATTCAAACAGGGCATTCGTTTAGGGAGACATCATGTTGATCCGAATTCCAAAGGGCTGGGAACTGCCCGAACGCGCGGTAACCGATGAGGCGCTGTTCCGCGGCCGCCGGCAACTGATGAAGGGTTTGGCGGCCGGCACCATTCTCACGGCCGCGCCCGCCGTGTCGCTTGCTGCAGGCAAGGCCGACCCCTCGGCCCACCTTTATCCGGCTGCCCGCAATCCGGGCTATGCCAATGCCGGCCGGCCCATCACCGATGAGGCGTTGAGCAGCACCTACAACAATTTTTACGAATTCGGATCGCATAAGAAGATATCCAAGGAAGCCAATCGCAAACTCAAAATCCGCCCCTGGGAAGTGCGGATCGACGGCATGGTCGAAAAGGAACAGACCCTCGCCATCGACGAACTGCTGGCCAAGGTCCAATTGGAGGAGCGCGTCTATCGTCACCGCTGTGTCGAGGCCTGGTCGATGGTCGTGCCCTGGTCCGGCTTTGCCATGCGCCAATTGGTGCAGCTCGCCAAGCCCACCTCGGGCGCCAAATACATCGAAATGCAGACCTTCAACGACCCCGACATGGCGCCCGGTATGAAGCAGTTCTGGTATCCCTGGCCCTATCGCGAGGGGTTGACGATGGCCGAAGCCAACAACGATCTCTCGTTCCTGGTGACCGGAGTTTACGGCAAGCCAGCGGCGCCGCAGTTCGGTGCGCCCCTGCGTCTTGCGGTGCCGTGGAAGTACGGCTTCAAGTCGATCAAGTCCATCGTCCGCTTCACCTTCACCGACAAACGGCCAAAAACGTTTTGGGAGACCGTTCAGTCATCCGAGTACGGTTTCTGGGCCAATGTGAATCCGGAAATAGCGCATCCCCGCTGGAGCCAGGCGACCGAGCGCACGCTATCGGGCGGGCGTATCAAGACCGTTATCTATAACGGCTACGGCGATCAGGTCGCGGGTCTCTATGCCGACATGAAGGGAGAGAAACTCTTTATGTAGGCTGCCGGCTAGTTCATTCGCTCAAGTTCGGCGACGGCGACGGCCGACTGGCAGACATCGGACGCCTTTATCTCCGTAATCTGGCGAAATGTCTTGGCAGCTTCGGAAATGCGGCCCGCCAATAGGTGATGCTGACCGACAAAAAACAGGGCTTCGCAATGGCGCCGCAGTTCAAGGTCACCTTTGTTCGGTGGGTTTAGGGAAAGAACCCGTGTGCTGTCCGTTCGGCCCGCAAAAAGCTCGATTAAAGGGCCGGGCCAGCCGGCCATGCCGCTGGCGTCCAAGGGTTTGGCTTGGCGCTCGAAGCGGGCCTTGGCGACATAACCCCAAACCAACCAGAACGGATCCGCCGGACTTAATTTTCTGGCTTCCGCGAAATCGAGCATCGCCTCTTCGAAATCGGCCAGAGCGAAATTCACGATGCCGCGCCCGCCATAGAGAAAGGGGTGGGTGTCGCTGAAGGCTATCGCGTCCCCGTAGTCCTGAAGCGCCCCTTTTAGGTCGCCGGCGCGAAATCTGGCGTAAGCACGATTACCCAATGCCGCGAACAAACGCGGATTGCGTCTCAGCGCGCTGGTGTAGTCCGCCACCGCCTCGTCATATCGGGCCAACCGCCGATAAGCCATGCCCCGCGAGTTGTAGGCGAGCGCCGATGCGGGTTCCATAAACAAGGCCTGAGTACAATCGGCGATGGCCCGGTCTGGCCGTTCGCTGAGCGCAAAAGAGAGGCAGCGGTTCGCATAGGCGGCCGCCAGATTTTCTCGCGCTAGTTTGCCCGATTTGATGGCCCGCGTGTAAAGCTCGATGGCCCGGTTGTGATCGCTGCGGCCGGCTGCGGCGATACCTTCCGCAATATCGTTCAAGGGTTCCGCGGCGGCCGAACCGAGCAGGATCAGGACGACGAACGGCACCATCAATAGCGGGCGAACCGGGTACATGAAACGAATGTAAATTGTGGCCCGAGGTCGGGCAAGCCCGCCGCTGAAGATCACGCGGCCGTCCCTTGCCGGAGCAATTGAATGCTATATGTTTCGAGCGATGTCAAATCAAGCGACAGCAACGCTGCGGACACAACCCGAACTCGTGATTTTCGATTGCGACGGCGTACTGGTCGACAGCGAAGGCCCGGCCAACCGCATCCTTGCCAAAGCGTTGCGGCGGGAAGGTCTGGACATAGATGAAGCCGAGGTCGCCAGGGCCACAACCGGGATCACGCTGGCGGCTGTGGTGGCCTGGGCGGAAGGCTTGTTGGCATATACCCTACCGCCGGATTTCCTCGACCGGCTGAGAGTCGAAACCTATGCGGCCTTCAAGTCCGAACTCACGGCGGTGTCCGGCGTCGCCCGCGCCGTCGACGCCGTGCAAGCCAGCGGCGTGAAAACCTGCGTCGCCTCGTCGGGATCGATCGACAAGATGAATTTGACCTTGGGGCTTACGGGTTTGCTCGACAAGTTCCAGGGCCGATTATTCAGCGCCAAACAGGTCGAGCGCGGCAAGCCGCACCCGGATGTGTTCTTGTTTGCCGCGCGTGAGATGGGTGTCGTCCCCGCCGCCACAATCGTGGTGGAGGACAGTTTACCGGGCGTGCAGGCCGGCGTTGCAGCCGGCATGACGGTGTTCGCCTACGCGGCGCCGGAGTTAGCGGAGGTCGGACACGGGCCCGAGGAATTGGCCGCCGCCGGCGGGCATGTATTTCGATGGATGGGTGAGCTGCCGGACATCATCGGCATTCGCAGTCATAAGGAGCAAGTTTAGCCATGCAAGAGGGAGGCTCGAAGAAGGTCATCTTCGCCGCGCTGGCGGGAAATTCGCTGATCGCCATTACGAAATTCGGAGCGGCGTTCTATACCGGATCCTCCGCCATGCTGAGCGAGGCCATCCACTCGCTGGTCGATACCGGCAACCAGGGCCTCATCCTGCACGGCATGAAACGGGCTAAAAAGCCCGCCGATGCCGCCCACCCCTTCGGTTACGGCATGGAAATCTATTTTTGGACTTTCGTCGTCGCCATTCTGATTTTCGCGGGCGGAGCAGGGGTTTCCATTTACGAGGGCGTATCCAAGGTTCTGGAGCCGCACCCCATCAGCAATCCCATGATCAATTATATCGTGCTGAGCGCGGCTCTGGTGTTCGAGGGCTTCGCCTGGTGGATCGCCTACAAGGAATTCGGGCGGACACAGGGGCGTCACAGCATTTTCGAGGCGGTGGGGCGCAGCAAGGACCCCACTGTGTTCACCGTGCTGTTCGAAGATACGGCGGCGGGGCTGGGCTTAATCGTGGCGTTCATTGGCATCGCCCTGGCGCAGTACCTGGAAATGCCGGTGCTGGATGGTGTCGCTTCCATCGCCATCGGCGTCATCCTGGCCCTGACCGCCGCCTTCCTCGCTTATGAAACCAAAGGGCTACTGATCGGCGAAGCGGCGCAGCCAAAAGTCGTCGATGCCATCACCCGCATCGCCAGGGCGGAGCAGGCGGTGATCGGCGTCAACGAAGTGCTGACTATGCACCTCGGCCCAGCCGACGTCTTGTTGAATATCAGCCTCGACTTCGCCGACCACCTCAACTCCGACGACGTGGAAGCTGCCGTCACCGACATCGAACGGCGGATCAAACTACAGCACCCGGAGATCACCCGCATTTTCATCGAAGCGCAGAACCGTCATCAGCACCGGCGCAGCGCAGCGACGTAGCGTTTATCAAGCCTCGTTGTTCGAACTCGGCGTGGCCTACTGGAAATGGCCCCATGTTCACCCGGAGTTTCTTTCCCGGAATGCTTTTGGCCATCAATTTTTCGCGGTGGGGAAGGGACGCTTGCAGACAACTTCGGCATTGGGCGTTTACGGGGCGTCTTGCGAAATGAAGTGACGGATTTCCTCTTCGATCTCGGAATTGGGAAGCAGGAAGGCATCGTGACCGTCAATGGATTCAATTGATGTATGTCGGACGAAAACGCCGGACGCTCGTAATGCGGATTCGATCTCGAAGGTTTCAGACTGCCTGTAGGCCCAATCCGAGGAAATGGAGATCAGGCATACTCTGGGTTTGAACCGGCGAAGCGCCGTCCGGTAGGTGTCTTCCAGCGAATCCCCGAACTCTTCAGCCTGATTAAAGTAGTCCACAGCCCGCGTCAGATAGAGATAACTGTTGGGATCGAATCGCTTGGCGAACGCGAACCCTTGATAGTTGAGATAGCTCTCGACTTGGAAATCATTTCCCGTGGAATAGGATTTGAAATTCGCGCTTTGAAGTTGGCGACCGAACTTCCGGCTCAGCTTCTCCTCTGACACATAGGTAATGTGCGCGACCATCCGGGCGATCGCGAGGCCATTCTTCGGGAACGAACCCTGCTCCGCGTACAATCCGTTCCTAAATTCAGGGTCGGTAATGATGGCCTGCCGGCCGACTTCATGGAAGGCAAACCCGAAAACAAACTGGCCATTTGGCCCCAACAGGCGGTCGGGCCCGCGTCGTTGCGGTTCAACGCCCTAAAAAACGTCGCCATGACTTCGTCCCGACCCTGTTCAAGTTTTCTCCGGATACGATTGTCCAGGAGGATCGTCAGCTGTCCGGCCAGGATGCGCACGAAACTCTGAAAGTCCTGGTCGTGTAATGCCGACATCGGACCGCCGATATGGTCGTCGGTAACGACCAGAAGGATGGGCGGTGCTTCTGTCGAGATGACACTGACAAACAGAGAAACGGTTTCCTTGTCCTCGTTTTCTTGAACCTGACTGGCCTCGGTGCAAGGATTGTCGGCGAATGCACTGGGAACCATTGTCAGCTCGGGGCTGTCGGTGGTAACCGGCAGCCAAATTTCGTTCGTCAGGACATAGAGCGAGATATCCCGTAGATGGAATATGTCCTCCATGCGCTGAGCAAGGTCGTCGAAAAATTCGTCGATCCTCCCGGCCTCATCGACGATTTCACGGTCAATCCAGCGGAGAAGGTCGAGACGACTCTCATATTCTTTGAATTTTTCTGCAATTTCTCTGAGAATTCTATTTCCGGCGTCCATAATTTCGTCCTTGGATTTGGATAATAGTTCTAAAGCGAGCTTATATTTAATTTTAATCTCGCTAAAGCTTAATATTCAAATGTTGAAATCGTAAAAAGATTGTTTTTTCAGATTGCATTACTGAAATTTGAGTGGCAGGTGTTTGCGACGGGATGGGTGGCGTTGCATGTCCGGCGCCCAATTGGGGGCGGCCCCTCGACTGCATAAGAGTACGCCGGGGATAGGGGCAATTTCCGGTTTCCGATCAAGGGCGGAAGGAGGGAATGCAGGGCAACAGTCACACTTTTCAGCGGAACAGGCTGTGACCGGCGTCAATGAGGAGCTGACGATGCATCTCGGCCCGGCTGATTTGCTGCTAAATCAAAGCCTGGATTTCGCCGACCATCTCAAGTCCGACGACGTGGAAGCGGCCGTCGGCGACATCGAGCGGCAGATCAAGCAGCAGCATCCGGAGATCGCCCGCATCTTCATTGATGCGCAGAACCGCCATCAGCACCAAGGCAGCGCAGCGAATTAGACTGGATTTGCACAATCAGACAGCCGATGCCGCGTGGTCTTAACGGTTATTTGACGCATTCCTGCAAGCATGATTCCAGCAATAGAATTCGCTGTCGACCATTACGCTTGAGGGAAAACTAGATGCAGACCAATGACAGGCGTCCCAATGATCGCCGCCAATCTGATCGTCGCAATTCACTGTCGGGGGGCTGCTATGATGTTGAGCGACGCGTGGCCGTCCAGCGAAGCTACAAGGACCGTCGAAGCGACCAGTCGTGGAAGTTCAGTTGGTTGAGGTCATCCCTGTCCCGGCAATTATCCGGCGGTTGAGTTCCCCCTTGCCAGAATTTGGTGCTTTCTGAGGCTTGCCAATCGCCGATCGGGAAGCCCAGTTTTACAGAAGTTGCCGGGCGCAGCACTCCGTCCTAGGTAGGATCCCTGGCGGATGCCCGCGGTATTTGGCCCGGACCGATTCGCCTCGCCCCTCCCGATCGCATGGACTTGCCCATCGATCATCGGGGGTAAGTCGACATTGAGTAGCGGGGGCGTTCAAAAACGGCTATCGGCGATCCTGGCGGCGGACGTTGCGGGCTATACGCGTCTGATGGAAAAGGATACGGATGGGACCGTATCTGCGTGGAAGTCCGCGTGTGAGGACATCATAGATCCGGCGGTTTCCAGTCATTTGGGCCGCGGAGAGGACGCCCGGCAGGCCTGGGCGGGGGCTTTGGAAGTCCATCCGGATTACTCTCTGGCGCAAAAAGCAAAAATACTGCCTTATAAAAATCCCGAAGACTGGAAGCGTTTTGTGGAAGGTTTGGAGAAAGCGGGCATTAAGGAGGAGTGAGTGCGGCGGGTCTAAGCCGGAAAAATCGACGATCTGACGCCAGTTCCTTAGTTTGGGCTGGCAGCCCGCAATGCCTGGCTTGTCTGGTGTTGACCGTAAAACGGTTGAATATCGGCCGCGCCCATAACAGCTGCTTCTAGCCATGTGTGGACGGCTCCCTGTTGGCAAGGGTTTTTGTTGGCGGTGATGCAG